>QHRS01000075.1 GCA_003221435.1 Candidatus Rokuibacteriota bacterium
GGCCGACGGGCGACGCGGTCGCCACCGGGCACGTCGTGTTCTACGACGGTCAGGATCAGTTGACCGGCGAACGGCTCGACTACAACCTCAAGAACGGCACGGGCGTCGTCTACAACGCCAGAGCCTTCTCCGCCCCGTACTATCGGCTCTCCGGAGAGCGGATGGAGCGGCTCGACGAAAGCCTGTACAAGATCTACCGCGGGGTGTTGACCACCTGCGAGGATGATCCGCCGCTCTGGTCCGTCCACTTCGGCTCGGGCACCGTCGACTTCGACAACTATGTGTTCGGCCAGAACGCGTCCTTCTGGGTGCGGAAGGTCCCGGTGATCCCGTTCATTCCGGTCTTCGCGGCGGCGCTTCGCCGGGAACGCCAGACCGGCTTCCTTCCTCCGACGTACGGGAATTCCACGCTCAAGGGGTACTTCGCCAAGGTCCCGTTCTTCTGGGCGATCTCCGACAGCCAGGACTTGACCGTCGCGCTCGACGCCTACTCCGCGCGGGGTGTCGGCGCGAACGCCGAGTACCGGTACATCCTCTCGGGGCGGGCGCAGGGCACGGCGACCGGGTTCTTCGTCGACGAGACCGAGCTGAGGGACGACGTGCGCGGGTATTTCAAGCTCGCGCACAACTGGACGATCGGCCCCGGTCTGTCGTTCAAAGCAGACATCAACCACGCGAGCGACGACGATCTGTTTCGCGAGTACGGCGACCGTCTCTTCGAGCGATCGCTGCAGCGGACCGACTCGAACGTGTTCATCACGAAGAGCTGGCAGCAGTGGAACTTCGTCGGCAACTTTTTCTGGTACCAGGACCTGACGACGCCGCGATCGGTCGAGCTCCAGCGGCTGCCGGACCTCAGGCTGACGAGCGTGAGGCAACCGGTGCCCGGCGTGCCCCGGGCGCTCTGGGAGCTCGAGTCGAGCGCCGTCCACTTCGTCCGCGAGGTCGGTTCCGAGGGCTCGCGCCTCGATCTTCACCCCCGCGCCCTCGTCCCGATCCGGACCTACGGGACGCTCACGTTCACCCCGTTCGTAGGCGTCCGCGCGACGACGTACGACCAGAAGGTCGTCGGCTCGAAAACGGTCTATCGCGAGGATCGGGTCGTCGAGCTGACGACCGACGCGGTTCGGACGCGGGTCCTCGGGGAGACGGGAACGGATTTCGAGGCCCGCGCCTCACGGATCTATGATGTCAAGGCCGCGGGGATCGCGCAGGTGTCCCACCAGATCGAGCCGCGCGTGAACTACACGTTCACGGACGGCGTGGCCAAGGACAAGCTCCCCCAGTGGGACGGCATCGATACCCTCGCCCGGAGGAATGCGTTCACGTACTCGCTGACGAACCGTCTCCTCGCGAAGACGATCGCCGGCCCCGATGAGCGGCCGGTCAAGTGGGAGCTGGCGCGCTTCCTCGTCTCGCACACCTTCGACGCCGACGCCTCGACCCGGCCCTTCAGCGACATCACCGGCGACCTGATCATCGATCCCAACCGCTACTTCCGCTTCCGCGCCGACGCGGCGTACAGCGTCTACGCGGGGAACGCGCTGCGGAGCGTGAACTCCGACATCGGGCTCCAGCTGCAGGACATCACGGCCACGATCGGGACGCGGTGGAACAAGTCCGCGAATATCTCGTTCGTCAGAGGCGAGGCCGGCGCGCGGCTCTCGCGATACCTGGCCCTGCGCGGCTCGTCGGACTGGGACGCGGAGAAGGGCGTCTTCGTCGAGAACCGAGTGGGCGCGGACCTGCACTTCCAGTGCTGGGCCCTGGCGCTCACGTACATCAACCGGGCAGGCCCGAGCATCGCGTCGGGCACCCAGACGCCCAGGGCGGACCACGAGTTCCGGTTCAGCGTCGACCTCCTCGGGATCGGCGCCATCGGGACCCAGGCGGGATTCGGTCCGTGATCCCACAGATCGACCTCGGGCGTCAGCATGCCGCCCTCCGTCAGGACCTGCTCGACGCGGCCGCGCGTGTGTTGGACTCGAGCCGTTTCGTGCTCGGCGCGGAGGGGCGGGCGCTCGAGTCGGAGGTGGCCGCGCTCTGCGGCGTCCGGCACGGGATCGGCGTCGGCTCCGGCACCGACGCGCTCCGGCTGGCCCTTGCGGCCCTCGACATCGGGCCGGGCGACGAGGTGATCACCCCCGCCTTCTCGTTCATCGCCTCCGCGTCGACCGTTCTGATGGCGGGCGCGACCCCGGTCTTTGCCGACATCGACCTGGACACGTATGCGATCGACCCGTCTCGCATCGAACGCGCCTTCACGCCGCGCACCCGGGCGGTCATCCCGGTGCACCTCTACGGCCATCCGGCGGCGATGGATCGGATCGTCGCCCTCGCGCGCGCCCGGAAGGTAGCGGTCATCGAGGACGCGGCGCAGGCGATTGGCGGGACGTACGCGGGCGCTCCCGTCGGGTCGTGGGGCGACGTCGCGTGTTTGTCGTTCTATCCGACGAAGAACCTGGGCGCCTGCGGCGACGGCGGGATGCTCGTCACGACCCGCGACGACCTCGCCGAGCGTCTCCGCGTGCTCCGGGACCACGGAGCCACGGAGCGCTACCGTCACGTCCGGCTCGGCTGGTGCAGCCGGCTCGACGAGATGCAGGCGGCGATGCTCCGGGTGAAGCTCCGGCGGCTGCCGGCGTGGACCGAGGCGCGGCGGCGGATCGCCGACCGCTACCGCTCGTCGCTCGCGGGCCTGCGGCTGTCGCTGCCGGTCGAACGCGCGCCCGCCCGTCACGTGTACCACCTGTTCACCGTGCGCTCGGCCCAGCGCGACGCGCTCGCGAAGACGCTTGGCGACCTCGGGGTCGGCACGGCCACCCACTACCCGTTGCCGATTCCGGGTCAGCCGCTCTTCGAGCGCGGCGGACTCCGCACCGACTGGCCGGCGGCGTGGCAGGCCTCGCGCGAGGTGCTCTCACTGCCGTGTTTCCCCGAGCTCACCGACGTCGAGATCGAGACGGTCAGCCGCGCCGTGCGACAGGCGCTCTCGTGACGTGGCACCGCTGACCGCAGTCCTGGCCTCGCTGCGCCCGCGGCAGTGGGTCAAGAATCTCTTCGTCTTCGCGGCGCTGATCTTCGCGCAGAAGCTCTTCACGCCGCTGGTGTGGCCGGCGCTGGCCGCCTTCGCCCTGTTCTGCGCCCTGTCGGGCGCCATTTACCTCGTGAACGACGTCGCCGACCGCGAGAAGGATCTGCTGCACCCGACGAAACGCGCGCGCCCGGTCGCCGCCGGAGTGCTGAGGGCGCGGACGGCGCTCACGATCGCCGGCGCGCTGCTCGTCGGCAGCCTGGCGCTCGCATTCCTGCTCTCGGTCGGCTTCGGTCTCGCCGCCCTCGGCTATGCGATCCTGCTGGTCGCGTACTCGGCGTGGCTCAAGCACGTGGTCATCATCGACGTGCTCGTGGTGTCGATGGGCTTCGTCCTGCGCGCCGTCGCCGGGGCCCTCGCGATCGGTGTGGAGATCTCCGGCTGGCTGCTCATCTGCACGATCCTGCTCGCCCTGTTCCTCGCGCTCGGCAAGCGGCGGCACGAGTACGTCGCGCTCGACTCGGAGGCCGCGCGGCACCGTCCGATCCTCGCCGAGTACAGCGCGGGCCTGCTCGATCAGATGATCGCGGTCGTGACGGCGTCGACGGTCACCGCGTATGCGCTCTACACGATGTCGCCCGAGACCGTCGCGAAGTTTCATACGCGGTGGCTGCCGGCCACGCTGCCGTTCACGCTCTACGGCATCTTCCGCTACCTGTACCTGCTCTACCGCCGCCAGCTCGGCGGCAACCCGTCGGAGCTGTTCCTGAACGACCGCGCGCTCCTGCTGAACATGCTGCTATGGATGAGCGCCGTGCTGCTGATCATCTACGGGCGCGTGATCTTCGAGCGCATCGGCTTCTGATACGGCGCACTCCCGGGCCAGGAGCTATCGAGTGGGCCACGCGTCTACCGTGCCCTGCTCTCGACGGTACGCTGCTCTCGACCGCGCTGCGAGTTTATACGGATCCAGCGGGACTCCAGGCCTAGAATCCTCAGCGGGCTGGCATCAGACGAAGCGCACCTGGTCGACCTGATAGTCGAGCGCGGACAGCGTTTGGAGCGGCGGGAGCCGGCTACCTTCCGTAAGGCGCATCGGCTTCTGATACCATGGATTTCAGCCCATGAGAGCGGACGACTGAGCATGTCGGCCCAGGTCGCGGTGCTGCGGACACGCCCCGGGACGGTCGTGGCCGACTACGGCCGGCTCATGCGGCTCGTCAAGTACGACCAGGTTCTCCGGCGCGACCAGGATCTGATCCTCAAGCTCAACCTTTCCTGGACCAAGTACTTCCCGGCGTGCTCGAGCCAGCCCTGGCAGGTCGAGGGGATCGTCCGAGCGCTGCTCGAGGACGGTTACGACCAACGGCAGCTCTATCCGGTCGAGAACAAGACGGTGGTGACGGACCCTGTGAGGGGCGCCCGCAACAACAAGTGGACGCCGATCCTCCAGCGGTTCGGTTTGCCGTTCATCCCGCTGACCGAGGTCGAGTGGATCACCTACCGGTTCGAGTCGCCGCTCCTGAAGCTCAACGACATCTTCCCCGAGGGCATCCAGATCCCGAAGATGTACGTCGGCAAGAACGTTCTTCACGCTCCGACGGTCAAGGTTCATGGCCACAGCGTCACCACGGGCGCGATCAAGAACAGCTTCGGGGGGCTCCTGAAGGAAGTTCGCCACTACGCCCACGAGTTCATGCACGAAGTCCTGGTCGACCTCATGTACATGCAGCGCGAGCTGCATCCATCGCTCCTGGCGGTGATGGACGGCACGGTGATGGGGGACGGCGCGGGGCCGCGCACGATGGTCCCGCGCGTGGGCAACCTGATCCTGGCGTCGGCGGACCAGGTGGCGATCGACGCGATCGCGGCGAAGATCATGGGCTTCGATCCGCTCGCGATCCCATATCTCAGGATGTGTCACGAGCGCGGGCTCGGGGTGGCGGATCCGCGGCAGATCGAGATCGTCGGCGATGCCGACGCGGCGGCCACCGACATGGGGTTCAGGACGACCCGGAGCCTCGTGATCTGGGGCGACCAGCTGATCCGCAAGGGACCGCTGCGGCCGCTCAAGCGGCTGCTGCTGCATTCGCCGCTCGTCGTGTGGGCACCGTTCGCGTCCAACGTGTATCACGACTTCCTGTGGTATCCGACCGTGGGCGCGGCCCGGATCCGCCGGTTCTCCGAGACGCCCTGGGGCCGGCTGTTCGGGACGTATTGACGGTGGCCGACGCCATCCGCGTTCGATTCCCGCCGAGCCCGACCGGTCATCTCCACGTCGGCAGCGCCCGTACGGCGCTCTTCAACTGGCTCTTCGCGCGCCACCATGGCGGCGTGTTCGTGCTCCGGATCGAGGACACCGATCGCTCCCGGTCGACGGACGAGTCGATCGAGTCGATCCTGGACGCGATGCGCTGGCTCGGGCTCGACTGGGACGAGGGCCCGCCGACCCCGGGCTACCGGCAGACCGAGCGTTTGGACATCTAAGCGCCTGCTGGCGAGCGGGCATGCCTATTACTGCGAGTGCTCGACCGAGCAGCTCGAGGGGGGGCGCAAGGCGGCGCAGCGGCGGGGGGAGACCTTCCGGTACTCCGGTCGCTGCCGCGAGCGCGGCCTGACCGGGGGCGCGCTGCGCCTCAAGATCCCGCGCGAGGGCGAAACCGTGGTCCAGGATCTCCTCCACGGGCCGGTCGCGTTCGCGCACGCGCAGCTCGACGACTGGATCCTCGTCCGCACCGACGGCGTGCCGACCTACAACTTTTGCGTCGTCGTCGACGATGTGACGATGGCCATCACGCACGTCATCCGGGGCGACGATCACCTCTCGAATACCCCGAAGCAGGTGCTGTGCTACGCGGCGCTCGGCTACCCGCTGCCCGAGTTCGCCCACATTCCAATGATCATGGGCGCCGACCGGGGCCGCCTCTCGAAGCGCCACGGGGCGACCTCCGTGCAGGCGTTCCGCGACGCCGGGATCCTGCCCGAGGCGATGGTGAACTACCTCGCGCGGCTCGGCTGGTCGCACGGCGATCAGGAGGTCTTCTCGCGCGCCGAGCTGATCGAGCACTTCGATCTCAAGCACGTCGGGTCGTCAGCCGCGGTGTTCGATCCGGCGAAGCTCGGGTGGCTGTCCCAGCTCTGGCTCAAGCAGACGCCGCCTGCGCGCCTCGCCGAGGCGCTGGTGCCGTTCATCGCGCGCGCCGGCCTCCGGCCGACGGCCGATCGCGAATGGCTCGCGCGTGTGGCCGACACCCTGAAGGAGCGGGCGAAGACCCTCGCCGAGATGGTGGAGGTCGGGCGGTTCTACTTCGAGGCGCCGACCAGGTGGGATCCGCAGGCGGCGAAGAAGTTCTTCACGCGCCAGGGCCGGGAGCGCCTCGCGCTCCTGGCCAAGCGTCTCAGCGCGGAAGCCGACTTCGACGCCGAGCATCTCGAGCTGCTTTTCCGCGGGCTCGCTGCCGATCTCTCGCTCGAGCTCGTCGATCTCGCCCAGCTTGCGAGGCTCGCCGTGACGGGCGGCACCGCCTCGCCGCCGATCTTCCAGGTCCTCGCGTTGCTCGGCAAGGGCGAGACGCTCGCGCGTCTCGAAGCCGCACAGGCCGCCATCAGGACGGGTGCGTGAAGCTCCCCCGCCCACCGGAGCTGCGCGTCAGGATGCTGAGGACCCTGCTGCCGTGATCCTCGCGCTGTTGGGCGGCGTGGCGCTGCTGCTATACGGCATCCGGCTCGCCGGCGAGGCCCTGCAGCGCGCCACGGGCGGGCGCCTGCGGACGCTCCTGACGGGGCTGACGAAGAACCGCTTCGTGGCCGTCGCCTCGGGCGCCGCGGTCACCGCCATCATCCAGTCGTCGTCGGCGACCACGGTGATGCTGATCGGCTTCGTCGCCGCAGGCCTCATGACGTTCCCCCAGACGCTCGGGATCATCCTCGGCGCCGACCTCGGGACGACGTTCACCGTTCAGCTGATCGCGTTCCGGGCCGCGGACCTGGCGCCGCTCCTGATCGTGCTCGGGGTCGCGCTCATCCTCTTCGGCGGCCGGCGCGCGGCCAAGGACATCGGGCATGCGGTCCTCGGCTTCGGGCTGCTCTTTCTCGGGCTCAAACTGATCGTCGACGGAGTCGCGCCGCTCAACCGGAACGAGCTGGCCCTCGAGGTGCTCGCCGCGTTCGCCCAGAACCCCCTCGCCGGGCTGCTCGTCGGCGCGGGCTTCAGCGCCGCGGTCGCGTCCTCCGCCGCGACGATCGGCGTGGCAATCGCGCTCAGCGGCGACGGGCTGCTCCCGCTCCCGGCGGCCGTGGCGATCGTGCTCGGCGCCAACGTGGGGACTTGCGCGACCGCCCTCGCGGCATCGATCGGCGCCAACGCCGATGCGAAGCGTGTGGCGGTGGCCCACATCGCCTTCAAGGTGCTCGGGGTGATCCTGATCTTCCCGTTCATCGGCCCGTTCGCCGCCTGGGTCGTCACCACCGCGGGGGACCCGGGCCGGCAGATCGCCAACGCGCACACGTTCTTCAACGTCGGCATCAGCCTCGTGTTTCTCCCGTTCACGCCGTGGGCGGTGCGGGCGGTGCGGGCGCTGGTGCCCGACAGGCTCGAGGCCGAGAACCCATTCCGCACGCGCTACCTCGACGAGCGGTCCCTCGGCCAGCCGTCGCTCGGCCTGGGCCAGGCCACCCGCGAAGCGCTCCGGATGGCCGACGTCGTTCAGGGCATGCTCCGCGATACGATCAACGTCTTCCGCCAGAACGATCAGGAGCTGCTGGAGGAGGTGGAGCGACGCGACGACCAGGTGGACTTCCTCGAGCGCGAGATCAAGCTCTTCCTGGCGCGGCTCCACCGGGAGACGATGGCGGCCGACCTCGCCCGCAAGGAGATCGCGCTGATCTCGCTGATCGGCAACCTCGAGAACGTCGGCGACATCATCGACAAGAACCTGATCGAGCTGGCCCGCAAAAAGCTCTATCACGGGCGAAAGTTCTCGGACGAGGGCTGGGCTGAGCTGCTGGAGTTCCACGGGCTCATCTCCAAGAACCTCGAGAGCACGATCGCGGCGTTCGCGGCGAACGATCGCCGGCTCGCCCAGGAGGTGCTCGATCGCCGGCCGCTCATCCGCCAGCGCGAGCGCGAGCTGCGCGAATCCCATCTGACCCGGCTGCGGGCCGGGCGCGCGGATTCGCTCGAGACGTCCGACATCCACCTCGACGTGCTCACCAACCTGAAGCGGATCAGCTCCCACGTCACCGCTATCGCCGTGTCGATCCTCGAAGAGGTTTGACAACATCGGCGGTGAGGGGATAATGAGTCCGGCATATTCCCCGGAGGCCCACGTGACGCAACCTCTGCGCGTTCTCCTGATCTCGTCCGAGGTCGAGCCGTTCGCGAAGACCGGCGGCCTCGCCGACGTCGCCGGCGCGCTGCCCACCGTGCTCGAGACGCTCGGCCACGAGGTGCGGGTGCTGATGCCCAAGTATCGGGGGGTCGAGCGCCACGGGACCCTGTCGACCGCGGTGCCGCGCATCCGCGTGCCGATCGGCGAGCGCACGACCGAGGGCGCGTTGCTCGAGGGGCGCATGGGCGGTGGCATCCCGATCTATTTCCTCGCCCACGATCGCTACTACGACCGGCCCGCACTCTACGGTGGCGGCGAGGGCGACTATCTCGACAACTGCGAGCGCTTCATCTTCTTCTGCCGCGGCGCGATCGAGGCGATCCGCGCGCTCGGCTGGACGCCGCAGGTGATCCACGCCAACGACTGGCAGAGCGCGCTCGTCCCGGTCTATCTCGAAACGCTCTTCGCGGGGGATCCGGCGGTCGGCGGGATCGGAACGCTGTTGACGATTCACAACCTCGCCTATCAGGGCGCGTTCTGGCACTTCGACATGCCGATGACGGGCCTGGGCTGGGACCTGTTCACGCCGGCGGGACTCGAGTTCTACGGCAAGCTCAACTTCTTGAAGGGCGGACTCGTCTTCTCGGACGTGCTGAACACGGTGAGCAAGACGTACGCGGAGGAGATCCAGACTCCCGAGTTCGGCTGCGGGCTCGAGGGTGTGCTGCAGTTCCGGCGCGCCGATCTGCACGGGGTGGTCAACGGCATCGACTATGCGGTGTGGGACCCCGCTACCGATCGCGAGATCGTGAAGCCGTACTCGGCCGACGACCTCGCCGGCAAGGCCGCGTGCAAGACGGCGCTTGCCGAGCAGATGGAGCTCGAGGGCGACGGCGCGCCGATCGTCGGGATCGTCTCCCGACTCGCGGCGCAGAAAGGGCTCGACCTCGTGCTCGAGGCTTCGCCGTCCTGGGCGCGGGCGAGCCGAAGATCGAGCAGGCATTCGCCGAGGCGGCGACATCGCGCCGCGGGCGGCTGGGGGTCCGAACGGGCTTCGACGCCGGGCTCGCGCGGCGTATCTATGCGGGCTCCGACATGTTCATGATGCCGTCCCGCTACGAGCCGTGCGGCCTCGGCCAGATGATCAGCATGCGCTACGGCACGATTCCGATCGTCCGCCGGACCGGCGGCCTCGCGGATACGGTCACCGAGGTCAAGCCCGCGCGGCGCACCGGCACCGGGTTCGGCTTCTCGGAGACCACCACGCGCGCGCTCGTCGAGGCGGCGATGCGGGCGCTGGCGGCATACCGGGAGCCGGCGCTCTGGCGGCAGCTCCAGCGGAGCGCCATGGCCGAGGATTTCTCGTGGCAGGCGTCGGCCAGGGAGTACGTCGCACTCTACCGAAAGGCGGCCAACGCGGCCGGCAGGGGGCGCACATGAAGAAAATCGAGGCGATCATCAAGCCCTTCAAGCTGGACGACGTGAAGGAGGCCCTGACCCAACTGGGCGTCGTCGGGATGACGGTGACCGAGGTGCGCGGCTTCGGCCGGCAGAAGGGGCATACCGAGCTGTACCGGGGATCCGAGTACACGATCGTCTTCCTGCCGAAGGTGAAGATCGAGGTCATCGTCTCGGACCACCTCGCGGACAAGGTCGTGTCGACGATCGTCGCGGCTGCCCGCACCGGGTCGATCGGCGACGGCAAGGTGTTCGTTCTGCCGCTCGAGGAATCCATCCGCATCCGGACCGGCGAGACGGGAGAAGCGGCCGTCTGAGAACCTCCGGGCGGCTCCCCCGTGGCTGAGCGCCTGTATCTGGTCGACGGCCACTCGCACCTGTTCCGCGCGTATCACGCGGTTGGCTATCTGTCGACCTCTCGCGGAGTGCCGAGCCACGCGGTGCTGATCCTGAGCACGATGCTCTGGAAGCTCATCCGCGAGGAGCGGCCCGACTACCTCGGCATCGCCTGGGACGCGCCCGGCGCCACCTTCCGTGACAAGCTCTTCGAGGCGTACAAGGCCACGCGCGCCGCGATGCCGCCGGACCTCGCCCGCCAGCTTCCGCACGTGCGCCGCCTGTTCGAGGCGCTCCGCACGCCGGTGATCGAGGTGCCGGGCTTCGAGGCCGACGACGTGCTGGGCACGCTCGTCGAGCGCGTCGCGGATCAGGACCTCGACGTGGTGATCGTCACGGGCGACAAGGACCTGCTCCAGATCGTCGGACCCCGGGTCTCCGTGCTCTCCGTCGTCGGCCGCGGGGGCGAGCGCGTCGTGTACGACGCGGCGAAGGTGCGCGAGCGCTGGGGCGTCGATCCGGCGCAGATCCCCGACGTGCTCGCGCTCATGGGCGACTCGATCGACAACATTCCCGGCGTCCCGGGCGTGGGCGAGAAGACCGCGGTGAAGCTGCTCGCGCAGTTCGGAAGCGTCGACCGCCTCTACGAGAACCTCACGCTCGTTCCCGGCAAGCTGCGCGAGACCCTCGCGGCCAATCGCGCGCAGGCGCTCCTCTCGCGCGAGCTGGCCACCATCAGCCGCCACGTTCCGCTCGAGTTCGACCTGGAGTCGTTCCGGCTGCGCGAGCCGGACTGGGGGAAGCTCCGTGCCCTGTGGATGGAGATGGAGTTCACGCGCCTGATCAAGGAGCTGCCGGCGCGCGCCGTGCAGGTGAGCGCCGAGCCCGTCGCGACGCTCGCGACGACCGCCGCGCTCGCCGCGTATCTCGGCCGGGTGCCGCACCACGCCCCGGTGGCGGTCGACTGGGAGGGGGAACCCCGGCCGCCCGATCCCCGACTTCACGGATTCGGGCTTTTCCACCCCGACGCGGGCGCCGCCTTCCTGCCGCTCGCGAGCCCGGACGTCGCGGGCGGGCCCGTCTCACCCTTGTTCGGCGCGCGCGAGCTGATCATCCACGACGCGAAGCCCGTGATCGAGTGGATGCTGGCGCGCGGCGACGAGCCGCCCCCGGTGCACGACAGCGCGGTGGCCGCGTACCTCCTGAACCCGGCGCGGCTCTCGTACCCGCTCGACCAGATCTGCATGGAGGTATTCGTCGACTGCCCCCCGACCCTGGACGACGCGGCCGAGCTGTCCGACGCCGAGCTGGCCCAGTGCCTCGGCGAGCGCGCTCGCTGGCTCTGGCGCTACTGGGCGCACGCGCAGGCGCAGCTCGAGGCGCTTGCGCTCAAGCCGATCTACGACGACATCGAGCGCCCCCTCGTGCCGGTGCTGGCGCGCATGGAGCGGGCGGGGATCCGCGTGGATGTCGAACGGCTCGAAGGATTCGCCAAGGAGCTCGAGCGGAGCCTCGACGCGGTGACGCGCGAGGTCTACACGCTCGCCGGCGAGCCCTTCAACATCGGCTCGCCCAAGCAGCTCGCCCACATCCTGTTCGAGAAGCTCGGGCTCCCGGTGGCCCGGCGGACCAAGACCGGCTACTCGACGGACGCCGACGTCCTCACCGAGCTGGCGCTCGGTCACGAGCTCCCCGCGAAGATCCTCGAGTACCGACTGCTCTCGAAGCTCAAGTCCACGTACGCCGACGCGCTCCCGGGGCTCATCAACCCCGCCACGGGCCGCATCCACACGACGTTCAACCAGCTCGTTGCCGCGACCGGACGATTGAGCGCGTCGGATCCGAACGTCCAAAACATTCCCATTCGCACCGAGCTGGGCCGGCGGATCCGCGCGGCGTTCATTCCGGAGGAGGGCTGGCGCTTCGTCGCCGCCGACTACTCGCAGATCGAGCTGCGTATCCTCGCCCACTGCGCGGGCGAGGAGTCGATCATCGAGGCCTTCCGCCGCGACGAGGACATCCACACGCGGACGGCGGCCGAGGTGCTGAGGGTGCCGCCCGAAGCCGTCACCGACGAGCAGCGCCGGGTGGCGAAGATGATCAACTACGCGCTCCTCTACGGCGTCTCCGCCTTCGGCCTCGCCCAGGGCGCCCGCATCCCGCAGGCCGAGGCCGACAAGTACATCCGCGACTACTACGCGACCCATCCCAGGGTGCGCGCCTTCATCGAGACGACGCTGGCCGAGGGCCGCGAGCGCGGCTACGTCGCGACGTGCCTGGGCCGCCGCCGCTACCTGCCGGACCTCAACAGCGGCAACCCGGTGGCGCGCAACGCCGCCGAGCGCATGGCGATGAACGCGCCCATCCAGGGCTCGAGCGCCGACATGATCAAGCTGGCGATGGTGCGAGTGGACGCGGCGTTGCGCGCGCGGAAGCTCCAGACCCGGATGCTGCTGCAGGTGCACGACGAGCTGGTGTTCGAGTCCCCGGTGCAGGAAGTCGAGGAAGTGAAGCGCCTGGTGCGGGAGCTGATGGAGTCGGCGATGCCGCTCAGCGTGCGCATCAAGGTCGACGTAAAGGCCGGAGACGACTGGTCGCAGGTCTGATTCCACCCTTTTCGCCCCGGCGGCCGTATAACGGGGTGCAATGGACGAGACGGCGTTCGCCCGGGTGGCCGAGGAGTACGCGGCGCGGCTCTACACGGTCGCCTTCCGCATGCTGGGCAACCGCGCCGATGCCGAGGACGCGGTGCAGCGGACGCTGCTCAAGTGCTTCGCCGCCCGGCGCTCGTACTCGCCGCGCTGGGCCGTCTCCACCTGGCTCTATCACGCGCTCGCCAACGTGTGCATCGACGAGCTGCGCCGGCGGCGGCCGGCCGCGGAGCGCCCGCCGCGCGCGACGGCGCCGGCGACGGTGGAGCGGGTCGACCTGGCGCGCGCTCTCGACCGGGTGCCGCGGGAGGCGCGGCTGCTCCTGGCGCTCCACTACGTCGACGGGCTCTCGTACAAGGACCTTGCCCGCATCCGGGGCATCTCCATCAACACGGTCAAGAGTCAGCTCGCCCGCGGCAAGGCCGTCCTGAAGGCGACGCTGGCGGAGGGAGGCGATGGTGGACGACCTTGAGACGACCCTGACCAGGTACTTCCGCCTGGCGGCCCCGCCCGGGCTCGTGGATCGTGCGCTCCGCGGTGTCCCCGCCGACGCCCCCGACCTCGCCGGGCTCGCCGCGCGCGTCCGCATCGAGGCGACCCCGCGCGGGGTGTCGTGGATCCGCCTAGACCATCGGAGGGGGCCTCGACGGCCCCCTCCGAGCCTCCACCAAGAACCGATGGCGCCGGCGAAGCCGGCGCTCGAACTCGGTTTCTCCGACAGGCTCCTAGACGGCGGCGGGGGGGCAACGGGACCGACGCGGCGCATCGCCGAGCAGGCGCGGCGGGAGCTCGCCGAATACCTCGCGGGCCGGCGTGCGTTCTTCTCCGTCCCGGTGGATCTGACCGGCGTGCCGGACTTCCAGGCTCGGGTGCTGCACGAAACGAGTCAGATCCCGTTCGGGGATGTCGCCTCGTATGCCGACATCGCCAATAGGATCGGGCACCCGCGCGCGGCGCGCGCCGTCGGCAACGCGCTCGGAGCGAACCCGGTGCCCGTGATCGTGCCGTGTCACCGTGTGGTGCGGGGCGACGGGACGTGGGGCCACTACCTCTTCGGCGAGCGGCTCAAGACGCGGCTCCTGACGCTCGAGCGCTCGACGCCCGCGCTCGTGGGCTGCGCGACGACCCGCATCGTGTGCCGTCACGGCTGCACCCACGAGCAGCGCGTGCGCGAGGACCGGCGGATCGTGTTCGCTTCCATCGGCGACGCCGAGAGCGTCGGGTACCGCCCGTGCCGCGTCTGCCGTCCGGACGACTAAAGAAGTCGGGGGGAGCGGCGCCGCTCCCCCCGACACCCCCCACCGGTTGCCTGCGGGGTGAAGGGGGTGATCGGAGCGCGGGCGAAGCCCGCGCCCCGCTCCCCCCGACACCCCCACGGGTCACCCGCGGCGTCGACACGTTCACGCCCTCTGATGCCGCGGGCTACTTGACATGGCAATGGCCCCGGGGGTAAAAAATATGCGACGGAGGAGGAGGCGCCGCCTCTGTCGTGGCAGAAACCATCAAGGAGGTTAGCGATGGAAACGCCACCGGACCTGAAGGCGCGCCATTGGCCCCGAGGCTGATGGCGCGGAGGTACGCGGTGCAGGGCTAGATCCCGGCTTTTGTCGGGAGGCGCAGTGTGATCTGCGCACACACAGAGAGGCTCGGTGGACGGTATACCGGTGCCGCCCACCGAGCTATTTTTTTGCCGGGCGTCATCGTGTTGTACCCGCAGCGGTGGATGGCCGGGCCCGCGCCCGGTGAACGGGTACAATAGCGCGCCGACATCCTCCGGGAGGACGCCGATGAAGATCACCGACAACGGTAGGGAGTGGCGCGCGTGAACTCTCGTGTTCCGCTCGCGGTCGCGATTCCGCAGACCTTCCTCGACGGCCGCGTCGAGCCGCTGCGCATCCGCGAGTATCTAACGCGCGCCGAGGCGCTCGGGTTCGAGGGTGCCTGGGTCGTCGAGCAGATCCTCGGCAGGATCCCGATCCTGGAGCCGGTCGAGCTGCTCACCTATGCGGCGGCGATCACCGAGCGGTTGCGGCTCGGCTCGGCCGTGCTCCTGACGGCGCTCCGGAGCCCCGTCCACCTCGCGAAGAGCCTCGCGACCCTCGACCATCTGAGCGGGGGGCGCCTGATCGTCGGAGTCGGGCTCGGCGCGAACCAACCTCTGTACCCCGCGTTCGGGGTCCCGACCGGCGGCCGCGCCGAGCGGTTTGCGGAGGGCGTCAGGCTGATGAAACGGCTCTGGACCGAGTCACGCGTCACGTTCGACGGCCGGTTCTGGAAGCTCACGGACGCCGCGATGGAGCCCAAGCCCGTACAGAAACCGCATCCGCCGATCTGGTTCGGGGCGCATCACCCGAACGCGCTCAGGCGCGCTGTGGAGCTCGGCGACGGGTTCATCGGCGCGGGCTCCGCCTCGACCGCGAAGTTCATCGACGAGGTCCGCACACTCCGCGGGCTCCTGGCGGGCGCCGGACGCGATCCTGCCACCTTCGGGGTCGGCAAGCGCGTCTACATCGCGATCGACGAGGACCGGGCGCGCGCGGGGAAGCGGCTGGCCGAATGGTTCGACGCGTTCTACGGCAACGCCGAGCTCGCTGCGCGCGTGGCCGTCTGGGGCGGACCGGCCGAATGCGTGGAGGGGCTCCGCGAGATCGTCGAGGGTGGCGCCCGGTTCCTCATGCTCAACTCGGTCTTCGACGAGCTTGACCAGCTCGAGCGCTTCGCGTCGGAGATCGCGCCAAAGCTCTGATGTTGTCAACGTCGGGGGGAGCGAGCGCCGCTCCCCCCGACACCCCCCACCGGGTACCCGTCGCGACGATTCTTGACGCTCTGAGACCTCAACGTCGGGGGGAGCGAGCGCCGCTCCTCCCCGACACCCCCCACCGGTCACCGGTCGCGACGATTCTTTCACGCGCTCTGAGACGCAGATGGGCCTTTGGGAGCGGCCTGCGACCCGAACGCCGCCGTCCCGGACAAGGCCGCCCGGTGTTGGCGCCTGTCGTCGCAGACCCTGAAGGAAGTGATGGCCGCCGAGGCCGTGATCGAGGGCCCAAGTGACCCGGGACGGAGTGATCGAAGAACGCGGGGGCCGGCGGGGCCAAGGCCTATAATCGCAGTATCAGTACCGCGGCTTGCGGGCATGTCCGCACGCCGGGAGGGCCCCCATGACGCTTGGAGCCGTGATTTTTTTTGCCGTCGCCACGCTCGTGGTCGCGTTTGCGGTCACGACGTACAACCGGCTCGTCGGGCTCCGTCAGCGGTCCAAGGAGGCGTGGTCGGACATCGACGTGCAGCTCAAGCGCCGCACGGACCTCGTACCGAACCTCGTCGAGACCCGGGGCGCGGCGATGTCCGCCGCGTCGCCCGGGGCGCGCGCCCAGGCCGAGAATCAGCTGACGAGCGCACTGCGCCAGCTCTTCGCGCTGTCCGAGGCGTACCCCGACCTGAAGGCGAATCAGAGCTTCCAGTCGCTCCAGGCCTCACTCGGCGAGATCGAGGACGCCGTGCAGAACTCCCGGCGCTATTACAACGCGGTCGTGCGCGACCTCAACACGACCATCGAGAGCTTTCCCTCCAACATGATCGCCTCCCTCGGCCGCTTCGTCAGACGGCAGTACTTCGAGCTGGATCGGCCCGAGGATCGCCAGGTGCCCCGCGTCTCCTTCGGGAGCTGACCGCATCCGCCGGCTGCTGGTCCTGTTCTCGGCCCTGCTCGCGGCGGCCTCTCCCGCGGCCGCCCAGGGGCGGGCGTTCTCCATTGACCGGTTCGCCGCCACGATCCAGATCAACCCCGACGCGAGCCTCTCCGTCCGCGAGGCGATCACGTACGAGTTCCGCGGCCGCCACAACGGCATCTATCGGACGATCCCGATCCGTGAGTTCCGGCGCGGCCACGAGCGGGTGCTGCGCGTGGACAATGTCCACGTCTTCGACGAGTCCCGCCAGCCGCTGCGCACCGAGGTCACCCGCGCGGGGCACTACGTGGAGATCAAGGCGTGGGTACCGGGCGCGGTCAACACCACGCGGACGATCGCGATCCTCTATCGGGTACGGCGCGGGCTCCTCGGCTGGGACGACTCGGACGAGCTGTACTGGAACGTGACCGGGACCGAGTGGGAGGTGCCGATCCGCGTTGCGGAGGCGTTCATCGCCTCGCCGCGGGCGGTGCCCGACGACCTCGTACGATCGATCGCCTACACCGGCCTGGGGGGAGCGGCCGGGAACGACTACACCGAGGAGCGGGCTCAGAACGTCATCACGTTCCGCACCACCCGGCCCCTCCGGCCGCGCGAGGGCCTGACCGTCGTGGTCGGCTGGCCGCGGGGCTACATCGCCCGGCCGTCGGCATGGCAGGAGGCGGGGTGGTTCCTCGGCGACAACTGGCCGCTCGGCCTGCCGCTGCTCACCCTCGCGATGGTCCTCGGGGTGTGGGGGGCGTATGGTCGGGATCCGGCGTCGAACCGGTCGATCAAGCCCGAGTACGAGCCTCCGCAGGACCTCGTCCCTGCCGAGGCCGGCGCCCTCGTCGGCGAGCGCGCCCATCCGCGGGACCTGGTCGCCACGCTCGTGGACCTCGCCGTACGCGGGTATCTGCACATCGAGCAGGTGACGACGGCGTTCGGCGACACGGACTTCCTCTTCAAGCGCCTGAAGCCCGTGGCGGACGATCCGGTTCTCAAGCCGCTCGAGGTCTTCGTGCTGGCCAAGCTCTTCGGCGCGGACTGGGATCTGAATCTCCGGCTGCTCTCCGAGGTCAAGCGCGACTACGATTGGACGTTCCCGCCGATCCGGGAGGAGATCTATCGGACGATGGTGGCGGATCGGCTCTTCCCGGTCTCCCCGGAGCGGGTTCGGACGGTCTGGGCGGGCGTCGGGCTCGTGGTCGCGGGCGCCGGCGTCCTGGAGCTGATGGCACAGCCGCGGTGGCTCGCCGCCTTCTCCTGGCCCCTGCCCGCCGGCGTCACCGGCAGCGGGCTCGTCATCCTCGGGCTGTCCTGGCTCATGCCCAGGCGGACATTACGCGGGGTGCGGGCGCTCGTCCGCGTTCGCGGCTTCCAGGAGTTTCTCGAGCGGGCCGAAAAGGACCGACTCGAGCGAATGCCGGCCGACATCGTCCACCGGTGGCTCCCGTGGGCGATCGCCCTCGGGGTGACCGAGCGTTGGATCCTCAACTTCGAGGGGCTGAAGGTGGACCCGCCGGCCTGGTACACGGGCCGGGACCTCTGGAGCCTCCCGGCCTATCACCGGGACGTCTCAGACTTCGGCGGCAAAGCCCAGGAGGCGGTCCTGACGACCCGCCGGTCGCCCGGCGACGCGTGGAGTAGGGGAGGCGGCTCGTCCGGCGGCTCATCCGCGGGCGGGATGGGCGGAGGCGGTGGGGGGACCTTCTAGCCCGCGATCGGTTGTGGCACCGCCTTCGAATCGTGTGTTCCCTGACCGAGAGGTACTGACACCCGGCCATTTGATTGGTTACGCTCGACAAAGGGGTGAGTCATGAGTGACCGGCGGTTCTTGCTTGTCGGGCTGACCGGGGGCGTCGCCACGGGCAAGAGCACCGTGTCCAGCATGTTCCAGGCGCTCGGGTGCGTCGTCATCGACGCGGATCTGCTGGCGCGAGAGGTGGTGGAACCCGGACAGCCCGCCTGGGAGCAGATCGTGGCCGCGTTCGGTCGGGGCCTCCTCCAGCCCGACGGCCGGCTCGATCGGAGGGCGCTCGGAGCCGTCGTCTTCGAGGATCCCGCGCAGCGGCAGCGCCTGGAATCGATCACTCACCCCGAGATCCGCGCCCGATTTGCCGCTCGACTGGCCGAGCTGACCGTGCAGGGCTTCGAGGGCATCGTGATCTTCGACGCCCCGGTCATGATCGAGAGTGGGCACTATCGCAACATGGACCGGCTCATCGTCGTCACTTCGGACGAGCCGGCCCAGATGTCCCGACAGCAGGCGCGCGACAGCCTGAGCGCCGAGGAGGCGACTGGCCGGATCCGCAGCCAGATGCCGCTCGAAGCGAAGGTGAAGCTCGCCGATTACGTGATCGACAACACGGGGGACCTCGGGTCGACCGAGGCCCAGGTACGCGAGATCCATCAGGCGCTGCTGAGGGACCTCAATGCCCGCCGCCGGTAAACGGCGGGCGCTCGGCCAGCACTTCCTCCGGGACGTCGGGGTCGCGCGGGCGATCGTCGACCTCGTCTCGCCCACCCGGCAGGATCTCGTCCTCGAGATCGGACCCGGCGAAGGCGCCCTGACTGCGCTTCTGGCGTCCCGGGCCGGGGTGTTTCTGGCCCTCGAGATCGACAGGGAGTTGGCCGAGCGCCTGGCCGGGCGCTTCGACGTCCGGGTAGCGGACGGGCGGACCTTCGACTACGGCTCTCTGTCAGCGCCCGTCGGTCGTGTGCTCGTGGTCGGCAATCTGCCCTACAGCGTGTCGAAGCCGATCTTGATGCGGCTCAGCCAGGCCCATGGCACGATCACTGAGATGGCGCTCATGCTCCAGCGCGAGGTCGCCGAGCGCGTCGCCGCGGGCCCCGGGGGCAAGACCTATGGAAGCCTCTCGATCCTCACCCAGCTCCGCTGGGAGGTGCGCCAGGCGCTGCGGGTGCCGCCGGGCGCGTTCAGGCCCCCACCCCGGGTCGAGTCGGTCGTGCTCCATCTGAAGGCCCGCACCGCCCCGGCGGCGGGAGTCGACGACGAAGGACGCTTCCGCCGCGTGGTGCTCGCCGCCTTCAGCCAGCGGCGAAAGGCCGTGGCGAACGCCGTCGCCGCGGGCCTCAAGGTGTCGGTCCTGGCCGCGAGGGAGCGGCTGATTCGCTGCGGCATCGATCCCACCCGCCGCGCGGAGACGCTGTCGCTGGCAGACTTCGCCCGCCTCGCCGAGACGGCGGATTGGTAAAATGCGAGGCGGAGGTTCCAACGCTGCCCTCGCCCGGAAGCGAGCCCGCGGTCCGGCTCATCCCACTCGGCGGCCTCGGCGAGATCGGTCTCAACATGATGCTCGTCGAGTCCGGCGATGACCTGATCGCGATCGACTGTGGCCTGATGTTACGTCATTCCGGACTTCGCCTACGCGCTCGCCAAGCGGGGGGCCTTCCGCGCCGTCGTGCTCACCCACGGCCACGAGGACCACATCGGGGCGCTGCCCTACCTGCTGCGCCAGACCAGCGTACCGGTCTACGGCACGCGCCTCACGCTGGCGTTCGTCGCCGACCGCCTGCGCGAGCACGGCCTGCTCGAGCAGGCGCGGCTCACGAGCTTCAAGCCGCGTGACCGGTTCGAGATCGGCCCGTTCGGCATAGAGCCGATTCGTGTGACGCATTCGATCGCGGACGGCATCGGGCTCGCCATCGACACCCCCGCCGGCACGATCGTGCACACGGGGGACTTCCGTCTGGATCCGCGCCCGATCGACGGGGAGACCCCGGATTACAGCCGGTTCACCGAGCTCGGTGAACGGGGCGTGCTGGCGCTCTGCTCCGACTCGACGAACGTGGACCGGCCCGGCCACACGCCCTCCGAGTCCGAGGTGGGGCCGGCGCTGGCCCCCCGCTTCGCCGCCGCGCAGGGCCGGATCATCCTGGCGACCTTCGCCTCTCACATCCACCGCATCCAGCAGGTGCTCGACCTGGCCGCGCGCTACGGGCGCAAGGCGGCGTTGCTCGGGATGAGTATGATGGAGAAGAACGTGCGGATCGCGTCCGAGCTCGGCTACCTCAGGGTTCCCGAGGGGCTGCTGGAGCCGCTCGAAGCCGTGGCGGCGTTGCCCGCCTCGCGGCAACTGATCGTCTCGACCGGCAGCCAGGGCGAGCCCAACTCCGCGCTCGCATTGATGGCCGTGGGCGAGCATAAGGACGTCCAGATCGAGCGGGGCGATGTCGTGATCATCTCCGCGCGGGTGATTCCGGGCCACGAGCGCACGGTCGGTAGCGTCATCAACGCCCTGTTCCGGCTCGGCGCAGAAGTGCTCTACGAGGACAACGCGTTCGTGCACGTCTCCGGGCACGCGAGCCAGGAAGACCTCAAGCAGATGCTCAACCTGACCCGGCCGCGGTATTTCATCCCGGTCCACGGCGAGTACCGCCACCTGCTGGGCCACGCGCGCCTGGCTGCGAGCGTCGGGCTTCCGCCCGAGCGGGTGTTCCTCGTCGAGGATGGGCAGGGCGTGGTCTATGTCAAGGAGTCGGAGGAAATGCTCGCGGAGTTGAAGGCGGCGGTGAGTCAGGCGCTCGCTGAGCGGGATCCGGCTCAACCGTTCGACCGGGAGGTGGTCGGCGCACTCGTCAAGAGCGCGGTGCGGCGGTTCATCCAGCAGCGCTTCCAGCGCAAGCCGATTGTGCTGCCGATCGTCCTCGAGGTGCCGGGCGCCGCTCGGGGCTAGGCTAGGAGGGCTGAGATGGCCCGGGTGAGGGTGCTCCAGCTGGCGGGGTCGGCGGAATGGGCGGGGGGCGAAGTCTATCTTCTCCAGCTAGCCAAGGCTCTTGACCGTACGCGCTTTGAGCTCTCCGTAATCTGCCCCGCCATGGGTCCACTGGTGGAGCGGCTCGGCCGGCTGGGGGTCGCCACGGCCGTGGTTCCGATGGAGGAGCGGCTCGTCGACCCGCGCGCCCTGCTCGCCCTTGTCCGCCACTTTCGCCGCGAGCGCCCGCACGTCGTCCAATCTCACGGGGCCCGCACCAACTTCTACGGGCGGCTGGCGGCGCGGCTGGCGGGCGTGCCCCGCCATCTCTCGACCGTCCATAACTCCCTTTACGATTATCCTGTCCCGGCGCTCCGGCGGGCCCTCTATCTCGCGCTGGACCGGCTCACGGTGCCGTGGACGGAGACGATCCTCTGCGTCGCCGAGAGCCTGGCCCGCGACCTCATCGAGCGCGGCCGGGTGCCGGCCGAGAAGGTGCAGGTCATTCATAACGGCGTCGATCTCGCCCGGTTCGATCCGTCCCGCGCCGACGGCGGAAAGATCCGTCGGGCCTTCGGCCTCGCCTCGGGTCCGGTGCTCGGCCTCATCGGCCGGATGACGCCGCAGAAGGATCACGCCACGTTCCTGGCGGCGCTGGCCAGGGTCAGAACCGAGGTCCACGATGTTCGGGCCCTGATTGTCGGCGACGGCCCGCTCAGGCCGGCGATCACCGCGGAAGCCGCTCGGCTCGGAGTCCAAGAAGCCTGCTGCTTTACCGGCGTGCGTGACGATATCCCGGACTGTCTGGCGGCCATGGACCTCGTCCTGATCTCCTCGGTGTCCGAGGGTCTTCCCTTCACCGTGCTGGAGGCCCTGGCAATGGCGCGCCCGATCGTCGCCACGGCGGTGAACGGGGTCACCGAGATCGTGGAGCCTGAGCTTACGGGCCTTCTCGTCCCACCGCGGCGCCCTGATCTACTCGCTCAGGGCGCGCTCGCCCTCCTCCGGGATCCGGAGCGGGCGCGGGCTCTGGGCCAGGCCGGGAGGAAGGCCGTGGAGGTCCGCTTTCCTATGGAGCGGATGGTCGAGCGCCTGGAGCGACTGTACCTGGGGGACGCGTAAGGTGCGGAGTCGGAGGGGCCGTCGCGGCCCCCTCCGAGGGTCTAGATACCGTTCGCCACCTTGACCTGATTCCGCCCCTCACGCTTGGCCTGGTACAGCGCGCGGTCGGCTGCGGCGATCAGCTCCGCTGGCGAGGTGTCCTGCAGGGGGACCATCGTGGCAACGCCGAGGCTGATGGTGACCCAATCGCTGACGCGGGAGCCCGAGTGTGGGATCTCCAGCGACTCGATCCGCACCCGTAAGGCTTCCGCCAAGGCGGCGGCGCCCGCGCGGTTAGTGTTCGCGAGGACCACGACGAATTCCTCGCCGCCGTAACGGGCCGGCGAGGCAGCTCGCAACCCGTTTCAGGCACTCGTCGCCGCCCTGATGGCCGTACGTGTCGTTGTGGGCCTTGAAGAAATCGATGTCGATCATGATCAGCGACATCGGCATCGAGGTGCGGAGCCCGCGTCTCCACTCCAGCTCGATGAACTCGTCAAAGCGACGGCGGTTGGCGATCTCGGTCAGGCCGTCGCGGAACGAGACGTGCTGGAGCTTTTGGTACGCGGCATCGAGCAGTCGCGTCACCTTGAAGGACTCCTGCTCGACCGCCTTGCGGCGGTCGATCTCGCGCTTGAGTCGGAGGCACGAGCGGACGCGCGCGGCCAGCTCGATGCGGGTGGGCGGCTTGAAGATGTAGTCGACGGCGCCCGCCGCAAACGCGGCTTCGAGCTCCTTGGTCTCCAAGGCGCCCACCAGCATGATGATCGGGATGCCTCTGAGTCCATCGTGCGTGTTGATGGCGGCGCATGCGTCGACGCCGTCCATTTCCGGCATCGCCAGATCCATCAAGACCAGGTCGACGGACGTGACGGCGAGCGCCGGGTCCTCGAGCCCGAGGTGTCTGAAGGCCTGACGCGACGATTCCGCAGTCAGGACCTCGGTGTAGCCCTCGGCCCCGAGGAGCGACTTCAAAAGGTGCCGGTCGTAGGGTGAATCGGCCACAATGAGTATCGCCATCGAGATCTGAGGGCAGCACACACGATGCCAAGTCGTAAGGCCCCGAAATAAGGAGTATTGTTTCTCCTCAGAGGAGGACAGGCTGGCACGGCCGTGCCTGACAAGATGCTGAAAGACCCGGCAGGCCGCTCAAAAAGGTCCAGATGCGAGGCGGCGAAGGAGCGACGACTGAAACGCGACAGCGGTTGTACGTCGCAGGGAGGAGCGACCGAGCCAACGACGCAGATGGGCCATTGGGAGCGGCCTGGAGATATTTCTTCTGAAAGCGGAGGGCGTGAGGCGATGCTCGATGTCTGATGGATGCGACCGAGGAGAAAACCGTGGATAGAGCTGCAGGGATCGGTGGCCCGACTCGCCGCTCCCGCCCGCGCGACGTTCCGCACCGGTCGGGCAGGTGGGTGCAGGAAGTGAAGGGGATCCTTGCGCTGGCGGTCGCGGGGTTCGGACTGACCGCGCTCGCCGCGTTCGACCCGAGCCTGCACCCGATGGATCAGGCGAGCCCGGTCGGGCCGGTCGGAGTCTGGGTCGCGTGGTTCTTCTTCAGCGCCTTCGGCTACGCCGGCTACGTCGTGCCGCTACTGCTCGGCCTGTATGGCGTCTCCATGTTCGCGCGCCCGATTCCGCATCGCGGATACCCGATGATCGCGGGAGCGGCGATCCTGCTGATCGCCGTGACCGGCGTGCTCGCGCTCGCCCGGGACACGCAGGGCGATGCGCGCATCCACGGCGGAGGCGCGATCGGCTGGGCAGTCACCGAGCTTTTGAAGACGTCCGTCGGCGGTGCCGGAACGTGGTGGGTCCTGCTCGCGGCGATTCCGATCGGCCTCCTGCTGGTCACCCAGATGTCCTACACCGCCCTCAGCCGGAAGATCGGCGCGCGCGTGGCGGCGCTCCGCCGGCGCAGGAGCGCGAAGAGCGCGCCGATCCCGCCCGAGCTGCCGCTGTTTCCGCCCGTGCCCGAGAGCGACGCGCTCGAGCCCCCGCCCCTGCCGGTCGTCGTCGAGCCGGCCCGGCCGCGGAGCGGCCTCGCCGAAAGAGGTCTCACGTGGCAGGAGACATTCGATTTCGGCGAGAGCGGCGCGCAGTCCTTCCAGTTGCCGCCGGTCGGCCTGCTGCAAGCGCCGTCCGCGTCGGAGCTCCGGGTGACTCGCGAGGCGTTGCAGGAGAACGCGGAGATCCTGCGCCGAAAGCTCCAGGACTTCGAGGTCGAGGGGCGCATCGTTCAAGTGAGTCCCGGGCCCGTCATCACCTCGTACGAGTTCGAGCCGGCGCCCGGCGTCAAGGTGAGCCAGGTCGTCAACCTGAGCGATGACCTCGCCCTGTCGATGAAGGCCGCGAGCGTCCGGATCGTCGGGCCGATCCCGGGCCGCGGTACCGTGGCCGTCGAGGTCCCGAACGCGGAGGCCGCGACCGTCTATCTGCGGGAGATCCTGGTCTCGCGCGACTTCGTAGAGGCGAAGGGGCGGCTTCCCCTCGGGCTCGGCAAGGACGTGACCGGGCAGCCGGTCGCGTCCGATCTCGCCGCGATGCCGCATCTGCTGATCGCGGGCGCCACCGGCTCGGGCAAGTCGGTGGGATTGAACACGATGATCTGCTCGATCCTCTACAAGTCGACGCCTGCCGATGTGCGCTTCCTCATGATCGACCCCAAGCGGCTCGAGCTCGGCGTCTACGAGGGCATTCCACACCTGCTCGCGCCCGTGGTCACCGACACGAAGGAAGCCTCGGCCCGGCTCCGATGGATCGTCGGCAAGATGGACGAGCGCTACACGCTGCTTCAGGGCAAGCAGGTCCGGAACATCGAGGGCTACAACCGGACGGTGCCGCCCGCGGAGAAGCTGCCGTACTGGGTCGTCGTGGTCGACGAGCTGGCGGACCTGATGATGGCCTCGGCGGGCGAGGTGCAGACCTCGCTCGTTCGCCTCGCGCAGATCGCGCGCGCGGTCGGCATCCACCTGATCGTCGCGACCCAGCGGCCGTCGGTCGACGTCGTGACGGGGCTGATCAAGGCGAACTTCCCCACGCGCATCGCGTTCCAGGTGGCCTCGAAGGTCGACTCGCGCACCGTGCTCGACAGCAACGGTGCCGAGCAGCTGCTGGGCCGCGGCGACATGATCTTCGTGCCGCCGGGCGCCTCGCGGCAGATGCGGGTGCACGGCTCCTGGGTCTCGGACGACGAGGTCAAGGCGATCTGCGAGTTCCTCCGGACGCAGGGCACGGCGGTGTACGAAGAGGTCGTGCTGCCCATGGACGACGCGCAATCGGGCGACGCGCATGCTGCCGAGCGCGACGACGTGTATTGGGATGCGGTGCATCTGGTCATCGGGCAACGGCAGGCGTCGATCTCGTTCCTGCAGCGCCGGCTGCGGCTCGGATATCCGAAGGCCGCCCGATTTGTCGATATGATGGAACAGGACCGGATCATCGGGCCGGGCGAGGGCGCGAAGCCGCGCGAGGTCCTGGTGGGACCGGAATATCTCGCGAAACGGGGAAAGTAAGCGTGCCGGCGGTGTGGACGGCTCTCGCGCTCCTCCTGCTTCCGGCCGTGTTCGCGGCCGACGCGACGCTCGATGAAGTCATCGGGCGGGTCGAGGACCGGTATGCGAAGCTCGACGACCTGAAGGCGTCCTTCCACCAGACCGCATTCAACAAGAGCCTCGACCAGTCCATCCCCGCCGAGGGCACCGTGTACCTGAAGAAGGGGGGCAAGATGCGCTGGGAGTACACCGCGCCGACGCCCCAGCAGATCGTGTCGGACGGGAGATCGATCTGGATCTACACGCCCGAGCTGAACCAGGTGAACGTCGGCGAAGCGCCGAAGATGCTCGCGGGCCCGGCCGGGAGCTTCCTCGCCGGGCTCGGCAGGCTGCGGGCGCACTTCACCGTGCGCTTCCTGAACCCCGCGCGGAAGACCAGCGACGAGGGCAACTACGTCCTGGATCTCAGGCCGACCAGGCCCGAGCCCAGCCTCAGCCGTCTCGTGATCGAGGTCGATCCGCGCGACTGGCTCGTGCGCAACGCCGAGGTCTTCGATCAGTTCGACAACACGGTGCGGATGCGGTTCACCAAGGTCACGGCGAACGCGGGCTTGCCGGACCGGCTGTTCGCGTTTGTCGCTCCCAAGGGCGCCGCGACCGTGCCCCTCGAAGGGCGATAGTGCCGTTCCAATTTACGTCGCCATACTTCGTTGCCCATCGGAGGGGGCCTCGGCGGCCCCCTCCGAGCCTCCCCCAGGTTTTTCGTTCGAGTGGTCGCCTGCGCGGTGCGGGGCCCCAGCCCCGCGAACCGCTCGGCTCCCCAAACGGCGCCGGCAAAGCCGGCGCTCGAACTCGGGTTCTCCGACAGGCTTCTCGTGCCGGTCCAATTTACTTCGCCAGACTCCGTTCTCGGTCGCGATCAGTTCTCCTCAACGTGCCGCCCTCCCTCGGGCCTCGTCTGGCTCGCAACTTGGAACGGCACAGCGGTCCGACGCGCATTGGTCGGAACTCGTTGGAAGGGCGATAGCGTCGCGCATGGCGGAGAACTCGTTCGACGTCGTCTGCAAGATCGACATGCAGGAGGTCGCGAACGCGCTCGACCAGGCGCGGCGCGAGATCGAGACCCGCTACGATCTCAAGGGCACGAAGAACGAGATCACGCAGGAGAAGACCGACCTCACCGTGCTCGTGGCGGACGAGATGAAGCTGCGGGCGGTGATCGACATCCTCCAGTCCAAGCTGCACCGGCGGGGCGTGCCGCTCAAGGCGCTCAGCTTCGGCAAGGTCGAGTCCGCGGCCGGCGGCGCGATCCGGCAGAAGATCGCGCTGCAGCAAGGGATCCCGGTGGAGAAGGCTCGGGAGATCGTCCGGCTGATCAAGGATACGAAGCTCAAGGTGCAGGCCTCGATCCAGCAAGACCAGGTCCGCGTGTCCGCCAAGAGTCGCGACGACCTGCAGACGGTGATCGCGATGCTCCGCGAGAAGGATCTCGGGATCGCCCTCCAGTTCGACAACTACCGGGGCTGACGAGCCAAGGGGGGACATCGCTCGGGAACGCCTTCCGGGCCTCCCCGGGCACGGGGGCGATGTCGGTTTATAATCGAGGTCCGTCATGCGCGTTCATCTGACCACTCTGGGATGCCCCAAGAATCAGGTCGATTCCGAGCTGATGCTCGGCATGCTGACCGCCGCCGGGTTCCCGATCGCCGAGCGGGCCGAGGACGCCGAGTGCGTGATCGTCAACACGTGCGCCTTCATCGATCGCGCCCGCGAGGAATCGATCGACGCGATCCTCGAGCTGGCGCAGCTGAAGGAGAGCGGCCGGTGCCGATCGCTGATCGTGACCGGATGCCTGACCCAGCGCTACGGCAAGGACGTTCTCACCGAAATGCCGGAGGTTGACGCGATCCTCGGCACCTCGGAGCTGGAGCGGATCGTCGATCTCGTCCGCCAGGCCGGCGGCCGGCACGACTGGGCGACGTCGGCCCCGCCGGGCTACCTGTACGAGGCCGGCACCCCGCGTCTCCTGTCGCGCGTGCCCTACGCGTACGTGAAGATCGCGGAAGGCTGCGACATGGGCTGCACCTTCTGCGCGATTCCGCAGTTCCGCGGCAAGCACCGGAGTCGCCCGCTCGCGGACATCGTCGCCGAGGTGGAGGCGCTGGCGCGACGCGGCGTCCAGGAAGCGATCCTGGTCTCGCAGGACACGCTCGCGTACGGGAAGGACCGCCCGGGCGAGGGCGACATCGGCGATCTGCTGCTGGCGCTCTCCGACACGGCCATGCCGTGGATCCGGCCGATGTACCTGCATCCCGCCCACGTGAACGACCGGCTGATCGACAAGCTCGCGCGCGCGCGGATCGTGCCCTACCTCGACATGCCCGTGCAGCACGCCGACGACGGCATCCTGCGCGCGATGCGCCGCGCCGTCACTGCGCGGCGCATGAAGGAGGTCGTCCGCGCTTTCCGCAACGCGATCGACCACCTGACGCTGCGCACCACCGTGCTGGTCGGATTTCCGGGCGAGACGGAGGCGGCGTTCGAGACGCTGCTCGACTTCATCGAGGAGGTACGCTTCGAGCGGCTCGGCGTGTTCACGTATTCTCCCGAGGAAGGGACACCGGCGCTCGCGCTGCCCGACGAGGTGCCTCGAGAGATCGCCGAGGAGCGCGCCGTGATCGTCCAGGAGCATCAAGACCGGATCGCCCTCGACCTGGTGAAATCGCTCCGCGACACGGTTCAGCAGGTCCTGGTCGACGGGCCGAGCGAGGATCCCGCGTTCCAGTGGGAAGGCCGCATGGCAGGGCAGGCGCCGGAGATCGACGGTGTGGTGTACCTACGGGGGGCAGCGATTGTGCCCGGGCGGTTCGAGCGGGTACGCATCACGGACGTCGAAGGATACGAGCTGACCGGCGAGGCGAGCGGCTAATCCCGCGCTTCCTCGACGGCGCCGCCACCTTCGTCGCGACCGCCGCCGGCGCGGGCTACGCGCCGGTCGCGCCAGGGACGGTCGGCAGCGCCGTCGCGCTCCTGGCGCTCTGGCTGATTCCCTTCTCGCTGGCGGGCCGGATCGTCTTCCTGCTCGTCGTCACGGTCGCCGGCATCGCGGCGTCCGGGCGCGTCGAGCGCATGGTCGGCAGGAAGGATCCGGGCATCATCGTCGTCGATGAGGTGGCCGGCATGACTCTCTCGGTCCTCGTGCTCCCGCTGACGCCCGGCGTGTTGATCGGCTCGTTCTTCCTGTTCCGCCTTCTCGACATCGTCAAGCCCTTTCCCGCGAACCGGAGCCAGGCGTTGCCGGGCGGGTTCGGCGTCATGGTCGACGACCTGATCGCCGGCGGGTACGCGCTCGGAATCCTCCTCGGGATGCGGGCGTGGCTCGGCGTCCCGGCGTGACCGGCGCGATCGTGATGACGGTGGGCGCCGCGCACCTGAGCGGCGCAGCCGACCCTGCGGGCCGGGCGGTGACGGTGGCGCTGCTCGCCGATGGCCTGCCCGTCGCCTCTCGCCAGTTCGTGGACCAGGACGAGGGCGCTCTCGAGGCTGCGCTGCGCCAGGCCATCGACGCGTACGCGCTCGTCGTCGTGCTGGCCGGCGCGGGAGGTGCGGCGGGCGAGATCGTGCGCCGCACACTTGCGCGCGTGACGGCGACGCGGCTCGTACTGAATGAGCGCTTGCTGCACGCGCTCGCGGAGGTGTTCCGGCGAGAGGACCGTGCGATGCCTCGGCGCGCCGAAAGGCTGGGCCTGCTGCCTCAGGGCGCGACGCTCTGGACCGTCCCGTCGGGGGAGCCGGGCTGGCTGCTCGAGACCGCCGGTGCGGGCATCGTCGTCCTGCCCGCGCGGGATTCGGCGCTGCGGGAGTTGCTCGACCGGCATCTGCTGCCGTACGCCCGTGAGCGCTTCAGGAGCAAGGACGCGGTGCTCGTCCGCACGCTGCGCGCCGTCGGCGTCGCTGCGGCGGAGATCGAGGAGCGCCTCGCGTCGTTTCTCGGCCATGAGGGCGAGGCGGCCGTCACCTGCATGCCGGTCGACGACGAAGTGTGGGTGCGGATCCGGGCGCGGGCGCCGTCGCTCGCGCTCGCGACCGACTTGCTCGCGCGGGTCGAGGCCGAGGTGGCCGCGCGGCTCGGCCCCGATCGTTACGGGAGCGACGCCGACACGCTCGAGCGCGTCGTGGGCTCGCTGCTCCTCGATCGGGGCCTCACGCTCTCGGTCGCCGAGTCGTGCACCGGCGGCCTGCTCGGCCACCGCATCACCAACGTCCCGGGTTCGTCCGCCTACTTCGAGCGCGGCGTGATGGTCTACTCGAATCGCGCCAAGCAGGAGCTGCTCGGCGTGCCCGAGAGCGTCCTCCGCGCGCACGGAGCCGTCAGCGCCCAATGCGCCGAAGCGATGGCGCGCGGCATCAGCGTTCTCGCGGGGACCGCGTGCGGCCTGGCGGTCACCGGTATCGCCGGCCCCGAGGGTGGCTCGGCGGCCAAGCCTGTGGGCACGGTGTTCGTCGGTCTCACGGTCGCCGGGGAAACGGGCGCCCGGCGTTTCCGGTTTGCGGGCGACCGCGAATCGGTGAAGTGGCAGTCGTCGCAGATGGCGCTCGACATGCTCCGTCGGGCGCTGCTGGCGCGGACTCGATCGTGAACCCGAGCGGATTCCCCCCGGGCCACGCCCCGCTTATCATACGGCCATGACGCGTTCGGGATTGGCGCTCGCATGCCTGGCGCTGACCGCGTGCGGCGCGTCGTCATCGTTCCAGCGCGGTGTGGCTCTGTACCGCGAGGGCCGCTACGCCGCTGCGGTGATCGCCTTCGACCAGGCGATCCAGGGCGATCCGAACTCGCCGGACGCGTTCAGCAATCGCGGCGCCGCGCGCGTCCGCCTCGGTGACGTCGCCGGCGCGCTGGACGATTACGACCGGGCGATCCTGCTCACGCCCGGTGACTCGGAGCTGTATTTCAACCGCGGAAACGCCACCGTCGCGGCGGGTGAGCCGGCGCACGCCGTCAGGGACTTCACTCGAGCGATCGAGCTCGACCCGCGCAACGCGAAGGCATACTACAACCGCGGCACTGCGCGGATCCTGGCCGGCGATCCGCGCGGGCGTGAGGACCAGCTGACGGCGCTCGAGGTCGCGATCGACCCGTGGGTGAAGGCCGACATGCGCCGCCGCCTCGGTCTCGCGCCGCCTCATGCCCAGGGTGCCGCGGCCCGTGCGCCCGAGCCCACGGGTCCGCCCGCCGCGACGTCCCCGGCTCCGCCGCCGGCGCCTGCGCCGACCGTCACGCCTCCGCCGAAAGGGGTCGTCGCGGTGCCACCGCCGGCGGACACCAGGCCAGTATCAGAGGCGCAGCCGGAGGCCAGGCCGACTCCCACGACCATGAACTTGGACGCGAAGGCGCTGGCAGCGCGCGGGCTCGCGCGCGAGCTGGACGGAGACCACGTCGGCGCCGTCGCGGACCTCCGCGCGGCGCTCGCCCTCGAGCGCGACGAGGGGCGCCGCGCCGGCCTCCGGAACCTTCTGCAGCTGCTGACAGAGCCGCCGCGCTAAAGGTTCCCCCAGGACCCTGGGGCGCCGGCAAAGCCGGCGCTCGAAGCTGGTCACTGCGCCGCCGACGAGTGCGAGCACCTGCGAAGCGCGTGAGCCGGGCGTGAGGCGGGGACCGAGGTGAGTGGCTTGAAAGACGTCGGCCCGGATCTGCCGTCGGTTCGCGCGTTCGTCGCGATCCGGCTCGACGACGCGACGCGCTCGGCCCTCCGGGCGGAGATCGACCGCCTCCGCGCGGCGGCGCCGTACGTCGCCTGGGTGCCCGCCGAAAACCTCCACGTGACGCTCAAGTTCCTCGGCCACGTCGAAGCCAATTCTCTCGATGAGGTGACCGCCGGCCTCGAAGCCGCCGTTCGTGACTCAGTGCCGTTTGACCTCGAGATCAGGGGCCTCGGGGCGTTTCCGACGCCGACCCGCGCCCGCGTGGTCTGGGCGGGCGTGAGGGCGGGGCGGGAGGCGATGGGCGCGCTGGCCGGGCGCATCGAAGCGGCGCTCGAGCCGGTCGGCTTCCCGCGCGAAGCTCGCCC
>QHRS01000312.1 GCA_003221435.1 Candidatus Rokuibacteriota bacterium
TTTACCTGATCGTCTCCACCGTCATCGCCGTCGGCCTCGGAGACACGGCGTTCTTCGAGAGCACGAAAGCGATCGGCATGGCGCGCGCCATGACGATCTCGATGGTCTACCCGCTCATCGCCGCCGGGTTAGCCCTCGTCTTCCTGGACGAGCCGGTCACGCCGAAGCTCCTGGCGGGCGCCATCGTGACGCTGGGAGGGCTCGCGATCATCGTGGCGGAACGCTCGCCGGCCACGCCCCAGGAAGCCGCAGGCCGGGCGCGCGGCATCGGGCTCGCGATCGTGGCGGCGGTCGCGTGGGCGGCGAACGCGTTGTTGATGAAGCCGCCGCTCAGGGAGGTGGATCCGGTTACCGCCCAGGCCGTGCGGTTCCCCATCGCCGCCGCGATCCTCTGGCTCACGCCGTGGGCTCGCGGGACGGGGCGCAGCGTCAGGACGCACGCACGCGCTCGAGGCGCGCTCATGGCCGCGCTCAGCGTGCTCACGGCGGTGAGCTCGGTGATGTTCGTCGCGGGCTTGAAGTACGCGGGGGTCGGCGTCGCGACGGTCCTCTCGTCGACCGCCCCGCTCTTCGCGCTCCCGATCGGGCTCCTCGCCTTCGGAGAGCCCGTGACGTGGCGCTCGGCGGCCGGAGCGGTCACGTGCGTCGCGGGCATCGCGCTCTTGACGCTGTGAGTAATCAACGTCGGGGGGAGCGCCGCCGCTCCCCCCGACACCCCCCACCGATTGCCCGCGGGGTGAAGGGGGTGATCGGAGTGATCGGAGCGCGGGCGAAGCCCGCGCCGGAACGGCGATGCAGGGCGATTCGTTCACGGACTCTGAGTCAACGTCAGGGGGAGCAGTCCCGCCGCCCCCGACGTCCCCCACCGGCCACCGCTCGCGACGATTCTTTCACGCGGTCTGAGGCGTGACAGCGGTTGTACGTCGCAGGGAGGAGCGACCGAGCCGACGACGCGGGTGGGCCCTGCCGGCGGGCTCGCAGAGGCCTCGCGGGCACTGTTCAGCCTGAGACGCGCGCCCGCGGCGCGCAGAGCCACTCGGCCAGTTCCGTGAGCGTGCGAAACTCGCGGTCGGCCCGGGCGCTGTCTCGCCGCGGCTCGTTCTTTCGATTGATCCACGCGATCGGGATGCCGAGCGCGCGCGCGGGCACGACGTCATGGAAGTGGCTCTGCGCAGCGTGGAGCCAGCGGCGTCCGCCGATGCGCTGCCGCGCGACGGTGAAATGGTTGGGCGCCGGCTTGTAGGCGCCGACCTGCTGGGCCGTTACGAGCAGGTCGAAGCCGACGCGGAGGTGCCTGCGCGTTGCTGCGAGCAGGTCATCGTCGACGTTGGACAGGATCCCGAGCCGGTAGCCCGCGGTGGCGAGCCGCTCGAGCGCCGGGTTCGTGTCGTGGAACGGCAGCCACGCCGGAAGGCTCGCCACGAGAAAGGGCGCGCGCGCCTCCGGGAGCGGCCAGCCGAGTCGCGCTGCGACGCGCTTCGCCGTCTCCGTCAGCACCTCCCCGTAGCTTCGGTGGGTCTCCGCCTCGACGACCGGCTCCAACTCCGCGTACGCAGCGAGCACCGCCGCCCGCTCGAGCCGCTTCCCATCGGCGGCCGCGGCCGCGAGGAACGCCGCGGCGATCCCGCTCTCCCAGTCGATCAGCGTGCCATAGCAATCGAAGGTGACCATGTCGTAGAGTCGACTCATGCGGGTTCCGATATTCTCCTGATCGGAGGCGAAATGGCTCAGGGCGAAGCGCCGATCAAGCAAGCCGTGAGGTGGATCGAGGACCGGCTTCTCGACGATCCGAAAGCCGATCGCACGAAGCTCATCGACCAGGCCAGCAGGCAGTTCGACCTGTCGCCGCTCGACGAGGAGTTCCTGTTCCGCCATCTGACCGAGAAACACCGGACGCCATGAGCGCTCCGCACAGCTGCGGGCGCGGACTCGACGTCCCGGCCCGGCCGCTCACGCTGGTCGAGGCGTCGTAGGGTCGTGGACCGGCTACCGCGGCTCGACGAGCGTCACGACCGTTGCGCCCCAGCCGCCCCGCTCGGGGGGTGCGTCGGCGAACGCGCGGACGAGCGGGTGGCCGGCCAGCAGCGAGCGGACGATGGCGCGCTGGGTGCCCGCACCGCGACCGTGGATCAGCCGCACCTCGCGAAAGCGCGCCCGGTGCGCCTCGCGGAGGTATTCCTCGACGACGGACGCGACGTCTCCCGGCGTGAACGCGTGGAGGTCGAGCGCGTCCTCGATCGGGATGCGGACGGGCTCAGGCTCCTCCACCTCGAGACGGCGGGGGTGACGCGAGTACAGTCGGTCCGGCCATCAGGTGCGCCTGCCAGTGCTGGAAGCTCGAGAGATCCTCTCCCGACAGCCTGCACTGTCAGAAGGTGGCCGCGCGCTCGAAGAACACGACGTCGACGAGCGCCACGTGCTCGGCCCGCGCCGTCTCCGCCACCTTCTGCGTCACCATCTGGCGGACGAACGGGATCGGGATCCGTCCGAGCCGGTGGACCACCTCGTCGGTGCAGCGGATGCCGGTTCCGGGCAGCACCGGGCCGCGCGCGGCGTCGGGCCCGGGCTCGTGCTCGCAGGTCTCCGGCACAAGCTGCTGGAGGCGCAGGGACACGTACGCGGTCACCCACGACCGAATGCCGCTCTTGGCCGCATCGAGATCGAGCGCCGAGCGCTCCAGCAG
>QHRS01000313.1 GCA_003221435.1 Candidatus Rokuibacteriota bacterium
TCATAAGGAGGAGGCGCTGATGTTCCGTGTGGGTCTGACGCGCGATTTCCTCACGCCCGACGGGTCGTTCGCCTACCGCGACATCGGGTTCGGCCTGCTCGAGCAGGCGCGGGGCGTCAAGTACGAGTTCCTGGCCGAGGACACGCGCGAGCTGTCGGCCGAGCAAGTGCGCGGCTACGACGCGCTGCTCGTCATGATCCCGCGGGTCACCGCGGCCACGCTCAAGGGCGCCGACCAGCTCGCGGTCGTCGCGCGCTTCGGCGTCGGCTACGACACGGTGGACGTGGACGCGTGCACTGAACAGGGCGTGCTGCTCACGATCACCCCCGACGGCGTGCGGCGGCCGGTGGCGACGGCGGTCATCGCCTTCCTGCTGGCGCTGAGCCACAAGCTCTTCGCCAAGGACGCGCTGACCCGGGCGGGCCGCTGGGCCGAGAAGCCCGCGCACATGGGCATCGGGTTAACCGGGCGCGTGCTCGGCGTCGTCGGCTTCGGCAACATCGGCCGAGAGGTCGCCGCGCTGGCAAAGCCGTTTGATATGCGCGTCATCGCGGCTGATCCCTACGTGACGCGCGAGCAGGCCGCCGCGGCCGGCGCCGAGCTGGTCTCGCTGGAGACGCTGCTCCGGGCGGCCGATTTCGTGTCGGTCAACTGCGCGCTGACACGCGAGACGCGCCATCTGATCAACGCCGAGCGCCTGGCCCTGATGAAGCCGACCGCGTTCCTGATCAACACGTCGCGCGGGCCGGTCGTCGACCAGCGGGCGCTCACGACGGTGCTGCGCGAGCGGCGCATCCAGGGCGCGGCGCTCGATGTGTTCGAGGAGGAGCCGCCGGATCCGGCCGACCCGATCTTCCGGCTCGACAACGTGATCGTCGCGCCGCACGCGATCTGCTGGACCGACGAGTGCTTCCGCGAGAACGGCCGGAGCGCGTGCGAGAGCATCCTGGACGTCGCGGCCGGACGGCTGCCCCGCTACATCGTGAACCGCGCGGTGCTCGACACGCCGCGCCTTCAGGCCAAGCTGCGCCGCTACCGCGAGCCCGCGGAGGGACGATGAGGTTTGTCGAAGGGGGCCTCGACGGCCCCCTCCGAGCCTCCCCCAGGAACCGGTTGCGCCGGCGGAGCCGGCGCTCGAAGCGTGCGTCGACCGTCGCGCGAGGGAGGGGAGCCCGATGAGAGCGAACAAGGTCAAGCGCGCCCTGAGCCAGGGCGGTGTGTCGATCGGCACCGCCTTCTTCGAGTTCAACACCACCGGCATCGCCCGCATCGCGGCCAACGCCGGCGCCGACTTCGCGCTGTTCGACACCGAGCACACGGGGTGGGACGCCGACACGGTCCGCACGCTGATGGCGACCGCGCGCGCCGCGGACATCGTGCCGCTCGTGCGCGTGCCGGCCACCCAGTACCACCTGATCGCGCGGCCGCTCGACCTCGGCGCGATGGGGCTGATGATCCCGATGGTGGAGAGCGAGGAGCAGGCGCGACTCTTCGTCCGCTCCGCGAAGTACCCGCCGGAAGGCGGCCGGGGCGCGGCCTTCGGCGTCGCGCACGACGACTACGAAGGCGGCGACGTCGCGGCGAAGATGAAGAACGCCAACGCGGAGGGGCTGCTGATCGGCCTCATCGAGACGGTCGCGGGCGTCGAGAACGTCGAAAAGATCGCCGCCGTGGACGGCCTGGACGTGCTCTGGATCGGCCACTTCGACCTGACCAACTCCATGAGCATCCCGGGCCAGTTCACGCAT
>QHRS01000310.1 GCA_003221435.1 Candidatus Rokuibacteriota bacterium
GTGGCCGGGCCTGCGACGGCTGCGGCCGCGGTGGTGGCGGCGGTCAGGGAGGACCGCCTGTGGCAGCGCCATCTGGAGGTCGCGACGATCGGCGCGACCGGCCGCGGCGGCGTCAATCGTCAGGCCCTGACGGGGGAGGACGCGGAGGCGCGCCGGCGCATGCTCGCGTGGGCGGCGGCGCGCGGCTTCGAGGCGAGCGTCGACCCTATCGGCAACCTGTTCATCCGGCGCGCGGGCGTGAGCGCCACGGCGAGCCCGATCGTCTCGGGGTCTCACCTCGATACCCAGCCGACGGGCGGCAACTTCGACGGCGTGTTCGGCGTCCTGGCGGCGCTGGAGGTCCTGGAGGCGGTGGACGATGCCGGCGTCGAGACCGTGCACCCCTTCGAGCTGGCGATCTGGACCAACGAAGAGGGCGCGCGATTCCAGCCGACCACGATGGGGTCGGCCGTGTTCGCTGGAGCCGTGCCGCTGGCCACCGCGCTCGCCACCGTCGACGCGCACGGCGTCAGCGTGGAGCAGGCGCTGGCTCAGACTCTGAACGCCGCGCAGGTGCGGAACCGCCGGGCCTTCCGCTTTCCGATGGTTGCGTATCTGGAGGCGCACATCGAGCAGGGGCCCGTGCTCGAAGCCGCCGGCAAGACCATCGGGGTGGTCTCCGGCATCCAGGGACTCCGGTGGTTCCGGGTGGAGGTGACGGGACACGAAGCCCACGCGGGAACGACGCCGCGCGCGCGACGCCGAGACGCGCTGATGGCCGCCGTCGACATGGTGGGGGCGCTCCGGGACCTGACGCGCGACGCGACCGATACAGCGCGCTTCACCGTGGGCCGCTTCGAAGTCCACCCGAACTCGCCGAACACGGTGCCGGGACGGGTCCTGTTTACTATCGATCTCCGCCACCCCGATCACGAGGTCCTGGCCCGGCTCGGCGACCAGGTGGCTGCGGTGTGCCGCGAGCACGCCGGCGGGTGCGACGTCGACGTGGTCGAGACGCTCAATTCCCCGCCCACCGATTTCGATCCCCGGGTCTCCGAGCTGATCCGGGCCGCCGCCGAGCGCCAGGGCCTGCCGCACATGCGGATCGTTTCCGGCGCGACGCACGACGCGAAGTACATGGCCTCACTCTGCCCCACCGGCATGATCTTCGTGCCGTGCGAGGGCGGCATCAGCCACAACGAGGCCGAGCGCGCCACGGCGGTGGATCTCGCGGCGGGCGCCCGGGTCCTCGCCGAGGTCATGCTGCGGCTGGACGCCGACCACGACATACGTAGGAGTCGCCTGCAGGGCATCCCGCCGCAATGAGACCCGCGTGCAGAGGAGGACCCGAACCATGAGGGTGCGGTGTTTATGTGGGGACCTGGCTGCCGACGACGATGAAGGGGAACTGAGCGGGCTTCAGGCGATCCGGATGATGCCGGGCTCGGCGGGCTTGAACCGGTCGGCGACCTCCGGATCGTGGCCCGCGACGATCAGCCGCTCGGCGCCGGCCAGGGCATGGATCGTCTCGAAGGCCGCGAGCATCTCGGGCAAGCTCGTGATGATCTGGACGGGCTGGCGCGTCTCCACGTTGCGGTAGAAGTGGGAGGCATCCGAGGTGAGGACGACCGTACCCCGCTCGGTGTGGGCGCTGACGATCTGGAGCCCCGCGGTGTGGCCGCCGACACGGTGAACGCGGAGCCCGGGGAACACCTGGCTGTCGCCATCGACGATCCGGACGCGGCCCGCGTAGTTCAGCGTCACCAGGCTTGCCAGCGCGTCCACGTTGGCCGACTGGCGAAAAGCGGGCGTGGGCCCGAAGGGTCCCATCCAGAACGCCACCTCGTCCCGCTGGATCCAGTACTGAGCATTCGGGAAGAGACTGTGCCCGGCCCAGTGGTCGTAGTGGAGCTGGGTGATGAGCGCCATCGCCGCCGGGCTCACGTAGTTCCGCATCCCGCGCGCCCGCGCGTCGGCGTCGAGGAACCCGGTGTCGACGAGGACCGGGTGGGGGCCGCCGAGGATCAGCCAGACGTAATAGTGGAGCGTGAGCGGCGCATGCGACGCCTCACGGTAGAGGAACTGGCAGGCCGTCGTGTCCCGCTCCGCGTATTTGAGCGCGTAGACCTCGTACACAACATTCCTCCCTCGCGCCTCGTCTGGCTCGTAATTTGGACCGGCACCGAGCAACGTGCCCGCGTCAGCCAAAAGTCGTTGGAAGAGCACTAGTCGGCCGCCCGGCCGATCGCCTTGTGCAGCTCCGCCAGCGGCACGATCCGTCCGTGCAGCGGCAGCAGGCGATCCACGGCCAGCCCGAGCCGCGTGATGTTATCCGCCAGGTTGACGCTGAACGGGCTCGCGGGCGTGGGTGGGGGCGTGTTCGGGGGCGGTGGCGTGTAGGCGTCGGCCTCGATCAGGAGCTTCTCCTTCGGGAGGTACACCATGAGCAGACCGTCGTGGTGGAGGTTGCCGGCGATGTGGTGGAGCTCCACGGTCCGCGCCCCGTCGGTCAGCACCCGTCGGTCGCGCACACCCTCCACCGTCCCCTTCCGGCCCGACTTCGCCAGGTGGTCCGGGGCGAGCGTGGCGGGCGCGCTCAGAACCCGCTCGAAGAAGGCCCGGTTGGCCTCGTGCGTGATGACGGTCGCGCCCTCGGCCGCGAAGGCTCTGAGGCCGCCCGAGTGATCGAAGTGGTGGTGGCTGTTGACGACGTACCGGATCGGTTTGTTCGGTGCCAGGCGCCTGGCCTCAGCGATCACAGCCAGGGCGCGCTCATCGTTGAGCGGGCCTTCTACGACGATCAGGTGGTCCTTCATCTCGATCGCCACACTGTGATGAGTGTCGCCGGTCAGGTAATAGACCCCGTCGGCCACCATCTGGGTCGTCACCCGGGCGTAGGGGGACGTCGCCTGGCGAATGGCGTCCGGCACCTGAACGTCCACGGCGAGATTGGGCGCGACGTCGCTCACGGTCAGGTCGAGCGCGGGGAACCCGCCGGCCGCCTGACGGATCCTCATCGGGAACTTCACCCCGCCGACGTCTCGATAGTCTGAATAGCTCACCTCGACCGGCATGTCGCCGAGCACGGGGTGCGAGAGCAGGGCTTCGACCTTCTCGACCAGGTTCCGGTCATCGACAGTCGCCTTCACAATGCAGCGGCCGGGAAGGGCAAGGGCAATGGTCCGCCCCTGGATCGCGCAATTGTGCGCGATCGCGGGCTTGATGACGCCGTGGGGGGTACTCCAGAGCTGTAGCTGCCGCTCGGCCAGGGCGATGGGCGCGGGCGTTGCCGTCTCTGCCGCGACGTTCCAGGCGTGGTCGCCGCTCACCACGAAGATCTGCCGCTGCTCGCCGCGGACGGGTTGCAAGCCGCCACCGCGGGGCGGGTCTTCCGCCTGCGTCCGCACCAGCTCGTCGCGGAGCGAGCTCGTCTCGTAGTCGACCGACCGCGTATAGCTCTTGACGTTGAACCGAGGCCACGGCATGCCCGGCGCGAAGCTTTGCCCGACGGCGAAGTTCACCCCGCTGCCGGTGTACTGGATCGATTTGAGGGTGGTCGCACCCATCGCCGTCGCGACGTCTGCGAGGGTCACTCGCCCGTCCTGCGCGTAGCCGGCGAGCGGCGAGAGCAGCACAACCACGGCCGTCAAACCGAGTATTCTGCGCACGCTTGGCCTCCTGGCGTCGAGGAGTTGCCGTCGGATGCTAGCAGCGCCCGCGACCGGCGTCAAACGGGGAATCCGCAACGCAGCGGCGAAGTCGGCCGCGGCGGCCGGGAGCGTGTAGGCGGGAGTCACCGAGCCCCGTCGAGCCGCGTTCGGTTCAAGCTTCTCGAGCCGCCGCTCCTCTCCTTTCGGCGCCCGGGTCCGGTTGACGCCCCCGGCCAAGTCTGCCACGCTTCCCTCTGAACGGGAGGTGTGGAGGTGAAGATTCATCAGCGCCGGCTCGCATTGGTCCTCCTTGTGTGCGGTCCCGGAGTTCTAATCGCTGACAGCGCCTGGGGCAGGTGAGGTCGGAGAGGGTCGCTAGCCTCAAGGCAATCGCGCAGCAGGCGAGAGCCTTCGTCGACCGTATGCCCGAACCCGCCAAGAGAGCGCTCTCCTCGGGCGCGCTGAACCTGGTGAATCTGGCCGAGAGATGGCCACAGGTCGAGCCCTTGCTGCTCCAGAGGCGCGTCGGCTCCCGTGCGGCGCCCGCTCTGCGCCGAGAGGAAGAGGCCCCCGGTCCCCTCGCGATCGCACCGCCGGGCACTCAGGTGAACGATCCCAGCACGGACGTAGACTTCTCGCCCTTCTCCGGGTTCACCCAGAGCGAGACCTCGACGGCCTGGTGTGGCAAGAACGTCGTCGTCGGCTGGAACGACACCGGAAGCATCTTTCAATCTGAGGGCACGAGCTCCAACGGCTACGGCCGCTCGACCAACCGCGGTCGTACCTTCACAGACCTCGGATTTCTGCCGGCGCCCGCGGGATTTCTGGCGGGAGACCCGGTCATCGGCTGCACGGACGAGCACACCTTCTACTACTCGTCTCTCTTTAACACGGAAA
>QHRS01000076.1:0-15307 GCA_003221435.1 Candidatus Rokuibacteriota bacterium
AGGTATGCTCCAGGCGAGCCGGTGTTCCGGTCCCTGGACCTCCGGCTAGCGAAGCCGACCGGGCTCTCCCTCATTTCTCGAGAGGAGGCCAATAACCATGAGAAACATCCGCCTGAGCCTCGCTGCGCTCGCCGCGCTGAGCTCGATCCTGGTCCTGGGTTGTGGCTCGTCCGGTCGCCCCCTGATCCCCCATGTCCAGAGAGGGGTCAAGGTTTCCGGGGTCGTCCGCTATCTCAGCGGCCAGCCGGCCGACCGGGTGAAGGTCGAGACGGACACGGGTGCTACGACCTTCACCGACTGGTCCGGCCACTACGCGATTGCCGTGGCGGTCCGAGGAGACAGCATCACCGTGCGGGCGGAGGACGGTTACGACGGCGGGGTGTACGCCGAAACGCACTGGGGATCGGTCCGCGTGCTTGTCGGGGATCGAGGGGCCACGGCCGACATCGTGCTCGATCACGCCGAAATAATCTGAGGCTTCATCCTGGCATTCGACGCACATAGCCTCCACAATGCCAATGCCCGGCGCATGGGCTTGGGCCGGGCATTGGTCTCGCCTTTACCGTGGAACCGCTCAGGACTTCATCTTCTCGTGGATCGACTTGAGCTCGGCGGCGGTGAACCTGTGGACCTTCACCGCCTTGGCCTTGTCGCGCACCGACTCCGGAACGTTCTTCAGAGCTTCCTCGCTGCTCGAGGCCATCACGATCATGTAACCCGTGTGATCGCCATCCTTGCAGCCGAAGTCCCACTTGGAGAGAGCGTTCGGGCCCATGGCCTTCACGTTGTCGAGGGTCTGCAGGCACTCTTCCTCGGTGTGCGGCGAGATGATCAGGAACTTGCTCATCGCTGGCTTGGCGGGCTTCGCCTCCGACTTCCCGGCCTGTGCCGCATGCGCGCTGGCGATCACGACCATCATGCAACACGCCACCATCGCCGAAACGAGAAGCTTCTTCATGACCTGCCCTCCTACGTAGGGTTGAACAACGGCCGCGGTCCGTACCGCGCGGAACGCTACGCCACGGTACGGGGGGAGGCAAGCGATGTGACATCCGGAACGGACGCGCGAGCCTCGGGGCGCGTTGGCCCATCTGCCATCGCCGTTCCAGGTCGCGCGATACGGGCGCGCCCGGCGGCCGCCGTGCGGCTCCACGGCCGCCGTGTCCCTCGAGCGGCGAGGATTCTCCTGGGATGAGCGTTCACATCGGTCTGGTACGCGCGATCAACCTGGCCGGCCGCAACAGGGTCGCGATGGCCGACTTGCGCAAGCTGCTCAGGGGTCTCGGCCTCGAGGACGTCCGATCCTTGCTGCAGAGCGGCAATCTGGTGTTTCGGAGCGACGCCCACACGAGCGCTCAGCTGGAGCGCTTGCTGGAGGACGCGGCGAAGCACCGCCTCGGCCTCGAGACCGACTTCTTCGTCCGCACCGCAAGGGATTGGAAGGCCGTCATCGCCGGCAACCCGTTTCCACGAGAGGCGGAGCGGGATCCAGGCCGCCTGCTGGTGATATTCTTGAAGGATGCGCCGGATCGCGATGGCGTGAAAGCCCTCGAGAGCGCCATCACCGGCCGCGAAGTCGTCCGCGCCAAGGGCCGGCACGCCTATATCGTCTATCCGGACGGCGTCGGTCGCTCGCGCCTGACGAGCGCCCTGATCGAGAAGAAGCTCGGCGTGCGCGGCACGGGGCGCAACTGGAACACCGTCCTCAAGCTGGGCGCTCTCGCGGGACCGCCGCTCGCCGCCTCGCGAGATGGAGGCGCGTCACGTAGTCGATCGTGATCGAGCCGCCATGGCTCGCGACGGCCTCACGAATCGCCTGGAGCAGCGAACGCCGCTGATCGGCCGGAAGCAATCGGTGCGGCGACTGCGTCTCCATGAGCCCTGCGTAGTCGTCGGCCGTGTAGACCGTATGCCACGGGTAACGCGCCATCACGACCGTCTCGAACAGGGCCGTGTCGTCGATCCTGTCTTCCAGCGGAGCCTCGTCCTCACCTTGCCCTAGCTCGGGCGCGCACCGCGCGTAGGCCTCCTGCACGCAACGCTGCACGTCCGAGTCGTCCCGGACAGGATGATTCCCGAAGATCGCGATCGCCCCGCCGGCGCGCAGCAGGCCCGCGGCCTTCGACAGCCCCGTAGCAGGATCGACCAGATGAAAGGACTGGGCCGCGATGACGAGGTCCAGATCCGATTCCACGTGCCGCCAGTCCTCGAACGTGCACACTTCGACCCGAACGTCCGCGAAGCCGGCGAGATTCCGCCGCGCGATTGCCGCCAGGTTGGGTCCGGGCTCGAGGCAGGTCATCCTGTAGCCGCGCCGCGCGAACAGGATGGTCGCCTGTCCGGTGCCGCACCCGATCTCGACGATATGGCCGTGCTCGGGAACTCCGGATAGCCACACGACGTCGTCCACGAGCCGCTCAGGGTAGCCGGGGCGAAGCCGGTCGTACAGCTCAGCCACGTCATCGAAGGTCTTTCGGCGTTGTGCGCGCGAGTTCATCCGGGTATCTCGGTCGTCCAACGAAGACACCAGCCAGCGGGTTACACTATCAGGACTCGCCGAATGGCGCGGATGGCGAACCCTCCTTGGTTCCGTCCATCGTGACGCACGCGGCAACGAACCTGCTCGCGCCTCTCTGATCGCGCGGGGCATTTGGCTCCTCCGCGCGCCGGGTGGGAGACTCGAGCGCATGATGGATCGCTTCGCTGCATTCGTGGGCATCTCGGCGCTCGTGATCGTGACGCCGGGACAGGACACGGCGCTCACGATCCGCAACACGCTGCTGGGCGGGCGCCGGAGCGGCACATCGACGGCCGCCGGAGTCGCGACCGGCCAGGCGATCTGGACGCTGGCGGCGAGCGCCGGGGTCGCGGCGCTGCTTCGCGCGTCGGCGCCCGGGTTCGCCGCGGTCAAGCTCGCGGGGGCGGCGTACCTCGTCTATCTGGGAGCCCGGGCGCTTCGCGATGCGCTGCGCCCCGGCGGTGCCGTTCGTCGCGGGATCGGCCCCGGCTCCGTGAGGCGCATCGAGCCCCGAGCCGCTTTCCGCCAAGGCCTGCTGAGCAATCTCGGGAACCCGAAGATGGCGGTGTTCTTCACGAGCCTGCTGCCGCAGTTCGCGACTCGCGGCCAGGAGTCCTTCGCCGCCCTGCTCGTCCTGGGGTTCACATTCTGCTGCATGACGCTCACGTGGCTCGCGGGCTATGCCGTCGCGATCGCGAAGGCCGGAGACTTTCTCCGGCGGCCGCGAATTCGGCGCACGCTGGATGGGGTCACGGGCGCCGTGCTCGTCGGGTTCGGGCTGCGGCTCGCGACTGCCCGCCGGTGATGGGGCCGGCGGCGATGAACACGATGGCGCGCGGTCGCCCGTCGACCGCGATCAACGTGAAGGATGTGCAGAGCCACACGTGCTTGGTCAACCGGGTGCTGCGGATCCCTCAGCTACCGCTTGAAGGTCCCCATCAGCTCTCCCTGAGCGAGGATGTGGCCCTCGATCGCGCTCATGAGATCCCGCTTCGTGGCCCCCGGAGCCAGCGCCGGCGCCATGTCGAGCGCGTAGAGCTTGAAGAAATAGCGATGCGGCTTGCCGAGGGGCGGACACGGGCCGCCGTAGCCGATGCGTCTGAAGTCGTTCGTTCCCTGCAGCGTCCCGTCCGCCAGCGTGTCCCGTTTCGCGACGCCTTCCGGAAACGCCGTGGCGGACGGCGGGATCCCATACACCACCCAGTGCACCCAGGTGCCGGCCGGCGCGTCGGGATCGTCGCACACAAGCGCCAGGCTCTTGGCCTGGGACGGCACTCCCGACCATGCGAGCGGCGGAGAGACGTCGTCTCCGCTGCAGGTGTGGCGCGCCGGGATCGCCTGGCCCGCCTCGAATACTGTGCTCGTGACCTGGATCGTCATGGACGTCTTCTCCCCGGCCGGCACGCCGGACTCCCCACCCGACCGGACGCACGCGGATGCGAGCAACGCGACGAGCGGCGAAAGGAAAACGCGGACCGACCTCATGTGGGGGAGCATAAGCCCGCCTCAGCGCCCGCGCACCTGTCGGCGGGCACGGCGGAGGAGTTCCGGCGCGGCAGGAAGACGTACTCGGGGCGGGTCCGCATTCCCGTCACGGGCCAGAACACGGGGCGGCATCGCTAATCCCTACGATGAAGCGGCCGCGACTCGCAAGGGGTCTCGCGACGGACGTGGTTCGCCCGTCCCACGTGACCGTCATCGCGCGGGCCTTGGCTCTCCCTTCGCGCGGCCCCACCTTGCGCCGCGCAAGCCGGAAGAGGCTGCGCCTTCACGTTCGGCCGCGATGGCGCGCACCCGCCCGTTCCTGGCACGGGACGTGCGCCACGGGGTGGTGCCCGGCCCGCGAGCCGCACGACGTCGCGGTTCGCAGCGAAGGCATGCTCCCTTCTGTGAGGAGGTCTCACGATGACTCTCGATGCCCTGTCCCGGCGGGCGTCTGCTTCAGGATGCCGTGCCGTTCCGCCGTCCGCCGTCCGCCGCAGCTTGCGCCTGTTGGCGCTGGCCGGCATCGCCGCGGCGCTCGCCGGCTGCTCCAAGAACCCATCGTCGCCCGCCACGGGCACGATCGATGTCCGCATGACCGATGCCCCTGCCAGCTATGACGCCGTGAACCTCGTCGTCCGCGAGGTCGCGATCCACGGCGCGGACGCCGGCGGCGACTCGACCGCGGGCTGGATACCGCTCCGCTCCGACTCGGTCACGTACGACCTGCTGGCGCTCCGCAACGGAGTGTTCTCCACGATCGGGACGAGCAGGGTGCCGGCTGGTCGCTACACCCAGCTCCGGCTCAAGCTCGGCGCCGGATCCAACGTCGTCGTCGGCGGCGTCGCGCATCCGATCGACGTGCCGAGCGGGCTCCAGTCGGGGTTCAAGCTCGTGGGTTCGTTCGATGTGCCCGCGAACGGTCTGCTCGACCTGGCTCTCGATTTCGACGCGGCGCAATCGATCGTCCTGAACGGGACGGGCGGCTATACGCTCAAACCCACGGTCCGCGTCATGCCGTTCAGCACGGCGGGGGCGATACGGGGCGGCGTCTCCCCGGCCGGCACGGAGACCGCGGTCGTCGCGCTCGAAGGGGCCGATACGCTGGGGACCGCCTCGGCGGCGCCGGACGGCAACCGCTGCATGCGGCTTCGGGCTTCCGCGACACCACCCTCAGCGGCGTGGCGGTGGGCTCCGGCTCGACGACGGACGTGGGGAGCGTCTCGCTCACGCCGCAGTAGCGTTCGGTCGCTTCGCGCGGGGCCTCTGGCCGAGCGGCCGCGAGGCCCCGCTCGCGGTTGGCGCTCGGCTCAATTCGCCACTTTCGCGCGTAGGCTCGAGCTCTCTCGAGCGAGATGGTCGGCCAGGTCGTCGTGGCCCTCCTCGCGCGCCAGCGCCGCCGCCCGTGAGAAGCCGGCGGCGGCAAGCGCCGTGTCGCGCCCGGCAAGCGCGATCAGCGCTTCGACGCGCCACCACTCCGGCGAGCTCCGGCCGGCTTCCCGGGTGGCGGCGGCAATCTCCGCCGCCTCGGAGTCCCGTCCGGTGAGCAGCAGCCAGTACGCGAGCCTCACGCGCAGCGCGAGATCGGCGGGGTGGCTCTCCGCCCGCTGCCGGAGCGCCGCGATGGCGTGCACCATGTACTCGCGGACCGCGGCGGGGGCGCCGGTCGAGCGAAAGGTCAGCCTTGGAAAGCGAGGCTGAGTCCGCGCGAGCCCCTGCGGGAGAAGGCAAACGAGCGCGGTCGTTTCGTCGGTCAGGGCGAAGTAGAAGCGGTTCCCTCCCACCAGCTCGTCCACAGGATAAGCCTCGCTGACATCCCAGGCGAGGTTCACGGGATGCAGGGCCCACAGCTCGACGCCGCGCGCGCGTGCGTACTCGAACGACGCCCGCTTGTCGTGGGCGAGAGTTCCCCACGGTCCGCGCTTCCCATGGGCAACGGTCGAATCCGTAAGGCCAAGGCGGTCGAGCACCCTCAGGTCGGAGAGGTACGGTATGGCCCCGACGCAGTCGAGCGCGGCATAGGTGTCCGCCGGGATGGACCCGTCACGCACGAGGCGCTGGAGCAGTCGACCCTGTGCTTCCGCCCGCTCGAAGAACAGCTTGTGCTCCTCTTGCCGGATGTCCACGAAATGACGGGTGAGCTCGATGAGGTTCTTCTGGTACGTATCGAGGATGACCGAAGCGGGCCAGAGCCGGCCCGGCCATGAAGCCTGCAATGCGGCCACCCCCGACCGCTTCGGGCTTTCCGCGGGGAACCCCGCGACGTAGTCGCGAGGAGAGGCAAGATGCGTGGCGATCGGGATCACCGTCAGGCCGAGGATCATAATCGCGCACGTGAGCGCGCTCAGCATTCGCCCGCCGCGCCGCTCGGTCATGGCCCCGCAACCGAGGTGCACGAGCGGGATCAGACACACGGGGACAATATCGATCAATCGATACTCGAAATGATCGCCGCCCACGGATGCCACAAACAGGCACTGCATGACCGCCGTCGCCGCGAGCAGGGTCGCGAGCGCGGCGGCGCCACGCCGACGGAGGTACCCGATCCCCACGAGGAGCGGGACGATCCAGAGATACGCGGAATATTCGATGGCAAACGTGGCCAGGTATCTCGATCCGATCCCCCACCACCAGCGGCCGGCGGCCTTGGCGTAGTACGTGTTGGGCAAGAGCTGATGGTAATAGAGCAGGCGAAACGCGAAGTGCGATATGACGACCGACACGAAGCTCACGGTCCATAGATTCCACAGGCGCCGGTGCGCGGGCCGCGTGACCATGGGCGGGAAGCTCAACCCGAGCACGACGGCGCCCAGCATCAGGCCTTCGGGCCGCGCGAGCTCGGCGAGACCGAGGAGATAGCCGGGGAGGGGGGCGGCGCGGCCGCCGGGCTGGTCCGCAAGCACAGCGGATGCGGCCAGCAGTGTTCCAAGCAGGAGCAGGAACTCGAACAGGCGAGTCTCCAGGCCACCGGTCGACCAGACGGCGAAGGATCGCGTGAGCGAGAGCGCGAGCGGACCCCATCCCATCACCCACCAGGGCCAGGAAGGTCGATTGAGGGACAGGAGCAGGGCCGTCACCAGGTACCAGACGGCGAGCGTCAGGACGAAGGACAGGACGACGGCGAATTCGGGGGGGTGCAAGCCGATCCATCGACCGGCCGCGAGCAGCAGAACCCAGAGGAAATTCGTGTAGCCTTCCACGCGCTCTCCGCCGGGATTGAAGACGAGCCCGTATCCCGCGGCGGCGTTGCGCGCATATCGATAGGAGATGAACGCATCGTCCGTCTGGAAGGCGTAGAGCAGGCTATGGACCGTCACGAGCAGCAAGCCGGCGACGAGCAGCGCCTGTGCGGCACGTGGCGCTCCGAGGAAGGCGCGCTTGGCGGCTTGCGGGCCAAAGGCGAGCGGCGGACCCATGTGAGCGTGAAAGCTACGCGCACCCCCGGTTCGATCCAAGTAGACTGTGGCGGCCCGAAACGTGATCCGGGTGAACCATCCCACTCGAGAGGACCGCCACGATGACCTGGCCCAGAGCCGCAACCGTCACGCTGTGGATCACCGCCGCCGGTGCGCTGTCGATCGTCGCTTCGGAGATCGGCTCCGGGCAGGAGGCGGACCACGGGGCTCCATTCCGGCTCGCCGCGCGCGCGGCGGAGGCGCTGAACCGCCGTCGATTCGAGGGGTTTCGCGCCCTGGCTCGACCAGGGGCCGATCTCGAATGGGTGAAGAGCGCGGTCTCGGCGCCCGATCCCATGCTTCGCCGGTGGGCGGCCGGCACGCTGCTCGTCGAACGGCAGCCGTGGGTCGTGCTGTCGCTGGACAAGATGGTGGAGATGGATCACGACCACCTCTACCGCGCCGCGGCGGGCGGCGCGCGCCTGGGTCAGGAGATCGACGAGGCCGAGCCGGGGCGCCACTGGCGCGTGGTCGATCACGATGAGCGCGTCTCGATCGATCCCGACCGGCGACGCGCCGCCTTCACCGACGAGTTTCGCGTCAGGCGCGTGCGCGAGGGCGATCCGTTTCCGTTGATCTTCGATCTCGGGCTCGAATATCAGATCGACTCGCTGAGCCGCGCGGGCTCCCCGCTGCCGTGGAAGCGGGCGGGCAACCTCGTGCTCGCCGGCGCTCCGGTCAGGTCGGGGGACGTGCTGCACATCGCCTACCACCGGGTGTTCACGGGCCCCTCCTCCCTGCTGAGCAACGTCCAGCGGGAGGATGCGCTCCTGTACGCGGACTGGCTGCCGGTGATCTCCTACCAGCCCGCCCGCTCCACGATCACGATCGAGGGGCCGGCCGACTGGGAGAGCATCGCCCAGGGCGAACTGACCGCCACGCGCCGGCTCTCCGGGAACCGGATCGCCCGGACGTGGACCAACCCGGCGCCGGTGTCGTTCATCATGGCGGCCGCCGGACGCTACACCGTCACCCGGTACCAAGCCTCGGGCTACCCGCTCGCGACCTACATGCTCCATTTCGACCGCGAGAAGTCGGAACGCGGCCTGCGCACGCTCGCAGCCGCGCTGCCGTTCTACCTCGCGCACTTCGGCCCGATTCCCTGGAAGCGATACGCGATCGTCGAGACCGACGCGCTGCAGGGACTGGCCCAGGAAGGCTATTCGTACAGCGTCTACAGCACGAGCGCGTTCCCCGGCGTCTGTACTCACGAGCTCGGGCACTCCTGGTGGGGCGGGCGCGTCAACAACACCTACTTCGGCTCGTACTGGAACGAGAGTCTCACGACGTACAGCACGGACCTGGTGGACGCCATGCGTCACGGCGATCGGTCCGCGCAGCTCAACCGCAAGACCCACTCCCGCCACTACCGGGCTTCGCTCGTGGGCCGGCCCGAGGCCCCGCTCATGCAGGCGAGCCGGCAGTCGTTCGGAATCAACACGTTCGGGACGACGTATTCGAAGGGGGCGATGGTGTGCCACATGCTGCGCCGCGAGCTGGGAGACGACGTGTTCTTCCGCACGCTGCGTCGCTTCGCGTCCGAGTACGCCGGTCGCGCGGCGGAGTGGGACGACCTGGCGCGCATCACGAGCAAGGAGAGCGGCCGGCCGATGGGCTGGTTCTTCGATCAGTGGACGCGGCGCCCCGGCGGCCTCGAGACGCACTGGGAGCACGTGCGAGTCCGGCAGCTCGCGGGAGGAAAGACCGAGGTTCAGGCGGCGCTCGTGCAGGATGGAACGCCGTTTCGCGCGCGCGTCACCGTGGAGGCACAGGGCTCGCGAGGCGACGCCCGCGTGACGGTGCCGGTGACCGCCGCGCGCACGGCCGTGCGGCTCGTCATTCCCGGCGTTCCGCGGCGGCTCGTGGCCGATCCCGATGACGACCTGCTGTGGGCGCCCGGAGCGGACGAGCGGCCGCCGAATCCGGCCGAGATGTGCTTCGACCATCACCCGCTAAGGATCGTGTTCGGGACGGGGGGCGATGCCGCGTACCGGGCGGCCATGCGCCGGCAGGCGGGGCAGGAGCAGCGCTTCTGGGAGGAGACGAGCAACGCCGGGTTCGCGGACCTGTCGGAGATCCGAACGGTGAGCGATCGCGAGCTCGGCGACGGCGATCGCAGGAACGATCACCTGATCCTGATCGGGCGCCCCGGCGCCAATTCGGTGCTGGACGAGGTCTCGGGGCGGCTGCCCGTCCGGTTCGAGCGCGGCGGAGCGGTGGAGCTCGGCGATACGGGCAGGATCACCGGGCCCGATCTCGTGGCGGTCAGCTACTCGCGCAGCCCCTGGAACTCATCCCGGCTCTTGACCACGTGGTCGGGCCTCACGACCGCGGCCATGGAGCTGCCGTGGGAAGAGAGCGATCCCAGCACGCGCTTCATCACCTCCGCGTGGGTCGCGAGCCACGGGCGCATTCTGGGCTTCAGGGACGCCGGCGTGCGCGACCCGCGGACCTATCGATTCGACTCGCGCTGAACCGGGGGCGCGCTCGCGCGCCGCCGGCGCGCCGCCGCTGCGCTCGTGGCGCAGAGTGGGGCGGTGCGGGGATGGACGCCCGCGTGGCGGCGATCCGGGGGGCACTGGACGCTCGAACCAAGGTCACCGTCCCAGCGTGCCGAGCAGCTCGCGGGCTCCGGGGTAGTTCGCGTCGCGCGCGATCAGCTCGGCGAGCACGCGCCGGGCGCGCTCCTTCTCCCCGGCCGTCGCGCACAGCTTCGCCAGCGCCAGCCGCCATTCGAGCTTTTCCGGCATGAGCGTCGCGGCCGTCTCGTACTCGTCGATCGCCTGTGCCGCGCGGCCGCGCTCGGACAGCGCCCCGGCCAGCAGGGCGTGGGCGCTCGCATTCGCGACGTCGATGTGGGTCGCCTCCCGCGCCCACCGGGCCTCGGCCTCGAAGTCCTTCCGCTCGGACTCGAGCTGCGCCAGCTCCACGCACAGTCCGGCGTCGTTGGGGTCCCGCTCGGCTCGGCGGGCGAGGACCTCCGCCAGCTTTTCGTGATTGCCCGTCCCGCGGTACGCGGCGGCGAGGCCCTTGACCCAGTCGGCGCCGAGCGGAAACCGCCGCTCTCCCAGCAGGGCCAGGCGCTCCGCTTCGGCGTAATCCTTGGCCTCCAGCGTCAAGTTCGCGAGCAGCACGAGCGCCTCGAGCTCGGGCGCCTGCGCGTCGAACGCCCCCCGCAATGCCTCGAGCGCTCGCGACCTGTCTCCTTCCGAGAGATCGACGCTCGCCGCAACGAACGCTGCGGTCTGCTGCTTCGGGTCGATCCGCAGCGCCTCGAGCGCGGTCACGCGGGCTTGCGACGCGGAACCGCCACGGAGATAGGCGCGCGCCAGCCGGGCCAAAGTACCGGCGTCATGGGGATGGCTCTCGGCGGCGCGACGCAGGTCCGCGAGATCGCCGGGGCTCCGCGGTGGCGGTGTGTCCGCGGGCCCCAGCCCGGCGACGATCCCCTAGACGTACTTGCGGTAGCGCTGCTCGAACGCCTCCTCTGTCAAGCCGAAGCTGCGCTTCAGGGCGCCGCGCGTGTCGAGATTGTCCGCGTACGCGGCGATCATCTTGGCCGGCGCGTCGGCGCCGAAGGTCTCCATGTACCGCACGTAGAGCTCGGACTGACAGTAGGCGAGCGCCCAGTCGTCGCCGCTGCTCGGGCGCACGAACCCCAGATTGATCGTGTCCAGGTCGAACAGGCTGTCGGACGCGGCCCGGCGCGCGAGCACCTGGTCCCAGACCCGGGGCGTTCCGGGACCCTCGTTGTGCACGGCGAGCGCCTCCGTGAACCAGCGCGGGATGTTGAAGTCGGTCTGCTGCAGGTTCACGACGTGCACGAACTCGTGCTTCAGCACCCGCGCCCAGTTGAACGACATGCCCGGATCGCCGGGCGAAGCCATCGCCACCATCTTCCCGGCGCAGGCGCCCACGGTGCCGATGAACGGCAGGCCCACCATGCGGGCGCTGAACCAGCCATGGCCGCTCTCCCCCTTGGCGCTGCCGAAGATCTCGATCAGCGACTTGTCGCGCGGCTCGAAGCCGAGCTTCTTCACGATCTCGGGATAAACCTCCTGCTCCAGGTAGCGCGAGGCGTACCGGGCGAGCAGGCTGTCGCGGCTCCGGTCGAAGCGGACCACGAAATGATCGGATTCGATCCGTCCGTAATCCTGCAGCAGGTCCAGCACCTTGAGCGAGTTCTTCACCCGCACGTTGAACGGATCGATCTCGAACGCCTGTTGCAGGGACTCCCGTGCCTTCGCCTCGTCGCCGAGCCGCATGTAGACGAGACCGAGCTGGCCCGGCACGGCGATAAGCTGCGGCATCCGCCGCCGCGCTTCCTCGTAGTAGCGCGCCGCGTACGGGTACTTCTGCAGCCGGTCGAGGCTCGCCGCCAGCGCGGCGAAGAACGCGCCGCAGTGCTCGTTGCGGCGCACCGCCTCGGCGATCAGCGCCCCCATGCGCGAGCCGCCCTCCCCCCGCAGTCCGTCGATCACGCCGTAAGCGGCAGCCAGCCGCCCCAGCGTCTCCTCGTCGGCGGGATTCAGGGCCCGCGCCCGTTCCAGGACGGGCACCGCTTCGCGCGCACTGGCCACGACCATGTTCAGGTCCGCTCGGAGCTCGAGCGCCACGACGAGCCGCGGATTGATCGCCAGCGCCCGGTCGATCGCGGCGCGGGCCGAATCCAGGTCGAACTGCTGGAGCGCGATCAGCGCGCGCGCCGCATGCAGCTCGGCGGCGTGGGGGTTGATCGCCAGGGCCGCCTTGAGCTCGTCGGCGGCATCGGGCCGGTTGTATTTCTCGATGAACAGGAGCGCGGTCTCGAGGTGCGCGGGCCAGTACGTGGAGTCGCGCTTCAGCACGTCGGGGTAGAGCGTGTTGACGAGGAAGTGGAACTGGCCCGCGTTGTGGTTCCAGCGCGCGTATTGCGCGCCGGCGAGACCGATCCAGCGCAGAACCTCGGGATCCCGGATGCTGTCCTGCTCGCTGTTATAGAAGTGGACGAGCCAGTGGTAGGCCTCGTTCGCGGCGTCGAGGCGGCCCGCGACACGGTGGAGCTCCGCCGCCATGAACCGGGCGGCAGGCTCCTCGGGGTTGGTACCGAGTGCCGCGTCGACCTGCGCCTGCGCCGCCGGGTAGTCGCCGCGGTCGAATTCCAGCCGGGCCAGCTCGGCCCGGGCCGCGGCCGCTTCCGGATGCTTCCCCACCACCGCCGCCAGCGTCTGGATCGCCTCGTCCTGCTTCCCCACGGCGCTCAGGCAGAGCGAAAGCCCGATCGCCGCCGCCACGGGCTCCCGCTTGAGGATTTGCGTGTAGAGGGCGCGAGCTTCGTCGTAGCGGCCCGTCCTGAGCAGCGCAGCGGCGGGGGTGAGGCCGGCATCGGCTGCGAGGCCGGGTGCCGCGAGCGCGATGCCGCATGCGACGAACAGCGAGCTGAGGCGCAACACCCGGCCGACGTTAGCCGCCTCGCCATGCTCGCACAAGGAGCGGGACGTGCTCCGCGTCTTGAGTCGGGCCGGCAAACGCTTCACACTCCGGGCGATGAGCCGCTCCCGCGCCTATCGCCTTCTCGCCCTCGTGCCCGCGCTCGCCCTGCTCGTGGGCGTGCCGCTCGTGAACGGCGTGCACCGCTACGTGCTCGGGCTACCCTTCCTGCTGTTCTGGATCGTGGCGTGCGTGCTGCTCGCGTCGGTCGTGATGGCGCTGATCGGCGTCCTCGACCGGCGCCGCGATGCCGCGTCCGAGCGCCTCGGCACCGCGCCGCGGGCGAACGAGGGCCGGCGGCCCTAGCTTCACCGGAGCAGGTTGAGCTCTCGCGGAGGCTTGCCGGGGGCTCTCATCTGACGAGCACCATTTTCCTCGTTTCCACGGTGCCGCCCGTCACCAGGCGATACATGTACACGCCGCTCGCCAGGACCCGCCCGTCGAACTTTACCTCGTGCCGCCCGGGCAATCGATACTCGTTCTCCAGCAAGTTCGCCACTTCGCGCCCGGCAACATCGTAGATCTTGAGCGTCACGCTGGCGGCCCGGGGGAGCGAGAACGGGATCGTGGTCCGGCCACGGCAAGGATTCGGCTCGTTCTGCCGGAGCAAGGTCAGGCTCGGGTCGCGCGGCTGAAACGGAACGTCGACGACTCCAGACCCCATCGCCGCGAAGTTCGTCTGCGGCAAGTTGCCGATGACATCGAAGAACCCGCCCACGAAGGCCACGGAGCCGCTCACCGCCAGGGCATAGACGGAGCCGCTCGCGCTCGGGTTCCAGCTCGTGGCAACGCCACTCGTGCCATCCAAGGAGGCGACCTTGCTCCGCGCCTGTCCCCCGATGCTCGTGAAGTCCCCACCCGCGAAGACCGTCGACCCCGCCACCCCCAGGGCGTTGATCGAGGCATCGGCGTTCGGGTTCCAGGCCGTGGCGAGCCCGCTCGTGACGCTGAGCGCCGCGATGCGGTTCCGCGCCGCTCCCCCGATGTTCGTGAACGCCCCGCCCGCGTAGACCGTGGTGCTGGTCACGAACAGGGCATTGACATCGCTGTTCGCGCTCGGGTTCCACGCCGCGGCGAGCCCGTTCGCCGCATCGAGCGCCGCGATGCGGTTGCGCGGCTGACCCCCGATGCTGGCGAAGAGCCCACTCGCATACACCGTCGACCCGCTGACCCCCAGGGCGTTGATCGAGGCATCGGCGTTCGGGTTCCAGGCCGTGGCGAGCCCGCTCGTGACGCTGAGCGCCGCGATGCGGTTCCGCGCCGCTCCCCCGATGTTCGTGAACGCCCCGCCCGCGTAGACCGTGGTGCTGGTCACGAACAGGGCATTGACATCGCTGTTCGCGCTCGGGTTCCACGCCGCGGCGAGCCCGTTCGCCGCATCGAGCGCCGCGATGCGGTTGCGCGGCTGACCCCCGATGCTGGCGAAGAGCCCACTCGCATACACCGTCGACCCGCTGACCGCGAGCGCGAGCACCGTGGCGTTCGCGTTCGGATTCCAGGCGGTGGCCACCCCCGTCGTCGCATTCACCGCCCCGATCCGGCTCCGGAGGGCGCCTCCGAGCTTGCCGAACACCCCGCCCGCGTACACGGTCGTGCCGTTGACGGCCAGTGCGTCGACCTCGCCGTCGGCGTCCGGGTACCAGGCGGTGGCGAGCCCGGTCGTCGCATCCAGCGCCGCGATCGAGCTGCGCGTCTGCCCGCCGATGCTCGTGAATGTCCCGCCCGCGTACACCGTCGTGCCGCTCACCGCCAGGGCATCGACATCGCTGTCGGCATTCGGGTCCCAGCTGGTGACGACTCCGGTCGTCGCATTCAGCGCCGCGATGTGGTTTCGAGTGGTCCCACCGAGGATGGTGAACGCCCCGCCCACGTATGCCTTCGTGCCGCTGACCGCGACGGCATACACCGGACCGTTCGCGTTCGGGTTCCATCCGCTGGCGAGGCCGCTGCTCGCGTCCACCGCCGCGATGCCGCTCCTCGCCTGTCCCCCGATCGTTGTGAACTCCCCGCCCACGTACACGGTCGACCCGCTCACGGCCAGGGCCCAGACCGTGAAGTTCGCGTTGGGGTTCCACGCGCTGGCCACCCCCGTCGACGCATCCAGCGCCGCGATGCAGCTCCTCGGCTGCCCCCCGACGAACGTGAAGATCCCGCCCGCGTACACCGTGGTGCCGCTCACCGCCAGCGCATAGACCACCCCGTCCTTGTCCGGGTTCCAGGCCGAGGCGAGTCCGGTCGAGGCGCTGAGCGCGGCGATGCCATTTCGCACCTGTCCGCCGATCGTCGCGAACTCCCCGCCCGCGTACACGGTCGAGCCGCTCAATGCCAGGGACCACACGGTGAGATCGGCGTTCGGGTTCCAGGATGAGGCGAGTCCCGTGGA
>QHRS01000076.1:15355-15847 GCA_003221435.1 Candidatus Rokuibacteriota bacterium
TGGAACCGCTCACCGCCAGGACATACACCAACGAGTTCGCGTTCGGGTTCCACGCGCTGGCGAGCCCGCTGGAAGCATCCAGCGCCGCGATGTAGCTGCGGCTCTGACCGCCGATGCTCGTGAACGCTCCGCCCGCGTACACCGTTGAGCCGCTCATCACCAGAGCCGACACCAGACCGTCGGGATTGGGGTCCCAGCTCGAGACGGTGTTGTTCGCCAGCACGTGAGCCAGGTTTCGCCGCAGCGTCCCGCCCACGCTCGTGAAGCTGCCGCCGACATACCAGCCGCCGGAGCCGTCGGGGATCATGGCGTAGATCGTTCCCGCCACCCTCGGGAAACCGCTCACCGGCAAGGCGCTGGCCGTGTCGATCGGCACGAACCCCCCGGTGGCTGGTCCCACCTCGGTGAAGCTGCCCGCGATGTAAAGCGTGTTCCCCGACAGTACGGCTGCGGATACGGTGCCGTTCGTGGCGTAGAAGTCCTGGCGGATCG
>QHRS01000077.1 GCA_003221435.1 Candidatus Rokuibacteriota bacterium
CGACTTCGAGCACGCGTTCGATGCGCTTCCCAATCGCAGGAACCTGCTCACAGGCGCCGAGGCGTGGCTGCGCGCCGGCGATCCCGCCGCCGCCCGCCGCGCGCTGGCGCGCGCGCGCGCCCGGCCGGGCGAGCTCTCGCCCGATCTCGAGCGAGCCGCGGCCACGCTCGACACGCTCATCCTGCAGTACGAGGCGGGGCCCGCGCGTCCTTGAGGTTCCGCCCTCGCGATGGCGGCCCCCGGCGCCGCCGGTCCGATCGAGGCCGCGCTATTGAACCGATACGGCGGCCGCCTTGAAGGAGGCGTGGACTCTTCGGCCCGGTCCGAGCCCCAGCGCTTCGACCGATTCGCGAGTCACTTCCGCCACCAGAGGGGGACTCGTGGCCACCGAGATTCGCACGAGCTCGCCCGCCGGGGGCTCGGGCACGATTTCCTCGATCTCTCCCTCGAAAACGTTGCGGGCGCTCCCCGCCGGCCGCTCGAGCGCGAGCGTGATCTCACGCGGGTGGACCGTCATGGTGACCTCGCCTTCACCTTCGACGTGCGGCACGAAAAGCTCCCCACCCCTCACGCTCACGCGCACCAGTCCGCTCCGCTCGCGTCCGATGACGGTCCCGCGCAACAAGTTCAGGCCCAGGAACTCGGCAGCGAAGGCGGAGCGCGGCTTGCGCATCAGATCCCCGCGCGTGCCGCTTTGGCTGATGCGCCCCGACTCCAGCACGGCGATGGTGTCGCCGAATACCAGAGCCTCGGTCGGATTGTGGGTCACGTACACCGTCGCGCAGGGCAGACTCGTGAGCAGGCGGCGCAGCTCGCCGCGAACCGATCGGCGCGCCTGGACATCCAGCGCCGAGAGCGGCTCGTCGAGCAGCAGCAGCTCCGGTTCGAGGACGAGCGCGCGTGCGAGCGCAACGCGCTGCTGCTGCCCGCCCGAGAGCTCGTGGGGCCGCCGCGCGGCGAGCGGAGCCGCGTCGAGACGCTCGAGCGCCCTGTGCACGCGCCCCCCGATCTCGCGGCGCGCTGCGCCCAGCGCCTTGAGTCCGAATGCGACGTTCTCGGCGACGGAAAGATGCGGGAAGAGCGCGTAGTCCTGAGCCACGTAGCCCACGGGCCGGTCGCGGGCGGGGAGAAACGTTCCCGATTCGCCATCGAACCACACGCCTCCGTCGGTCACGATCACACCGCGAAGGGGACGCATGAGGCCGGCGAGGAGGCGAAGGACCATCGTCTTCCCCGAGCCGCTCTCGCCGACCAGGACCAGGACGGAACGCTCCTCGACGGAGCCTTCGATCTCGAGCGAGAACGAACCCAGCCGGCTAGCGAGGCGAAACCGGAGCACGATTCCACAGCCAACCGCGGGGAGCGGAGCGCAGCCCCAGCAGCAGGCCGAATGACATCACGAGCAGCAGCACCGAGAGCACGACGGCCGCATCGAGATCCGACTGCAGCGCGAGATAGACCGCCAGGGGCATGGTCTGGGTCGTGCCGGGCAGGTTTCCGGCAAACGTGATGGTCGCCCCGAACTCGCCCAACGCGCGGGCGCAGCTCATCGTCGCCCCGGCGAGGATCGACGGCATGGCGAGAGGCAGGATCACGCGAAAGAACGTCCGCGTGTCGGAAGCTCGCAGCGTCGCGGCGGCCTCGACGAAGCGCCGGTCGACGCCTGCGATCCCGGCGCGGGCGGGGCCGATGAAGAAGGGCAGGGCCATGAAGACCTGGGCCACCACCACGCCGGCGGTCGTGAAAGGCAGCGTGATGCCGAGCGCACCCAGGGAGCGGCCCACGAGCCCGGCGCGCCCGAACGCCATCAGCAGCGCGAACCCCGCGACCGTCGGCGGCAGGACCATCGGCAGGTCGACCAGCACCTCGAGCACACGCTTGCCGCGCCAGCTGCGGGTGGCGAGCAGATAGGCGACCGGCAGGCCCAGCGCGATCACGACGGCCGTTGCGACCGCGCTGGTCACGAGGCTGAGGCGCAATGCCTGGAGAACGACCGGCTCCTCGAGTCTACCGAGCAGCAGGGCAGGCGACGTGCGAAGCAGGAGCGCCAGGAATGGCAGCGCGAGCAACGCGACCACTGGCAGCAATGCAGCTCCGGTGACGGCCTGAATCAGAATGGCCGGGGGACGCCTACGAGGGGCGGTAGGCGGGAGCGGCGGGATCACGGACTCGCCGGGGTCGGGGAGAGGAAGCCCCATTTCGACAGGATGCGCTGGCCCTCGGACGACAACACCAGGTCCACGAAGGCTTTCGCCAGCTCCGGATTCGGCGCGGATCCCAGGGTCGCGATCGGGTAGGAGGCCATGACGTTGGCGGCTTCGGGAATCTCCAGGGTGCGAACGTACGCGCCAAGCGCTGGGGTCACGTCCGATCGGTACACGGCGCCCGCGTCCGCTTCGCCGAGCTGCACCTTGCCGACGATCGACTTCACGTTCTCCTCCTGGGAGACCACGTTGGCGAGAACTCGCGTCGAGAAGGCGCTGCCGAACGCGGGATCGCGCGAGAGGTTGGCCAGGACCGCGCGTGTGTAGAGACCGACGGGAACGGCGTCCGCGCCGATCACGATCTTCAGTCCTCCTTTCCCAAGATCCTGAAGCCGGCGGATGCGGCCGGGGTTCGTCCGGGGAATGACGAACACCATGCGATTGCGGGCAAACGTCCGGGGGGGAGCCGCGATCTCTCCGCGGGCGCGCACGTGGTCCATCCAGCGGTCGTCGGCCGAGGCGAAGACGTCGGCCTGCGCACCCTGCTCGATCTGCGATGCCAGCTGCTGCGAGCCCGCGAAGTTGAGCTGCACGGATGCACCCGGATGCTGCCGCTCGAAGGCTCGCGCGATCTCTCCGAACGGCCCCGACAGCGACGCCGCCGCGAACACGCGGAGCGTGGGCTTTCCGGCATCCGCCGCGCGGGCCCCATGCACCGACGTCACGAGCCCGAGCAGCGCAGCTGCAAGCGACCAGGCACGACTGGCGCGTTTCACGGCTCCCGATCTTCCTTGCCGATCATGACCTCGGTCGACTTGATCACAGCTACGACGTCGTCCCCGACCTTCAGGGCAAGGCGTTCCGCGGAAGAACGCGTGATCACGGAGACCAGCTCCTGGTCGCCAATTCGCAGACGCACCTCGGCCATGAGCCCGTCGACCACCATGCCGGCCACCTCCCCGCGGAGTCGGTTGCGCGCGCTGATCACGAAGGATTTCACCGGAGCGACCGGAGCCCGGCCACCCAGCAGCGCTTCGATGTCCTCGCGGCGGAACAGCCACTTCCGCCCGACCCGGGCGGACGGCAGCCGGCCTTGCCTGGCGAGCGCCTGCACGCGTTTCACGGTGACGTGGAGCAGGCGGGCGGCGCCCTCGGCATCGAGTGTGTTCATGTGACCCTCTTCGCTTGCGCCATGCCCATATGAGGCGCTATGTTCCTTTTACTTAGCAAAACAAGGCTCTTACAGTCATTTTAGCGCCACAGTCCGAGGGCCACAAGGCTTTCGTTCGCTCACAATCCAGCGCTCGAACTGGCGGATCTGGCGACACGACATCGGAGTCTTCGTGGCCGATACTGCCTGGGAAATGAGGAAGAGCCCGGTCCCCGTCCCGTCCTTCACGCGTGTCGCCCGCGCCGCGGCCGGAGCATTTCTCTTCGCGCAGCTCGGCGCCATGCCGGCGCCCGCGGCTTCGCCGCCCGACACATCGCCCGGAACGCGCGTCGTGATCCTCGGCACAGGCACGCCCAACGCCGATCCTGAGCGCTCGGGCCCAGCGGTCGCGGTCGTGACCGGCGGCCGCGCCTACCTCGTGGACTGTGGCCCCGGCGTCGTGCGCCGTGCCGCAGCAGCTGCGCAGCGCGGCATCCCGGAGCTCGAGGCCAACCGGCTCTCGATCGTGTTCGTGACGCACCTTCACTCGGACCACACCGTGGGGCTTCCCGACCTGATGCTCACGCCCTGGGTGCTGGGGCGCCGCGATCCGCTCGAGGTCTACGGCCCGCCCGGGATCAAGGCCATGACCGATCATCTGCTCGAAGCCTACGCCGAAGACATCCAGATTCGGCGGGGGGGACTCGAGCCCGAGAAGAGCGACGGCTACCAGGTGAACGCCCACGAGATCAAGGAAGGCGAGGTCTACCGCGACTCGAACGTGACCGTGAAGGCGTTCGCGGTCCCCCACGCCAACTGGAAATACGCATTCGGATACCGCTTCCAGGCTCGCGACCGCGTGATCGTGATTTCGGGTGACACCCGCCCGGGCCAGGGCGTGGTCCAGGCCTGCGACGGTTGCGACATCCTGGTGCACGAGGTCTATTCCGCCGATCGCTTTCGGGACCGGCCGGCGGTGTGGCAGCGCTACCACGCGGACGCGCACACATCTACGGAGCAGCTCGCCGGCATCGCGAAGTGGGCGCGGCCCAAGCTCCTGGTGCTCTATCACCAGCTCTACTGGGGCGCCACCGACGAGGATCTCGTGCACGAGGTGCGCCACGGCTACAAGGGCGATGTCGTCTCGGCTCGCGATCTCGACGTCTTCCCGGCGCCGGTCGCGACGGGGAAGCGGAAGAAGAAGTAGGCGCGCCGGGATCGAGCGCCGGCATATCTGCGCCTCCCGGCGGCGTCGACGCGGCGTGAACGTTCTGCCCGGGCCTTCAGGCGAAAGAGATTCCTACACCGCCCGCGGGCGCTGAGCTATTCTTCCGTACCGTCCCTCGGTCATTGTCCGTCACCGTGCCTTCCTGGAGGTCTGGATGAGCGCATTCCCCCGTTGCGCCCCGCTCGTCGCATTGGCCAGCGTGCTCCTTCTCGCACCCTCCCACGCCGCTCGGGCGCAGCAGGCGCCAGCGCGCCTCGATCACTCGGCGATGCCCACCGCCGAGTCCGTGGACCTGACATGCGATCCCTCGAAGCCGGACTACTCGGGAACGGCCCGCATCACGCTCGATGTGAAGCAGGCCACCGACACTCTGCGCTTTCACGCGCGCAGCCTGACCGTCGACAGCGCAACGCTCGATGGCTCCAAGGGCACGCTGAAGCCGTCCGCGATCGAGCCGCTCGATCCCGATCAGGTCCGCCTCCGCTTTGCCGCGCCCATCGCGCCCGGCACCTACACGCTCGATCTCGCGTTTCACAATCGCTACAACGTGCGGGCGATCTCGCTCTACAAAGTGATGACGGGAGGGCGTTCTTATCTCTTCACGCAATTCGAGGATACCGAGGCGCGCGAGGCGTTTCCGTGCTGGGACGAGCCGGAGTTCAAGATCCCGTGGCGCATGACGCTGCGCGTTCCGGCGGCGGACATGGCGGTGGGCAACACCCCGGTCGCGAGCGAGTCACCCGCGGGAGCGAGCAAGGTCGTTGTGTTCCAGCCGACACGCCCGATTCCCTCGTACCTGGTCGCGATCGCCGTGGGTCCGTTCGATGCTGTGCCGATCGTCGGAATGTCGGTGCCGGGCCGCGTCATCACGGTGCAGGGCGCGAGCGCTCTGGCGGCCGACGCCGCCCAGGCAGCCCCCAAATTGCTCGCGTCACTGGAGCGCTACTTCGGCCGGCCCTACCCGTACGAGAAGCTCGACCTGATCGCGGCGCCGGAGTTCCTGTTCGGAGCCATGGAGAATGCCGGGGCGATCGTGTTCGCCGACCGCGCGCTGCTGGTCGATCCCGCAACCGCCAGCGCGGAGCAGCGCACCCGCGTCTTCAGCGTCATGGCGCACGAGATGGCGCACCAGTGGTTCGGCGACCTCGTGACCATGAAGTGGTGGGACGACTTGTGGCTCAACGAGTCGTTCGCCACCTGGATGGCGGACAAGACGATGGACGACGTCTACCCGGACGATCGGCAGGGCGTGAACGCGCTGTTCGGCGTCCAGCGCGCATTCACCACCGATTCCCGGCCCTCGACGCGCGAGATGCGCGGCAAGATCGTGGGAGCAATGACCCTGGGAGAGACAGCAGGCGAGCTGACCTACAACAAGGGCGGCGCCGTGCTCACGATGTTCGAGGGCTGGGTCGGGCCCGAGAAGTTCCGCGCCGGCGTGCTCGACTACCTGAAGGCGCACGAGTGGGGGAATGCCGAGGGCCGCGACCTGTGGCTCGCGATCGGCAAGCAGTCCGGCGAGGACGTCGACCGGGCGATGGCGAGCTTCCTCGATCAGCCCGGGGTTCCGCTGGTCACGCTCGAGCCGGCGGGCGGTGGGAAGGTGAAGCTGTCGCAGGGACGCTTCCTCACGGTGGGCGAGGCCCCGGGGCAGACCCCGCTGTGGCGCATCCCCGTTTCGCTGCGTTACCCGGCCGGCGACAAGCTGCGCACGCTCCGCGTGTGGCTCACCCGTCCCGACACCGTCGCCGATCTCGGCACCGCCGCGATCCCGGCCTGGGTCATGCCCAATGCCGGCGCCTCCGGCTACTACCGCTGGCGGGTGCCGGAGGGAATGCGCGACGCCTTGACCGGGGCCGCGCGCGGCTCGCTCACAGCGCGCGAGCGGATGGACGTGATCTTCAATCTCACGGCACAGCTTCGCGCGGGCGGCGAGCACGGCGATCGCCACCTGCAGATGATCGCGACGATGTCAGGTGATCCGGAGCCCGAGGTGCTGCGCGCCGACATGGAGGCGCTGGACGAGACGCGGATCGCGCTCACAACGCCCACGTCGTCGGCGGCGTTCGCCGCCTGGGTGCGCACAACGTTCGACCCGCCGCTGCGCCGGCTGGGGCTCGTGCCGCGTCCCGGCGAGCGGCCCGGCGTATCGACCAGCCGCGCGCTCTTGCTGCGTGTGCTGGGCGATGCCGGCGGCAGCACTCAGGTGCTCGCGTACGCGGAGAGCCTGAGTCGCGGCTATCGGAACTCTCCGACCTCCGTGCCGCCTTCGCTGGTCGATGTCGGGATCGTTCTGGGCGCGCGCCGCGGCGATCGCGCGATGTTCGAGGACTATCGCAGGCGCTTCGAGACAGCAACGCTCCCCAGCGACCGCGGCCTCTACCTGGCCGGGATGGGCTCGTTCCGCGACACGTCCCTGCGCGCCTCCGCGCTCGAGTACACGCTCAAGGGCCCGCTGCGCCCGCAGGAGACGCTGGTCATCCCCGGAGCGATGCGAGAGGACGGCCTCTCGGTGGGCAGCGGTCGTGGGGGAGGCGGCATGTTCTCGGAAGAGATGATGAGGTGGGCGCTCGCCCATTGGGACGAGCTGGTGTCGAAGATGCCGCCCAATTTCGCAGCTCGGAACTTGTCCCTGACGGGCGGGTGCGCGAAGGATCGCGAAGCCGAGCTGAAGGCGTTCTTCTCGGATCCCAAGCGGAATCGCCCGGGCATCCAGCCGACGCTGCGGCGGATGGCCGACGCGATGGACGAGTGCTCGAGCCTGCACGACCGCGAGGCGGAGCGGGTCGAGCGCTGGCTCAAGTCGGTGGTGGCTGCGCCGTAGGGAACGGGGCCGACGCCGGCTCTGTTCGGCTCCAGGACCGGGGATCGAGGCGTTCCCCTGGGGGTTTCGCGCGCAGCTCCCCGGTTCCAACCACCTGTCCCGACAACGGCTTGAGGCTCCTGGTCAATCCCGCCTCAACCCCCCGGCCGCAGACTCGATGGGTGAGAGAAGGAACTCCCCGCCCTGTCAGCGGCGTGGGTGGTCCCTGACCTCGGTGAAGGTTTCGCGGACCAAGTCCGCGAAGGCTGCGGGCCTCATTGCAGGAGGGTGCCACATGTCCGCTCGTCTCATGGTCGTGGCGATGATCGTCGCGCCGGCGCTTGCCGCGCCCGGGGTTCAAGCTCAGCCGAGCCCTGCCAACTCGACGCTGCCGCCGGTCATCGCGTTGGTAGGGAAAACCGGAGACACGCCGGATCCCGCCGGGTACTTCCAGGTTGTCGTCCGGGACGCCTTGAACGCGCCCATCGCGGGTGCCAAGGTCCTGATCGATTTTGGAGGGTGCGCGCAGATCACGATCGGCTCGCAGCAGACCTATCCCGGTGTCACCCTCGAGCAGTGCAGCCCCGGCACCGTGAGCGCGCTGACGGACGGCTCGGGGACGGCGCGGTTCGTGGTGATGGGGTGCGTCGGGAATCGCAACGCGGCCGAAGGGGCCCAGAGCGGTTGCGGCGTGATCCGCGCCGAGATCGGGACGGATCCACCCGTGCAGCTCGGCGTCGTGCGCGTGGCGGCGTTCGACGAGAACGGGATCAACGGGGTTCGGTTCGAAGACCAATCTCTGTGGCTCAGCGATTGCAGTACTCCTCCCATCTGCCTCGATTATCACCAGCGTTCCGACTTCGACGGTGACGGCTTCCTCACGGTCAATGACCTTTCGGCCCTGACCGCTGCCATCTGCGCCCGCCGCTCCGCGCAGACCGCGCCGCGGTGCGATGGCGCGCCCGCCAACAATACGGCGCGCGCAGCGGACATCGTGGACCTCCGCCTGGCATGGGACGATTGCCGCGGCGGGGCCGGAAGCACGACGAAGAGCTTCGCCTGCAACACGAACTCGGGCACTCGCACGCTCGTCGCTTCGATCCGGGCTCCGGCGGGGGTCAACTCGCTCATCGGCTTCGATGCCGAGCTGGAGGTGGTGGGCAACCTCGGGGTCGCGCTGCCGCAGTGGTGGCGCTTCGAGTCTCCAACCGGCTGTCGGAGCGGGGCGCTCAGCTTTTCCGGCACCGGGTCTTTCGGGTGTCCAGACGTCGGAGAAAGTTCTTTGTGCCCGGGCGTCGACTACCCGGCACCCGGTGGACCGCCCAATGAAGAACGCATCCGTCTGACCGCTGCGACGTCGACCACTGCCCTCACTTCCGGGCAGGAGTACGTGCTGATCGCAGTCGGGATCAACAGCAGCAAGACGACCGGCACCGGCGCTTGCGCCGATTGCAATCAACCCGTGGCAGTTGTGCTCCAGTCCGTGCGGCTCAGGCAGTCGGCGGATCCCGACCTCGCGATCAACATCCTTCCCGGCTCGACGGCGGCGGTGGCCTACTGGCAGGGTGTGCCGGCGGGATTCAGCATCACGGACGTCTCCGCCGGACCATCTCCCACGGACTGGCTCGCTCCGCCCGCGCCGGACCCGGCGGCGGGCCCGGTCACGATCCTCTTCGGTCTGGCGCGGGAGTCACGCGTCTCGCTCGTCGTCTACGATGTGGCGGGGCGCCGGGTGCGGGTGCTGAGAAGCGGCACTCTGCCCGCAGGAGAGCACGCGGAGACTTGGGACGGGCAGGGCGAGGGGGGAGAGCGGCTCGCCGGTGGGGTCTTCTTTCTGCGCCTCGCCACCGGCCAGCGCGTTGTGACGCGCCCGATCGTCCGGATCCGTTAGCGCGGCTCGGCCCACGCCGCCCCCGCCTCAGCGAAAGAACAAGTATGTGACGAAGATCGCCCCCAGCACTCCCGCCGCGTCGGCGGCCAGCCCGCACCCCAGCGCGTGGCGCGTGTTCTTGACGCCGATCGAGCCGAAGTAGACGGCGAGCACATAAAACGTCGTCTCGGTGCTGCCCTGGATCACGCACGCCAGACGCCCTGCGAACGAGTCCGGGCCGAGCGTCTTCATGGTCTCGACCATCAAGCCGCGCGCGCCTCCGCCGGAGAGCGGCTTGATGAGCGCGGTCGGCATGGCGTCCACCCAGCGTGCGTCGAGCCCGATGGCGTTGACAGCTTGCCGGATCGCGCCCAGCGCAGCATCCAGCGCGCCGCTCGCGCGCAGCGCGCCTACTGCGACCAGGATCGCGACCAGATACGGCACGATGCCGATCGCAACGTGGAAGCCTGCGCCGCGCGCCGGCTCCGAGAAACAGCACGATGACGCCGAGCAGGAGAGCGTTGGCGAGCAGGGCGGACTGGCGGCCGACCGCATCTGCGTCGAGCCGCGCGAAATAGGCGACCATGCCGCCCACGAACGCCGTGAGCAGCGCGAGCCAGCCAATCACCACCCGGTTCCACAAGTTGAGACGCTGCACGGCGGCCGTGACCAGCAGCCCGCACATCGTGCTGCAGTAGGTGGCGATCAGGATCGGCACGAACACGTCGGTCGGATCCTTGGCGCCGAGCTGCGCGCGAAACGTGAAGATCGAGATCGGCAGCACCGTCACAGACGATGCGTTGATGACCATGAACATGATCATGTCGTCCGTGGCGCGGTCGGGCGTCGGGTTCAGCGTCTGCAGCTCGCTCATGGCCTTGAGCCCGAGCGGTGTGGCGGCGTTGTCGAGGCCCAGCACGTTGGCCGAGAGGTTCATCACGATGGCCCCGGAGGCGGGGTGACGGTCGGGGATGCCGGGGAAGAGGCGGCGGAAGAGCGGACCCACGGCGCGCGCGATGGCCTCGACCACGCCGCCCTTCTCGCCGATGCGCATCAGGCCGAGCCACAGGCTCATCACCCCGGTGAGGCCGAGTGCGATCTCGAAGCCGGTCTTGGCGGAGTCGAACAGCGAGCCGACGACGTCGTGGAAGATCTCGGGACGGCCGAACACCACCGCCTGGACGATGGCGGCGGCGAAGGCGATGAGGAAGAAGGCGGCCCAAATCCAGTTGAGCATCGGCGGCGGAGAATACGGGGAGCGGCGCCAAAAAGCCACGGAGCATCGGGACAGGCAGTCGGGGGGATCCCGCATCCCCCGCGCAGGCTCACCTGACTACGATCATTCTCCGCGTTGCGACCTTCCCGGCCGCCTCCAGGCGGTAGAAGTAAACGCCCGGTCGCCAGCGATCGGCCTGCAGGAGCACGTCATGGTCCCCCGCGGGCTGCAACTGGTGGTCGAGCAACGTCGCGATCCGGCGGCCCTGGATGTCGAAGACGCTCAGCGTGACCGGGAGCGCCGAGGGCAGAGCGTAGTGGACGATCGCGGTCGACCGCGCCGGGTTCGGAGCGCTCTGTGCCAGGGCTAGCGAGGTCGGCGGGAGCGCCAGCTCGGAAGAGGAGATGGCAGCGAGACTGGACGCCGCGACGCCGCCGATGCCCTTGAACCAGCCTCCGGCATAGAGCGTCGTGCCGCTCACCGCCAACGACCAAACGATCTGGTTCGCGCCCGGGTCCCATTCCGTGGCGGCTCCGACAGTGTCGTCCAACGCAGCAAAGCCGATCCGCGACCGGCCGCCCACGTTGGAGAAATCGCCCCCCACATAGACCGTG
>QHRS01000010.1 GCA_003221435.1 Candidatus Rokuibacteriota bacterium
CCTCCTTCTTCCGGTCGGCGAGGTCCTTGAACTTTTTGAACGCCTTATCCAGCTCGGCGCCCGAGAGCTCGAAGCCGAGGTCTTTCAGTCGCGCCGCCAGCGCGTGGCGGCCGGAGTGCTTGCCGAGCACGAGCTTGTTCGACGGCCGGCCGATGTCCTCGGGGCGCATGATCTCGTAGGTGAGCTTCTCCTTCAGCACGCCATCCTGATGGATGCCGGCCTCGTGCGCGAAGGCGTTCTCGCCGACCACGGCCTTGTTCGGCTGGACGTGAACCCCCGTGATATGCGACAGGAGCCTCGAGGTCTTGAAGATCTCCTCGGTGCGGACCCGCGTTTCCAGGCCGAAGTAGTCCGTACGCGTCTTGAGCGCCATGACGATCTCTTCCAGCGACGCGTTGCCGGCCCGCTCCCCGATGCCGTTGATCGTGCACTCGATCTGCCGCGCGCCGTGCATGAGCGCGGTGAGCGAGTTCGCGACCGCCTGTCCCAGGTCGTTGTGGCAGTGGACGGACAGGACGACCTGCTCGATGCCCTGGACCCGTTCCCGGATCCGGGCGATTCGCTCACCCCATTCCTTGGGCACGGCGTATCCCACCGTGTCGGGGATGTTGATCGTCCGGGCGCCGGCCTCGATGACGGCCGAGAGGACCTCGCACATGTAGTCGAAGTCCGAGCGCGACGCGTCCTCGGGCGAGAACTCCACGTCCGCGCAGTACGCGCGGGCGTGGCGCACCGCCTCGACCGACGCCTTCAGCACCTCGGCCCGCGATTTCCGCAGCTTGTACTTGAGGTGAATGTCGGAAGTGGCCACGAAGGTGTGGATGCGGGGCTTCTTGGCGTGGCGGACGGCCTCCCAGCAGCGGTCGATGTCGCCGAGGCCGACCCGGGAGAGGCCGCAGATCGTCGGCGCGCCCTCGAGCGTGCCGACCTGCCTCGCCACCTCGCGCGTCGCCTCGAAGTCCTCTTCGGAGGAGATGGGAAAGCCCGCCTCGATCACGTCGACGTTCAGGCGCGCCAGTTGCCGCGCCATCTCCAGCTTCTCCATCGTGTTCATCGAAAAACCGGGCGCCTGCTCGCCGTCCCGCAGCGTGGTATCGAAGATGACGACTCGATTCTCATGCATTGTGGCTTACCCCCTTGGAGTCCTTACGATCCGCCTCCGCCGTCGCCGGCGCCTCGGCGCGGCCCACCATCAAGCGGCGCACGGGGCCTGACAGCACGTAGATCGAAAACAGCGTGAACAGGAAGATCTCGTGGTGCGTCGCGACGATCATCACGGCGAGCACGACGATCAGCAGTGCCTGGAGCGGCCGCCGCTGCGCGAACTCGACCTCCTTGAAACTCCAGTAACGGACCGTGGAGACCATGAGCAGCGCGACCAGGTACGTCGCCGCGCTGATGGCGACCAGTCCCCAGCGCGCGAGCGGCTCGCTCGCGAAGAGCAGCACGGTCGCGGCCGCAAGGCCGGCGGCGGCGGGCGTCGGCAGGCCGATGAAGAACCGGCGGTCGCCGGTGCCGGTATGCACGTTGAAGCGCGCGAGCCGGAGCGCGCCACAGATCACGAACAGGAACGCGCCGAGCCAGGACGGACGCCCGAGCCGGGAGAGCGCGAACGTGTACAGCAGGAACGCCGGGGCGACGCAGAACGAGACCACATCGGCGAGCGAGTCGAACTCGACGCCGAACTGGCTCGTCGCCTTCATGAGACGGGCGATGCGGCCGTCGAGCATGTCCATGACGATCGCCATGAAGATCGCGAGCGCGGCGTGGTCGTACCGGTGCTCGGCGGTGAGGATCATCGCCAGAAACCCGCAGAACAGGTTCCCCGTGGTGAGCAGGCTCGGCAGGAGGAAAATGCTCCGCCCGCGCTTGGCGCGGAGCTCCTGCCACCGCCGGCCTCGGGGGCCGATACTGCGCCGGCGCATCATCGGAGCGCTCCGATCACGCTCTCTCCTCCTCTGACGTGGTCGCCCTCGAGCACGCGGATGTCCGTGCTGCGCGGGACACACACGTCGGTGCGGGAACCGAAGCGGATCAGCCCGAACCGCTCCCCGGCCTCGAGCTTGTCGCCGGGCGAGACCCGGCACACGATGCGCCGGGCCAGGACGCCCGCGATCTGGATCACGGTCACGCGCGCTTTCTCTCCCTGCAGGTGGAGCGTGCACCGCTCGTTGACGGCCGGCGCATCCGCCTTGTATGCGGGCAGAAAGCGGCCGGGCACGAAGTGCCTGGCCGTCACCAGACCCGAGATCGGCGCGCGGTTCACGTGCACGTCGAGTGGTGAGAGGAAGACGGAGACCCGCAGCGCGTCGCCCACGAACGCGTCGGTCATCCGAGCGATCTCGATCACGCGGCCGTCCGCGGGCGACAGCACGGCGTCGGCCACCTCGGGGGCCGTCCGGTCCGGATCCCGGAAGAACCCGAGCGACGCCAGCGACGCCAGCGCGAAGGGAAGCGCCGTCCGCCGCCTGCCGATCGCGATCAGCCCGAGTGCGATCGCGCCCGGTACGGCGACGTAGGGAATCCCTTCGCGCGCGATCTTCACCTTCATCCCATTCTCGGCGGTTTGATCCAGCTCATCATGGCACGGAGGCGCCTGCCGACTTCCTCGATCGGGTGGTCGGCGTCACGCTTGCGCATCGCGAGGAAGCCGGCGCGGTTGGCCTGGTTCTCGAGCACCCATTCGCGCGCGAAGGTGCCGTTCTGGATCTCGGCGAGGATCCCCTTCATCACGGACTTGGTCTGCTCGCTCACCACGCGCGGGCCGCGCGTGTAATCGCCGTACTCCGCGGTGTCGGACACCGAGTACCGCATGTAGGCGAGCCCGCCCTGGTAGAAGAGATCGACGATCAGCTTCAGCTCGTGCATGCACTCGAAGTACGCGATCTCGGGCTGGTAGCCGGCCTCGACCAGTGTCTCGAACGCCGCCTTGATCAGGTGCGAGACCCCGCCGCAGAGCGTCGTCTGCTCGCCGAAGAGGTCCGTCTCGGTCTCTTCCTTGAAGGTCGTCTCGATCACGCCGGCGCGGGTGCAGCCAACCCCCTTGCCGTAGGCGAGCGCCACGTCTCGCGCCTTGCCCGACACGTCCTGGTACACGGCGACGAGCGCGGGCACGCCCGGCCCCTGGGTGAACAGATCCCGCATGATGTGGCCGGGCGCCTTGGGCGCGATCATCGTCACGTCCACGTCGGGCGTCGGCACGACCTGGTTGAAGTGAATGTTGAACCCGTGGGCGAACATCAGCATCTTGCCCTTCCCGAGCCCGCCCTTGATCTGCTCCTCGTAGATCTGCCGCTGCGTCTGGTCCGGGAGGAGGATCATGATGATGTCGGCCATCGTGGACGCCTCGGGCACCGTCGCCACTCGGAGCCCGTCCCTCTCGGCCTTCGCCCAGCTCTTCGAGCCCTTGTACAGGCCCACGACGACTGCCTGCCCGGAGTCCCTCAGGTTGAGCGCGTGCGCGTGCCCCTGGCTCCCATAGCCGATGATGGCGATCGTCTTTCCCTTGAGCAGCCCGAGATCCGCGTCGTGATCGTAGTAGATCCGTGCCGGCATGGTTTCCTCGTGTTCTGCGCCCTTCCGGGCGATTCCGTGTTTAGTCGGCGAAGCCGACGACGCGCGGGTCCTGCGACTGCGGCGCGCGCCGTTTGTCCTCGACCTTCTTCACGCGCGTCTTGGGCGCGCGCGAGATCGCCACCTTCCCCGTCCGGACCAGCTCCTGGATGCCGATCGGCCGCAACAGCTCGATCATCGCCTCGATCTTCTCCTCGTCGCCCGTCACCTCGAGGGTGAAGCTCAGCGGCGTCACATCGACGACGCGCGCGCGGAAGATGTCCGCCGTGCGGAGCACCTCCGTGCGGTGCTGCGGCTCGGCGTTCACCCGCATCAGCACCAGTTCGCGCTCGACATGGCTCTCGTCCGTCAGGTCGTTGACCTTGATCACGTCGATGAGCTTGTGGAGCTGCTTCGTCACCTGCTCGATCACGAACTCGTCGCCGCGCACGACCAGCGTCATGCGCGACACCGTGGGATCGAGCGTCTCGCCCACGGAGAGGCTTTCGATGTTGTAGCCGCGCGCCGAGAAGAGCCCGGCCACGCGCGAGAGCACGCCGAACTTGTTCTCGACGAGCACCGCGATCGTATGCTTGCGAGGCTCCCCGCCGTTTCCGTTGCTCATTTCTTAAAAGCCTGTCTGTGACTTCGCGGCCTTCTCTTTGGTCGCGCGGCTCGGCCGGTCGAGGATCATGTCCTTATTGGCGCCGCCCGCCGGCACCATCGGGAACACCCATTCGTCCTTCTCGACCCACACGTCGACCACGACCGGCCCCGGGGTCGAGAACGCCTTCTCGAGGGCCGGCACCACCTCCGACGGCTTCGTCGCACGGATGCCGACGCACCGGTACGCGTCGGCGAGCTTGACGAAGTCCGGGCTGGCCGAGAGATCGATCGCGCAGAACCGGCCACCGTAGATGATCTCCTGCCACTGCCGCACCATGCCGTGCCCGCCGTTGTTGAGGATGATCGTCTTGACCGGCAGGCGGAACTCGTAGCACGTCGCCAGCTCCTGGCTGTTCATGACGAACGAGCCGTCGCCGTCGATGTTGACCACGAGCCGGTCCGGATGCGCGGCGGCGACACCCATCGCCGTCGGCAGGCCGTAGCCCATCGTGCCGAGGCCGCCGCTCGTGCACCACGCGCGCGGATGCTTGAACTTGTAGTACTGCGCGGCCCACATCTGGTGCTGGCCGACGCCGGTGACGATCAGCGCCTCGCCCTGCGTCAGGTTCGAGATCTCCTGGATCACGTATTGCGGCTTGATCACCTCGTCGTCCCACTCGTAGCGGAGGGGGTACTTCGCCTTCCACTCGGCGAGCTGCGCGTGCCACTGCCTCCGCGCCGTCGTCACCTCCGACGGGATCTCCTCGCGCATGTCCTCCTCGATGGCGTCGATCAGTTTGGCCAGCACGCGCCGACAGTCGCCGACGATGGGCACGTCCACCTTGATGTTTTTCGAGATCGACGAGGGGTCGATGTCGATGTGGACGATCTCGGCGTTCGGCGCGAACTGCTCGACCTTGCCCGTCACCCGGTCGTCGAACCGGGCACCGACCGCGATCAGGCAGTCCGAGTCGTGGACGGCCATGTTCGCGTAATAGGTTCCGTGCATGCCGAGCATCTCGAGCGAGAGCGGGTGCTCCGACGGAAACGCGCCGAGACCCATCAGCGTCGTCGTGACCGGGATCTGCGTCAGCTCCGCGAGCCGCTTCACCTCCGCGTGCGCGTCGGAGGAGATCGCGCCCCCGCCGACGTAGAGGACGGGCTTGCGCGCGCGCATCATTGCCCGCGCCGCGCGCTTGATCTGCCCCGGGTGGCCCTCGTACGTCGGGTTGTAGGAGCGCAGGTGGACGGTCCCCGGCCAGGCGAACTCGGCTTCCTTGACGAGGACGTCCTTCGGCAGGTCGACGTGCACCGGGCCCGGCCGTCCGGTCGAGGCGATGTGGAACGCCTCGCGGATGATCATGGGCAGGTCCTTGCCGTCCTTGACGAGGAAATTGTGCTTCGTGCACGGGCGGGTGATCCCGACGTTGTCGGCTTCCTGGAAGGCATCGTTCCCGATGAGGTGCGTCGGCACCTGCCCCGTGAACGCGACGATCGGGATCGAGTCCATCATGGCGTCCTGCAGCGCCGTCACGAGGTTGGTCGCCGCGGGGCCCGAGGTCACGAGACAGGCGCCGACCCGCCCGGTCGTGCGCGCGTAGCCCTCCGCCGCGTGACCGGCGGCGGCTTCCTGCCGCACGAGGATATGCCGGAGCCCCTCGAAGTCGTAGAGCGCGTCGTAAATCGGCAGCACGGCGCCGCCGGGGAGGCCGAAGAGGACGTCCACGCCCTCCCGCTTCAAACACTCCAGGAACATGCGGGCGCCTGAGAGTTTCACAGCAGACCTCCCGTCGCGAGCACTTCTTTGATGTCCTCGATCGCATCGCCGTCGGGCGTGCCGAGCGGCTGGCGGCACGGGCCGCCGAAGAAGCCCTGCAGGTCGAGCGCCGCCTTGAGCCCGCCGATGCCGTAGCGCCCCGGCACCTCGCGATCGACCGGCATCATCCGGCTCGCGAGCTCGCGCGCCTCCGCCCAGCGGCCCGCCTTCGCCAGGGCGAAGACCTCGCAGAACTCCCGCGCCGAGATGACCCCGAGCGCCAGGATGCCGCCCGACGCGCCGATGGCGAGGCCGGGCAGGAGCGCCGCCGCCGCCCCGACCAGGGCATGAAACGTCTTCGGCGTCTGATCGATGATCTGCGCGAGCTGCGGGATGTTGCCCGACGAGTCCTTGATGCCGCAGACGTTCGGATGCTGGGCGATCCTCGCGACCGTATCCGCCTCGAGGTTGATCCCGGTGTTCAGCGGGAAGTTGTAGATCAGGACGGGGATCGGCGAGGCGTCCGCGACCGCGAGGTAGTGGCGGGTCTGCGCCGTCTGGGAGAACCCCTTCGTGAAGTAGTGGGGCGTGATGACGATCGCCGCATCGGCCCCGATCTCGGCCGCCCGCTTCGTCTGGCGGATCGTGTGCAGGGTCGAATTCGCCCCGGTGCCCGCGACGAAGGCCTTCCCGCGCGGGATCGCCTCGCGCGCCGCGACGAGCACCCGCTCGCGCTCGGCCTCGGACAGCATCGGAAACTCGCCCGTCGACCCGAGCACGACGTACCCCGCGAGCGCGGTCTGGTTCCAGCGCTCGAAATTCGTCCGGAGCCCGTCGACCGCGACGTCGTCGTTGCGGAACGGCGTCGGGACGGGAATGAAGACGCCCTCGAAGTCACGCATTGGCGGTCCCCTCCGACGCGAGGCGCGCCTTGATCCGCGCCTGCGCCGCGGACAGCCGCGCGATCGGGATCATGAATGGCGAACACGACACGTAGCTCATGTTCACCCGGTGACAGAACTCGACCGAGGAGGGCTCGCCGCCGTGCTCGCCGCAGATCCCCACCTTGAGGTCCGCGCGAGTCCGACGGCCCCGCTCGATGCCGATCCGAATCAGCTCGCCCACCCCTTCCTGGTCAAGGACGGAGAACGGGTCGTGGGGGAGCAGCCCCTTCTGCAGGTAGTCGGGCAGGAACTTCGCGACGTCGTCGCGGCTGTAGCCGAAGGTCATCTGTGTGAGGTCGTTGGTGCCGAACGAGAAGAACTCCGCGTCCTGCGCCATCTGGTCGGCGATGAGGGCGGCGCGGGGCACCTCGATCATGGTGCCGATGAGGTACTTGACCGCCACGCCCAACTCCGCGAGCACGCCGTCGGCTACCTTCTTGGTGTTCGCGTAGGTCAGCCGCATCTCGCCGACGGTGCCGGTGAGCGGAATCATGATCTCGGGCTCGACCTTCACGCCACGCTCGGCGACGATGCAGGCCGCCTCCATGATCGCCCGCACCTGCATGCCGTAGATCTCCGGATACGTGATGCCGAGCCGGCAGCCCCGGTGGCCGAGCATGGGGTTGGCCTCGCGGAGGGACTCGATCTTCGCGATCTTCTCCTCGAGGGCGCGCTGGCGCTCGGGGTTCACCCCGAGCGCATCGAGCCGCGCGCGCTCTTCGATCATCTCCCGGTACTCCTTCGGCGTCGTGAGGAACTCGTGGAGCGGCGGGTCGAGGAGCCTGATGGTGACGGGCAGCCCGTCCATGGCGCGGAAGATCCCGATGAAGTCGTCGCGCTGGACGGGGAGAAGCTTGGCCACCGCCGCCCGCCGCGCGGCCGGGTCTCCGGCCATGATCATCTCGCGGACGATGGGGATCCGGTCGGGCTTGAAGAACATGTGTTCGGTGCGGCAGAGCCCGATTCCCTCCGCGCCGAACTCCCGAGCCTTGCGGGCGTCCTCCGGCGTGTCGGCGTTCGCCCGCACGCCGAGCGACCGGTACGTGTCCGCCCACGCGAGGAACTCCTTCACCGCGTCGTCGCTGAGGAGCGGCGGGATCAGCTTCACGGCGTCGACGATCACCTCGCCGGTGTCCCCGTCGATCGAGATGAGGTCGCCTTCCCGCACGATGCGGTCGCCCGCCTCGAACGCGCCCCGCTCCTCGTGCACCACCACGTCACTGGCGCCGACAACGCAGGACTTGCCCATGCCGACAGCGACGACCGCGGCGTGGGAGGTGCGCCCGCCCCGCGCGGTGACGATGCCCTCCGCGGCGTACATGCCCGCGACATCCTCGGGCGACGTCTCCGGCCGGACGAGGATCACCTGCTGGCCGTCCCGCGCAAGCTCGACGGCGCGATCCGCGCTGAACACCACGTGTCCCACCGCGCCGCCCGGCGCCGCGGCCAGGCCACGGGCGAGCAGCCGGCCCTCCGCCAGCGCGCCCGCCTTGTCCTTCGGGTCGAGCACGGGACGAAAGAGCTGGCCGAGCTCGCGCGGCGGGACCCGGAGCAGGGCCGTGTGCTGGTCGATCACGCTCTCGCGGACGAGATCGATCGCCACCTGCACCACGGCGCGCGCCGAACGCTTGCCGGACCGCGTTTGCAGGAGGTACAGCGCCCCCTCCTGGATCGTGAACTCGATGTCCTGCATGTCCTTGTAGTGCCGCTCGAGTCGCTCGGCGATGGCGAGGAGCTCGTCGTAGATGCGCGGCATGCGCTCCCGCAGGGTCTCGATCCGCTCCGGCGTCCGGATTCCCGCCACGACGTCCTCGCCTTGCGCGTTGGCGAGGAACTCCGCGTAGAAGCACCGCTCGCCCGTCCGCGGATCGCGCGTGAACCCGACCCCGGTCCCGGACGTCTCGCCGAGATTGCCGAACACCATCGCCATCACGGTCACGGCCGTGCCCCAGTCGCCGGGGATGCCGTGGATGCGCCGGTACTCGGTGGCCTTCTTGGCGGACCAGGAATCGAACACGGCCATGATGGCGAGGCGGAGCTGCTCCGTGGGGTCCTGCGGGAAGGGAGCGCCGGTGCGCCCGCTCACCACGTCCTTGAAGGTCTGCGTCACCTTGCGCAGCTCGTCGGCGGGCACCTCGGGGTCGGTCTTCACGCCCAGCCGGACCTTCACCGCGGTGAGGTGCTCATCGAACGCCTCGCGCCGGATGCCGAGCACCACGCTGCCGAACATCGAGATGAACCGCCGGTAGCAGTCCCAGGCGAAGCGATCGTTCCGGGTGCGCGCCGCCAGCCCTTCGACGGTCACGTCGTTGAGCCCGAGATTCAGGATGGTCTCCATCATGCCGGGCATCGAGACGCGCGCCCCCGAGCGCACCGACATGAGCAGCGGGCGCTTGGGATCCCCGAAGCCGAGCCCGGTATCCTGCTCGAGCTTCTCGAGGCCCGCGCAAGCTTGCTCCCAAAGCCCCTCGGGAAGCGTCCGGCCGCCGCCGCTGTAGTGCGCCCACGCTTGCGTGGTGATCGTGAACCCGGGCGGCACCGGAATCCCGAGGTTGGTCATCTCCGCGAGCTCGCACCCCTTGCCGCCCAAGAGGTTGCGCATCAGAGAAGAGCCCTCGGCCTTGCCGGCGCCGAAGGAGTACACGTATTTCGCCATGGGGACAGCTCCCCGGTGCGGAATGTAGAAAAAGTCTTTCGAGACTAGCAGATGGCGCTCAGAGGTGTCAACGTTCGTCGCTCTCCCGGACGCTGTCGACGTCCCTCCGCTTCGCACTGCGTGAGCAATCAAGCGCATCCCCCAAAAAACAAATGGCCACGGGGCGTCTCCCGTGGCCCACATCCTGAGGGAGCCACGGGCCCGATCCTGCCCGCGGCACCCGACGTCTAGAATTACCTCGCGGGTGCTCCGGGCAGGTCCGGCAGCGCCAGGAGAATGATTCCCAGCAACAGTACCCGAGAGGTCACGCGAACCATACGAAGAGGACTATAGCGAACGCCCCGCCGAATTGCAAGGACAGTTCCCTGGACTATCGCCGTGGCGCCCCGCCGCCGCGCGCGACCCACCAGCCGATCACCGTCATCAACACGCCGAGCGCGCTCGGCAGGAAACGGTCCAGCAGGTCGGCCAGCGCCTGCCCGAGCCTCCCGACGATGATGCGGTCCTTCAGGATCATCTCTCCGGCGACGAATCCGAGGATGCCGCCCCCTATCCAGACGATCCACACGTAGCGGTTCATCAGCCACGCGAGCACGCTCGCGCCCAGCACGACCAGCGGCATCGACAACGCGATGCCGAACACGATGAGCCTGAGGTCGCCCCGGGCGAGCCCGGCGATGGCGAGGACGTTGTCGAGGCTCATCGTGACGTCCGCCACGATGATAATCCAGATCGCCTCCCAGAACGACGCGCCATGGCGCTCTTCCGCCTCCACGCCCGTCTCCTGGCGCACGAGCTTCCACGCGATCCAGATCAGCAGCAGGCCGCCGGCGAACTGCAGGAGCGCGACCGTGAGGAGGAAGCTGACGATCGCGATGAAGGCCAGCCGCAGCGCCAGCGCGCCCACGGTACCCCAGATCTGGCCCAGGAGCCGCTGGTGCCGCGGCAGCCTGCGGACGGCCAGCGCTATGACGAGCGCATTGTCGCCGGAGAGGAGGAGGTTGGTGAAGACGATCCCGACCCAGCGCGCCCAGAACTCCAGATCGAGGAGGGACGCCATTCAGCGCGGGGCGGCGCGGCTCAGGTCTCGTGCGGCGCCGGCGCCCCAGCCGGCACCCCGTGCATCCGCCGCCACCAGGGTGTCAGGACCGGCATGACGAAGAACAGCGCCACCACGGTGATGACCGCTGAGATCGGACGGCGAGCCCTGCGACATGATGAGGCTCTGGCGGAGCGCGCCGGTGGTCTCAAGGGCTCTGGATGCAGAAGAGGAACACCAGGGGACGCGTCCCCTCACTCGGCGCGCCCGGAGCCGGCCGATTCAGACAGCGGACCCGGGAGGGGCTCTCCATCCCGGACGACGTCGGAGCCGCGGCGCATCCGCCGACAGAGAGGAGCGCGAGGCCGAGCGCCGCGCCGAGGACCCCACGATCCACCACGTCATGATACCGGCGCCGCCGACGCATCCCCGGCTCGCGCGCTCAGAGCGCCATCAAGCGTCGGGCGCGCCCGTGATCGGGCTCGTCCGCCCGCATCGTGTCCGGGTTGACCCCACGGAGCAGCGCCAGATGGTAGGTGAAGAGCTGCAACGGCACGATCGTGAGGATCGGTGACAGCAGCTCGGGGATCCTGGGCAGCACGATCGTCTCCGCCGCGAGCGACCGGATGTCGCGGTCGCCGTCCTCGACGATCGCGACGATCGGCGCGCCGATTTCGCGGGCCGCGCGCGCGGCCGTGAGGCAGCGCTCGTAGGACCGGCCCGGCGGCGCGATCAGGAAGAGCACGTCCTCCCGCTCGAGGGCGCACCACGGCCCGTGCAGGAACTGCTCCGAGTTGAAGCCGAGCGCCGTCGCGTGGTTAGCCTCGCTCATCTTCAACGCGGCCTCGTACGCCGTCGCCGTATTGGGCCCGCCGCCGACGAAATAGTAGCGCGCGCGGTCCTTGAACCGGCCCGCGAGGTCCTCCCACGCCTCCTGGCCCAGGAGCAGCGCCAGGTGGTCCGGGAGACCCTCGAGCGCGCGCGGGACGTCTTCGTCACCGCCGATCTCCGCGGCGAGCGCCGCGAGCAGCGCGATCGCGCAGGTATAGCTGATCGTGTGGGCGCTGGAGCTCTCCTGCTCCACCGTCCGCAGCACGTGATCGGCGATCGCGAGGCCGTCGCCGCTCCCCCTGCCCGTGATCACGACCGCGACGTCGCCGCCGGCCTTGGCTTGCCCAAGCGCCTCCAGCGAGTATCGTTTGGTTCCGCGGTGACTCACGAGGACGACGCCGGTGCGCGGCCCGGGACCCGGCCAGTAACTCGCCAGCTCGAACGAATGCACCGAGCGGACGCGGTGGCCGAGCCGGCCGACGTGCGCGAAGAGCAGCTCGCTGACCAGCGTGGCGTGCCACGACGTGCCGATCCCGGCGAGGAGCACGCGCTCGGCCTCCCGGAGCTGCGCCGCGGCGCGGACGAGCGCCTCGCGGTTGCCGCGCAACACCAGGCGGAGCGCGCCGGGTTGCGCGTAGATCGCGTCGTGCATGTAGTACGGGTGACCGGGTCGGGCCGGGGGTGGAGTCCACGCCATCAGGGTGTCCTCTGTCGGGCCGACCTGACCAGCTCACAGAAATACCGGTGGACCGTCAGATCGGCGGTGAGCTCGGGGTGAAATGCGGCGACCAGCACCGTTCCCTGTTGCGCCATCACCGGATCGCCGGCGTGCGTGACGAGCGTCTGCACGCCCGGCCCGATCCGGCGGATCCGCGGCGCCCGGATGAACACCAGCTCGATCTGCGCGGGTGTCCCCCCGAGGGTCGCCGTGGCCAGGGCCTCGAAGGACTCGCGCTGGCGGCCGTACGCGTTGCGCTCGACGCCGACGTCGATCAGCCCGAGCGAGAACTGCGAGGGGCTCGACACGTCCCGCGCGAGCAGGATCAACCCCGCGCACGTGCCGAAGATCGGCTTGCCGGCGGCGTGAAACTTCTCGATCGCCGGGACGAAGTTCCAGGCGTCCATGAGCCGGAGCACCGTCGTGCTCTCCCCGCCGGGGATGACCAGCCCGTCGAGGTCGGCCAGCTCCTCCGGCTTGCGCACCAGGACGGGCTCGGCGCCGCAGCGCTCGAGTGCCTGCGTGTGCAGGGCGAAGTCACCCTGCAGGGCCAGCACGCCGATCTTCACAGCGCTTCGCGCCGTCTCGGATTCATCGGCTCGCTTCGCCTTCGGCTGCGGCTCACACCGGACCCCCCCGCAGCATCAGGACTCATCGGCTCGCCTCGCCTTCGGCTACGGCGCAGGCTACCACCCTCTGGTCCACGTCTGGATCCTTGTAGTGCGTCGTCGCCTGGACGATCGCCCGGGCGCGCGCCGCGGGATCGGACGACTTGAAGATCCCCGAGCCGACGAAGACCGCCTCGGCGCCGAGCTGCATCATCAGCGCGGCGTCGGCCGGCGTGGCGATGCCTCCCGCGGAGAAGTTCGGGACCGGCAGCCGGCCGTGCGCCGACACCCAGCGCACCAGTTCGTACGGCGCGCCCAGGGTCTTGGCCTCGGTCATCAGCTCCTCGCGGCCGAGCGCGTGAAGCCGCTTCACGCCTGCCACGACGGCCCGCATGTGGCGCACGGCCTCGACGATGTTGCCGGATCCCGCCTCCCCTTTCGTGCGAATCAGCGCCGCGCCCTCGCCGATCCGGCGAAGCGCCTCGCCCAGGTCGCGGCACCCGCAGACGAAGGGGATACGGAACGCGAATTTGTCGATGTGGAAGTGCTCGTCCGCCGGCGTGAGCACCTCGGACTCGTCGATATAGTCCACACCGAGCGCTTCGAGGATCTGGGCCTCGACGAAGTGGCCGATCCGCGCCTTTGCCATCACGGGAATCGTCACCGCGGCCTGGATCTCCTTGACCTTCTTTACCGAGGCCATGCGGGCGACGCCGCCGTCGCGCCGGATGTCGGACGGCACCCGCTCGAGCGCCATCACCGCCGCCGCGCCCGCGTCTTCGGCGATCTTTGCCTGCTCGGCGTTCGTCACGTCCATGATCACACCGCCCTTGAGCATTTCCGCCAGGCCGATGTGCTTGCGATCCGCGATCCTGAGCCCGTCCGTCTCACTCATGATTGTCTCCTTCCGCACGCTAGTCCATCGGAGGTTTTCGCTCGAGTGGTCGCCTGCGCGGTGCGGGGCCCCAGCCCCGCGAACCGCTCGGCTCCCCAAACGGCGCCGGCAAAGCCGGCGCTCGAACTGGAGTTCTCCGAGAGCCTCCTAGTGACAGCGGTCGATGCGCGGTCCGCCGGGCGGCCACGCGCCTCATACGAGCGGCACCGCGGCGCGCTCGGCCTCCACGCGATGCGCGGTCCGGCGGCGCGCGTCGCGGATCACGTCCGCCAGCCGCCGGACGCCTTCGTCGATACGGGACACCGGCACGGACGAAAACGACAGCCGCAGCCGTCCCTCGCCCCCCTGATCCGCGAAGAACGCGGGCCCCGGCGTGAAGGACACGCCGCGCGCCACCGCGCGCCCGAGGAGCGCCGTCGAGTCGACGCCGTCGGGCAGCGAGAGGAGCAGCGAGAACCCGCCTGTTGGGTCCGTCCACGTGACGTCACGCGGCACGCGGCGCGTCAGCGACTCGAGCAGCCGGCGCTGACGCCGCCCGTACTCCTCGGCGATCCGGGCGAGGTGCCGCTCGAGCAGGCGCCGCTCGCAGAAACGGTACACGGCGGCCTGGATGAGCGCGCTCGTCTGGATGTCGGCGATCTGCTTGGCGGCCTCGAGCCGATCGAGCACTGCCCGAGGCGCGACCAGCCAGCCCAGGCGGAGCCCCGGGAACAGAATCTTCGAGAACGTCCCGATGTACACGACGAGCCCCTGCCGGTCGAGGGCCTTCAGCGGGGCCGGCGGCCGCGGGCCGTAGCAGAGGCTCCCGTCGAAGCCGTCCTCGACGATCGCCACCTGATGGCGCGCGGCGATCTCGAGCAGCCGGCGCCTCGCGTCCGCGCTCATGGTCAGCCCGGTCGGATTGTGCGCGCTCGGCTGGCAGTAGAAGAACTTCGGCGCGTGGCGCTCGAGCGCGCGCTCGAGCGCGTCGGGTCGCGGGCCATCGTCGCCGAGCGGGACCGGGACGAGCTGAGCGCCGAACGACCGGAACACCTGCATCGCCCGCGGGTACGTCGGCTGCTCGATCGCGACGCAGTCGCCCGGATCGAGGAGCGTGCGCGCGATCAGGTCGAAGCCTTGCTGCGAGCCGTTGACGATCAGGATCTCCTCCGGGCGGGCCTCGACACCGGAGCGCAGCAGGTACATCGAGAGGAAGCGGCGCAGCGGCGGGTACCCACCGACCGGGTAGTACTGGAGCAGCTCCTGCCCTTCCTCTCGGACGACCGCATTCAGCACGCGGCGGAAGGCCTCCGTCGGGAACATCGCGCTGTCCGGCATCCCCCCCGCGAAGGAGATAAGACCCTGAGGCGGCGCGGGGAGCGCCGGCAGCCGGCGCCGTTCCAGGTCACCCGCGACGATCTGCGCGCCCCGGGACAGGAGGCCCGACCAGTCGACGGCGACCCGCGCGGCGACCTCGCGGGCGGGGGCGGGGTCCACGGCGGACTCTCCGGGGACATCCATCGGTCCGGCGACGAACGTGCCCTGTCCGACATGGGCGCGCACCCGGCCCGCGGCGACCAGCTCGTCGTACGCGAGCGCCACCGTCGCGCGGTTCACGCCGAGGTCCCGCGCCAGCTCGCGGGTCGCGGGCAGCTTCACGCCCGGCGTCAGCATGCGCTCCTGGATCAGCCGCTCGAGGTGTCCCTGGATCTGGCGCGCGAGCGGGATCGGCTTCGACCGGTCGATCGGGATGTGCACCATCTCCCCCACCCAGCCATTTTCGACGGATTTGTCAGAATGTAAAGAGCCAATTGGATGAGTCTAGACTGGGCCAAACCGTGCGCCCTCCGCGGCGTGCTATCATTGCCGGCACCGTGGTGAACGGGCGCCGCCTCCTCATTCTCGAGTCTACCTGGGACGAGAAGGGCCAGTACCTCCGCCCTGAGATCTCCGTCCGGCCGTTCTTCCACGGCATGACCGAGGCGATGGACGTGGCGATGGTTTACCGGCAGTTCAACGCCAAGGAAGACCTTCGGCTCCTGCTCGAGGACTTCGTCCGCGACCGCCGCTTCGGCTACTGCTACATCGCCGCCCACGGCGGCGATGGCAAGATCTACGGCGTCGGGCGTGAGGAGATCAAGCTCGCGGCGATCATGACGGCCTGCGCGAACGCCGAGGGCAAGGGCTTCATCTTCGGCGCCTGCCGGTTCGTCACCTCCCAGATCGCCCGGCGGTTCCTCTGGGAAACGCGGGCGCGCTTCGTCGCCGGCTATTCGCACGACATCGACTGGATCCACTCGATGCTCGTGGACATCTCGTTCTTCACGTTCCTGTTCCGCGGGTCAGGCCACGACCCGTTCCGGGCCGCCGAGCGGCTGTATTCCGACCACCGGCTCTCGCGAAAGATCGGGTTCACCGTCTACAAGCGCGACCGGGCCGCACCGGCGGTGCTCGCGAGCCTGCCCCGCAACGGGCACGTGCGGACCCGTGGCTGAGGCCCGTCGCTCCGCCGGAAGCCGACCACGCGGGCGGGCGTGTGGCGCCACTGTCGCGCCCGGCGCATCCGCCCGGTTTGCGGCCGGGCTGTTGCTGCTGGCGGCGCCCGTGTTCGCCGCCGCCGCCGAGTTGAAGCTCGACTGGACGGGGGGCGGCACCGACCGGAATCCGGGCGTCTGGACGATCCAGCTGACGGGCGTGGAGGCGGAGGCGCGCGGCTCGTACACGGTGGACGGCGGCCCGCCCAGGACGTTCGGGCCGGGCGTGGCGGATGTGGCCGTTCCGGCGACGCTCGGCGTCCACCGCATCGAGGTGACCGGCCCCGCCGGCCTCTCCCTCGTCGACACGCGCACGATCGTCGACGACGACCCGACACCGCCCGACCTCACGATCGAGTACGCCGGGAAGGGCACGCGGCTCGAGCCGGGCGTCTGGATGATCACCCTGTTCGATCCGGAGAGCCCGCAGGCGACCGGCACCTACCGGGTCAACGACGGGCCGATCCACCCGCTCGCGCCGGGAACGACGGTCGTCGCGGTGCCGTACTTCCCCGGCACGTACACGATCACGGTCACGGCGACGAACAACGACCGCGACTCGTCCAACGACGAGGACGTCGTGACGCGCACGGACACGCGCGAAGTGAAGTAAGCTCGCCCCTGACCAGACCGAAGGAGGTGCTCGCATGGGAGCCATGAAGGAATTCGCAGGCGTGTACTACCGGGAAGGCGCGCTCGATCCGAAGACG
>QHRS01000011.1 GCA_003221435.1 Candidatus Rokuibacteriota bacterium
GAGCCGGCGCTCCCGCCAACGTGACATCGCGATGCCGTACTGGCGTGCCAGAACAAACGTCCGCGAGTGAGGAGGGTGTTCCGTCGATCTCTCAGGTACCTCGACCGCGCGATCCTCGCCGCGATCGAGGCGCGCACGTCCTAGCCGGCGGGGCATCGGCTCTCTTTCCCTCCTTCGGTCTTCCAGCCTCGCGTGGTGGCCAAGCGGCGCGTCACCCGGCCTGGCGGCGGATGAGGCGGCGGGCTTTCAGCTCGTAGCGCGGCAGACTCCGGCGCGGCACAGGCACCACCTCAACGCGAATGCCGAGGGCCGCGCGAAGCTCGGCCTGGACGCGGCCGAGGTCGGCGGCACCGGTCAGCTCGATCAGGAGACGAACCTCGTCCATCGAGCCGCGGGTGTAGACCTCGATCAGGAATTCGTCGACCTCGGGGAACCGCCGCACGATGCCCTCGATCGCAGCCGGAAAGACATTGACGCCACGGACAATGAGCATGTCGTCGACGCGGCCGAGAATGCCGCCGTCCAAGCGCAAAAATGTCCGCCCGCACTCGCACGGGGCGGTCGCGAGGCGTACCAGGTCGCCGGTCCGGTAGCGGATCGCGGGCGAGCCGGCGCGCCCGAGATTGGTCAGCACCAGCTCGCCCTCGCGCGCCGGCGCACCCGTGGCGTGATCAATCACCTCAGCTATGAACTCCGCCTCGTTGACGTGCAGGCCCGCCTGCGACCGGCATTCGAACCCGTACGCGCCGACCTCCGTCATGCCGGCGTGGTCGAATGCGCGCGCGCCGAACCCCGCCTCGATGCGTTGGCGCACCGCCGGAATGCCCGCGCCGGGCTCGCCCGCGTGCACGGTGATGCGCACGGGCGACTTCGCCAGGTCGAGGCCGCGCTCGCGGGCCACCTCGATCAGGTGCAGCGCGTAGGACGGGGTGCACACGAGCGCGGTCGCGCCGAGCGCCTCCATGGTGTGGAGCCGCGTCGGCGAATCCTGGCCGCCCCCGGGAATCGCGAGCGCCCCGAGGGCGCGCGCGCCCTCGAACCCCGCCCAGAAGCCGATGAAGAGTCCGAAGGCGAACGGGAAGAAGACGCGATCGCCGGCGGTCACACCGACCCCGCGGAAGACGGCCTCCCAGCAGCGCGCCCACCACTCCCAGGACTCCCGGGTCTCGAGCCAGCGGATCGGCGCACCCGTCGTGCCCGATGTCTGATGCACGCGGATGTAGCGATCGAGCGGGTACGTGAGGTTCGTCCCGAACGGGGGCGCGGCGGCCTGGTCCTCGACGAACTCCTGCTTGTGCGTGAACGGCAGGCGGTAGAACGCGTCCCACCCGTCCAGGTCCTCGACGCGGCTCACCCCCGCTGCGCGCCATTTCCGCCCCACGAAAGGATTGGCTGGGAAGACCTCGGCGGCGAGGGCGCGGAACCGTCGCCACTGATGCTCGCGGAGCCGCTCCGGTGAACTCGCTTCGAGCCCCCCGCCGGCCACGTCAGTCGCGGTTCATGTGGCGCGGAGCTTGAACCGCTGGATCTTGCCGGTTGCGGTCTTCGGCAGCTCGGGGACGAACTCGACCCAGCGCGGGTACTTGTAGGGCGCGATACGGTCCTTCACGAAGCGCTTCAGCTCGTCGCCCAGCTCGGGGGACGCGCTCGCCACCTCCTTGAGCACGACGAACGCCTTGGGCTTGATGAGCCGATCGCTGTCTTCCTGGCCGACGACCGCCGCCTCGAGCACCGCGGGATGGCCGACGAGCGCGGCTTCCACCTCGACCGGTGAGACCCAGATGCCGCCGACCTTCAGCATGTCGTCGGCGCGCCCGCAGTACCAGAAGTAGCCGTCACGGTCCTGATAGTACTTGTCACCGGTCTGGATCCAGTGACCGTAGAGCGTCTCCCTGGTCTTCTCGTGCTTGTTCCAGTAGCAGGCCATCGTCGAATCGCCCTTCACGCGGAGATTGCCGATCTCCCCTTGCGCCACGGGCAGCCCCGCGTCGTCGACGATGATCGCCTCGTACCCCGGCACCGGGAGACCGGACGAGCCGGGGCGAACCGCGCCGGGCCGGTTCGAGAGGAAGACGTGCAGGGTCTCGGTCGTGCCGATCCCGTCGGTGATCTCCACGCCGAACCGCTCGCGCCACCGCGCGTAAATCTCCGCGGGCAGGGCCTCCCCCGCGGACACGCACAGGCGCAGCGAGCTGAGGTCGAACCGCCGCTCCGCCTCCTTCACCGCGAGCATGCCGGCATAGAGCGTCGGGACGCCGAAGAAGAGCGTGGGGCGGTGGCGGGTGATCACCTCGAACGCCGCCTCGGGCGTCGGTCGGTGCGGATACAGCACGCTCTCGGCGCCCACGGCCATCGGGAAGTAGCCGGCGTTGCCGAGGCCGTACGCGAAGAACAACTTGGCCGCTGAGAACACCCGATCGGTCTCCCGCATGCCGAGGACCTGCGTCGCGTACGTCTCGGTGCAGACCATCATGCCGTGGTGCCGGTGGACCACCCCCTTTGGGGCACCGGTCGATCCCGACGAGTAGAGCCAGAACGCGGCGTCGTCGCGCGAGGTCGGCGCGGCCTCGAGCGCTGCCGACGCGTTCGCGACCCGATCGTCCCACGAGAGGTACGGGCCGGGATGGCCGCGGGCGACGAGGACGTGCCGCAGGTAGGTCGCCCGGCCCAGCGCCGACCCGACCTCGGCCAGAAGCGGTGCGGAGATGACGATGACCCTGGCTCGGCTGTCCTCGAGGAAGTAGAGGTAGTCGGCCGCGCGCAGCATCGTGTTCAGCGGAATCGGCACCGCGCCGATCTTGATGGCGCCCCAGAAGGTGCCGATGAACTCCGGCGCGTCGAGACAGAGCATCAACACCCGCTGTTCCATCTCCACCCCGAGGTCGCGGAGCACGTTGCCCGTGCGGCCGACCAGCTCCTGCACCTGGCGGTACGTGAGCGCGCGATCCTCGCAGTGGAAGGCGATCGAGTCGCCCCGCCCGTCGTCGATGTGGCGGTCGACGAAGTGGGTCGCGACGTTGAACACGTGAGAGCGGCCGGACCTGCTCAGCGCCGGCGAGCGGGGCGGCGGGCCGGCCTGGCGCGTCGCGTCTGCGGCTTCGAGGCCGCGCGAGGTGGCTTGATCGCGATCGCCTCGATCTCGACTCGGAGCTCCGGCCGGACGAGACGGGAGATCACGAGCAGCGTGTTGGGCGGGTACGCGCCGTCGCGGAAGTACACCGGAAAGACATCCTGGCGAGCCGCCATGAACGCCGGAATGTCGTCGGCGCTGGTGAGGAAGGTCTGCAGTCTGACGATGTCGCGCATGCGGCAGCCGGCGGCGCCCAGGACGGCGGCGACGTTGGCGAAGGCCTGCTTGGTCTGCGAGCCGGCGTCGGTGCCGGCGAGCCCACCGTCGGGCTTCACCCCTACCTGCCCCGCCACGACGACCAGACCGTTGGCTTCCATGCCGTGCGAGTACATCCCGAGCGGCTGACTGACGCCTTTGGGCTGCAGCACCGTGATCGCCATCGTTCTCTCCTGTGAGGGCACCCCGGGGCTAGCGTCCGGCGGCGGCGCCGCCCGCTCCGCCCGTTGGGTGGGGTGGCCTCTTACCGCGCCCGCTCAATCTCACCACGTACTGCGCGGCTCTCTTGTCGTAGTTCACATAAGACTCGAGGTTCCTGGTCTTGATGGCGTAGCCGACCGTCGCGTTGTTGGCGACGATGGGCTCGACCTCGAGCTCGCTCGACCGCAGATTCGGATATCTCGCCCTGAGCTCGTTCACGACGGTTTCAAAGTTCTCCACTTCGCCGTAATTCGTCACTCCGTACGGCTCGAAGATCGTCGCTTGGGGCTCACTCGCCTTCGTGAGCAGGACGAAGAAGGTTGGGATGGTGTGCCCGCCGATGGGCTCCCAAACCTGAACGCGGTAGCGCCCCTTGCTGATACCGCGTATGCCTTCCCATCCATATTGACGGCTGCCTTCCCCTGCTGCACATCTCGTCAGCCACGGCGCCAGCGCTGCCACGCCCAGAGTTCTCCCCGCGACACGGAGAAAGTCTCTTCTCGGCACTCCCGGGTGATCTCGCGTGATCTGGTGCCGCACGGTGATCGGCCCTCGCGCGTCGCCGATGCGCCTACGACGGGGAGTCATCGGATTTCTTCGGCGCGATCCAGTCTCTTTCCTTCATGAACGAGTTGGCCAGCTCGACGTCCTCGGGCTGCGGCAGCACTTCGCGCAGGTGCCGCGCATGCTCTTCGGGCGACAGCAGGCGGCCGTCGACCGACCAGGGCTGGCCCGCATAGCCACCGATCTTCCGGTTGAAGCGGACGTCGGGTATCGTCACCCGCGGCTCTCCCTCCGGGATCAGCCGGTTCGCCGACTCGACCAGCGCGCGGACCTCGGCCACGAACAGCCCGCGCGCGTGCTCGTTGAGCTGGGTGCGGTCGGCCGGCGCCGGGTTCTCCGCTTCATCGTACCGGGCCTTGAGCCCGTAGACGTACGACCACTGCGCCGAGCCTGAATGGTCCACGCCGAAGAGATCGTACGCTGTCGCCAGCCACTTGTTGAAGTACTTCTGCAGGAGCGGGATCGGCACCTTGCCGGCGCGGATGATGCGCTTGATGCCGTCGTTGCCCGTGCCGAGATGGAACGACTCCTCCTTGAGCATGGGCGGGATGCTGCGCGCGAGCGGCGAGAACGCCGAGCGCGAGAGCATCTTGAGCTGGAACTTGCCGTCGCGGTCGATGAACTGGGTGAAGACGAGGAAGTCGATCCAGTTGTCCACGTCCTCGTTGAATGAGCCGAGCAGCCGGCTCCGCTTGAACGCCCGCCGCTCGAGCAGCTTCTGCGCCTCGCGCCGGCCCGAGTCACCGAAATAATGCACGAGGAGATAGGCCATCTGGTAGCCGTGTCGCATCTCCTCGCGATTCACCCGCGCCAGCGTCCGGAAGTCGTAGTCGGACGGCGCCGTGTCGTACAGTTGGCGCTGCTGTTCGACCGACGCGAACTCGGTGTCGCCCTGGACGGCGATGAGGTACTCGCACGCGTCGCGGATGCGCTGGTCCGGGATCTCCAGCACGGTCTCCCACTTGTGCTCGCCTTTGAAGTCCCCGAATTCGACCTCCGGGTGCGTCTCGCCGAAGAGCGCCTCGAAGCGGTACTGCCCGATGTGGTCGCCGACCATGCCGATCTCGCGCTTCCACGCCTCGAAGTAGTCGGTCCAGTCGGTCCAGGTCGCGATCTTGACGGTCATCTCATTTCCCCTTGAAGCGCGGAACGCGTTTGTCGACCCAGGAGTCGAGCCCCTCGCGGGCGTCCTCGCTCCTGAAGAGCTGGATCTGCAGCTCCTGCTCGAGCGCGAGGCCGTCGTAGAGGTCCATCTCCACGCCGGACTGGATCGAGCGCTTGATGTGCCCGATCGCCTTCGCGGCTTTGTTCGGCGGCAAGAACTGCCGGGCGTACTCGAGCGCGGCCTTGTGGAAGTCGGGCCCGTCGATGATCCGGGTGATCAGCCCGATCTCGAGCGCCTCGTCGAAGGCGAACGTGCGGCCGGTGGCGATCAGCTCGAGCGCCCGCGCCTTGCCGATCAGCCGGGCCATCCGCTGGGTGCCGCCCGTCCCTGGCAGCACGCCGAGCGAGACCTCGGGAAGGCCGATCTTGCCGCCGTCCCGCTTCGCGATCCGCATGTCGCAGGCCATCGCGATCTCGAGGCCGCCCCCGACCGCGGTGCCGTTGAGGGCGGCGATCACGAGCTTCGGCGTCTTCTCCAGCCGGAGCAGCGTCTCGTTCGCGTGCAGGCAGAAGTAGTACTTGTACGTCGGGTCCGCCTTCTGGAGCATGTTGATGTCGGCGCCCGCCGAGAAGAACTTCTCGCCGGCGCCCCGGAGCATGATCACCTGCGCCTCGTTGTCCATCCGCGCGCGCAGGATCGCCTCGTCCAGCTGGCGGAACATCTCGTACGTGTAGGTGTTCGCGGGCGGAGCGTCGAGCTGCAGCACCGCGACACCCCGGTCGGTTTCGTAGTGAACGAGCTCTTTCTCCATGCGCCTCTCTCCTATCCGAGGATGACCCACAGGGCCTTCGCGGTCTTCGCGCCGAGGTTCTCCCACCCGTGCGGGGTGCCGCCGTCCAGGTACGCGCTGTCACCCGCCTCGAGCACGTGGCGCTCGCCGTTATACAGCAGGACGACCTTGCCGTCGATGACGTAGAACAGCTTCATCTGTCCCGGCTCGATCACGACCGTGTCCGTGCGGACCCCGACCGCGCGCGGCGGGAGCGTCGAGACCACCGCCCGAACCTTGCCCTGAAAGAGCCCCGCGCCGAGCACGGCCCATTTCTCGCCTACGCCGTCGAAGCTGACGACCGGATAGGCCTTCTTGCGCGTCACCTGCACGCGCCCCTGCGGCTCCTGGTCGAAGAGGGCCGCGATCGACACGCCGAGCGCCGCGGCAACTTTCCCGAGCGTGTGGAGCGACGGCGTCAGCCGCCCGGACTCGATCTGCGACACCATGCTCGGCGTCAGGTCGGCCTTCTCGGCCAACTGCCGCTGCTGTAGCCCCCGCTCCGCCCGAAGCTGCCTGATCCGCTCGCCGAGGCTCACCGGTCTGCCACTTCCGCGTCGTTACGCGGGCTGTCGGGGAGCCCGGCGAGGCGTCGGAGGGCGCGCGTCACGAAGACCCGCGTCATCTTCTTTCGGTAGGGATGGGTGAAGTCGGTGTTGTCGAGGGGCTTCGAAGGCTTCGAGGCTGCCTCGGCCACGGCGGCGATCAGCTCCGGCGTCAGCCGGTGCCCGGCCAGCAGCGCGGACGCCTCCCGCGCCTCGCGGGGCTGCGGGGCCACCGCGCCGAGGACGATCCGGCCGGAGAGGACGCGATCGCCGTCGATGCGGAGCGCGACCGCGACGCCCAGCACGGGGAAGTCGAACGACCCGCGGCGGCGGAGCTTCAGGTACGCGCACCGCGTCCCGTTCACGGGCGGCAGCACGATCTCGGTCAGGATCTCGTCAGGCCGCTTGGCGAGATAGTCGATACCGTCGTCCCGGTAGAGGGTCTCGATCGGGATCACCCGCTCCCCGCCCGGCCCGTGCACCCGCACCCGGGCGCCGAGGCTCCACAGGACGGGCGCCGTGTCGGACGAGGACACGGCCCAGCAGCGCCTACTGCTGGGCGCGACGAGGCAGATGTCGCCGTCCTTCTTCATGCAGAAGCCGATCGCCTTTCGCCACTGGTACGTCTGGTTGTAGTAGTTGCAGCGCGTATCGACGCACACGTTGCCGCCGATCGTTCCCATGTTCCGGAGCTGCGGGGACGAGACGAGACCGGCCGCGGTGGCGAGCGCGGGGAACGCGTCGCGGATGCCGGAATGCTCGGCCACCCGCGTCAGAGTCGTCTGGGAGCCGATGGCGAAGCCGGATTCAGCGGAGCCGCTGATACCGCCGAGCTCCCGGATCCCTCGCAGCCCGACCAGCACGCTCGGCTCGAACTGGCGGCGCTTCATGTTCGGATAGAGGTCGGTCCCGCCGGCGACGAGCATCGCGTCGCCGCCGTGATCGCGCATGAACTGGAGCGCGTCACCGACAGTGCGCGCTCCGAGATACGCGAACGGCGGCAGCCTGAGCATGACTATCGGGCCCGGAATCTCACGCGCGCGCCGGGTTCTCGAAGGGCCGGGCGGCGATGCTGTCGGCCGGCTGGCCGAAGGCGGACTCGACGATCCGCGGCGCGGGATACGTGAAGAGCGGCAGCCGCTCGGGCCCGACGCGCGGCGTCTTGCCCTGCGCCTTCCGCTCGAGCGCCTTCAGGATCTTGTCGGGCGTGATCGGAATCTCGTCGATCCGGACGCCGACCGCGTTGTAGACCGCGTTCGCGATCGCGGGGATCACCGGCAGGAGCGGCCCCTGCCCCGCCTCCTTCGCGCCGAACGGGCCCTCGGGATCGTCGGTCTCGACCAGGATCGTGTGGATCTCGGGTGTCTCGAGCGTCGTCGGGCTCTTGTACTCGAGCATCGACGGAATCTTGTGGAGGCCCTTGCGGAACACCTGCTCCTCCATCAGCGCCTCGCCGATGCCCATGTAGACCGAGCCCTCGATCTGGCCCTCCGCGAGCAGCGGGTTCAGGGCCCGCCCGATGTCGTGGGCGATCCAGACGTCGTCGATCCGGATCTCGCCGGTCTCGGGGTCGACGCGGAGCTCGACGACACAGGCCGAGTACGAATAACACGGCGAGGGGCCGACGCCCCCGCCCCTGTATTTGCCGGCGCGCCTGGGCGGCGCGTAGGAGCCCGGCACGGCGAGCACGCCGTGGATGGACTCCGCGAGCACGACGGCCTCGGCGAACGTCACGGACTTGTCGGGATCGTCGGGCAACCCGATGCGCCGCCCGCGCGCCACGAGGTCCTCCTGCGCGACGCTGAGCTTCGCCGCTACGGCCCGGACGAGCATCACACGCAGCCGTTCGGCCGCCTGGATCGCCGCGTTGCCGCACATCAGCGTGACGCGCGAGGAATAGGAGCCGAGGTCGACCGGCGTGAGATCGGTGTCGGCCGCGTGCACGCGGATGTCCTTGGGCTCGATGCCGAGCACCTCGGCCACCAGGTAGGCGAGGATCGAGTCGGAGCCCTGGCCGATGTCGATCGCGCCGCAGAGGACGGCGACGCCACCGCTGCGGTCCGCCTTCACGATGACGCCCGAGTGCGGCATGTCGTTCCAGTAGATCGCCGTGCCGGCGCCGGTCAGATACGAGGAGCACGCGATGCCGATCCCCCTGGCGCGCGGGAGCTTCCCGAACTTCGTCCGCCAGCCCGAGGCCTGAACCACCCGGTCGATGCATTCGCCGAGGCCGATCGTCGTCACGGTCAGGTGGTTCGCCGTCTTGGTGAACGGCTCGGCGAGGATGCGCCGCCGCATGTCGGCCGGATCCAGCCCGAGCTGCTCGGCGATCTTGTCGAGGTGACATTCCAGCGCGAAACGCGGCTGGGGCGTGCCGTGGCCGCGCTTGGGTCCGCACGGCGGCTTGTTCGTGAAGACGCGCGCGCCCTCGAACTTGTAGACCGGCACCTTGTAGGTCACCGTCTGGAGCGCGCCGGTATAGAACGTCGACGCGACGCCGTACGAGCCGTACGCGCCGCCGTCGAGCCAGGTCTTGAAGTGCATCCCCGTGATCTCGCCGCGCTTCGTGACCCCGGTCTTCACCCACATGAGCACGGGATGCCGGCCGCGATGGACGTAGAAGACCTCCTCGCGCGTGAGCGTGATCTTCACCGGCCGCCCGGTGAGCTGCGAGAGCTTGCAGGCGGCGATCTCGTGCGCGAACGGGTCGAGCTTGCCGCCGAACGCGCCCCGCGATCACCCGGATGTGAGCCTGCGGGGTGTCGAGGATCTTGCCCAGCAGGCGGTGGACGTAGTGGGGCGTCTGCGTCGAGGACCAGAGCGTGAGCTTGCCGTCGGGCCCCCACCAGGCGACCGCGGCGTGCTGCTCCATCGGCAGATGCGTGTTGCCTTCGAAGAAGAACACGTCTTCGCGGAGGAGATCGGCCCGCGCGAATGCGGCGTCGATATCGCCGAACTGGAGCGAGACGGCCTTGTGGACGTTGGGTCCGTCGCCGTACTCGTGGATGCGGACGTGCGGCGTCGCCAGCGCCTCGTCGATCGACATGATCGGCCGCAGCACCTCGTACTCGACGTCGATCAGCTCGGTCGCCCGCTCGGCGGTCTCCTCGTCCACGGCCGCGACGGCGGCGACAGCGTCCCCGACCATCCGGACCTTCTCCGTGCAGAGCGCTTCCTCGTCCTGCGAGACGGGCAGGATCCCGAACTTGACCCGCGGCAGATCGTACCCGGTGATCACGCCGTAGACGCCCGGCAGCACCTTCGCCCGGCTCGTGTCGATCCGCCTGATCAGCGCGTGGGGATGGGGGGAGCGCAGGAGCTTGCCGTAGGCCATCCGCGGCAGCGACAGGTCATCGGCGAACTTCGTCTCGCCGACCACCTTCGCCCAGGCGTCGACCTTCGGCAGCGGCTGGCCGACGATGCTGAAGCGCTCCTTGTGCCCGATCATGGCTCCCCTCCGGTCGAGCGGAGCGCGGCGAGCTCGACCGCGTCAAGGATCTTCGTGTACCCCGTGCAGCGGCAGAGGTTCCCTGCGAGCGCCGTCCTTATCTCCTGCCGGGTGGGCTTGGGGTTCTCGGCGAGCAGCGCCCGAGCGGTCAGGAGGATCCCCGGCGTGCAGTAGCCGCACTGCGCCGCGCCCAGCTCGGCGAACGCCTGCTGGAGCGGGTGGAGCCGGCCGCCGACGGCCATGCCCTCGACGGTCGTGACCTCCCGGCCCTCCAGCTCGATCGGGAGCGCGAGGCACGAGAGCACCGGCTGGCCGTCGACCAGCACCGTGCACGTCCCGCACTCGCCCAGCTCGCAGCCGTGCTTGGTGCCGGTGAGGCCCATCTCCTCCCGCAGCACTTCCAGCAGCGTCTTATGGGTCGCCGCGGCGACGTCGTGGTCCTCGCCGTTCACCCGGAGCCTGAGGAGCGTCTTGGGCACGGTTCACCCCTGCTTATTTTGAGTTAAG
>QHRS01000012.1 GCA_003221435.1 Candidatus Rokuibacteriota bacterium
TTTCACGATGAACCGCAAAGAGCCGAAGTTCTCGTTCGTTCAGTAGCCCTTCCGCGATGGGTGCTTAACCCGCCCGACGGCTCGACACCCGCGGCGTGACGCCGGGACGCAGAGCCATGCCGTGAGGCGCCTTGCCGACCGGGATCGAGCGCACCTGCTTGAACGTGTCGAGCGCGATCACGGTGACCGCGTTCGCGTATCGGTTCGACACGAGCGCGTGCCGACCCGACGGCTCCATCACCACGAGATCGGGATAGGCCGGCTGCGGGATCGTCGCGACGATCTTATCGTCGGCGGTCCGCACGACCACCAGCTTGTTGGACTTCCGGAGCGTCGTGAAAATGTACTGCCCGTCGAGCGTGAGCACCGCGTCGTGGACGATGCCGGGCAGCGGGATCGTGCCGATCGCCTTGTTCGTGGCCGTGTCCACCTTGACGAGGCGCCGGTTTTCGCCCGCCGCCGCGTAGAGCAGCCTGCCGTCGGCTGTGAGGGCGAGGCCCATCGCGTCCCCCCCGGTCTCCATCGTGGCGATGACCCTCCGGCTCGCGGTGTCGATGGCCGCGACGTTGCCGGCGGTCTCACTGGAGACGTAGAAGGTCTTCCCGTCACGCGTGAAGACCCCGTGGGCGGGCCACGTGGACACCTCGATGCGGCCGGCGATGCGCTCGGCCTTGATGTCGTAGACGATGACTTCGTCGTCGCTCGCGTCGCTGCTCCAGTCGAGCACGTAGACGTGCGCCCCGTCGGGCGAGAAGGCGAGGTTGTAGGGGTTGCCGCCGATCTTCACGCGCCTGACGAGCTTCCGCGCCTCGGCGTCGACGATCCCGAGTTCGTGGCTCTTGTCGTACACGACCCACGCCGTCTTGCCGTCCGGGTGGAACACGATCCGGTTGGGCTTGCCCGGGCCGAGCGGGATGGTGCCGATGACCTCGAGCGTGTCCGTATCGATCACCGACACGGAAGCTGATTTGGTGTTCGTGACGAAGAGCGTGGCGGCCGTCGCCGGGGACGCCGTGCCGAGGGCGACGAGCAGGGTAACGAGCCAGATCATGGAAGCCTCTCGCTATTGTAGCTTTTCGATGGCCGTGATGGCGACGTTTGACCCGGAGCCCTTGAGCGTGAAGCGCACCTCGTCGCCCACCCCGATCCCCCGGTACACCTTCGGCGATTCCGCGCGAAACCCCATCGTCATCGCGGGCATGAACCCGGCGATGTCTTCGTGGGTCAGCACGAGGACGTTCATCTCCGGCAGCACGGCGCGCACGACGCCGCGCGCGGTCCATTCGGTCGCCGCGGGCCGCGCCTTCTCGGCCAGCAGCTCCTCGCGCACCCGCGACGCCTCGACGCCCCACCAGAGGTAGCCGAAGCCCACGCCGATCAGGAGCGCCAGATCGGCGAGCACCACGACCTTCCAGAGCCTAATGGACGTGCTCGTCGGGCGGCGCCGCGGTCTGAGGCTCCTCGTTGAGGCGCTGGAGCTCGGCGAGCAGCGGGCTCAAGCCTGGCGTGGAACCCGGGGCGGGTGTGAGCCGCGCGCGGAGGTAGCCCTCGCGATCGATCAGGAACTCCACGTGCGGCGGACGGCCGTCGGCCGAGCGGAACAGCCCGTACGTCCGGACGATCTCCGGCGCGCCCTCGGTCACGACCGGAAAGAAGATGCGCGGGTCGGCGCCGAGCCGCTTGATGATGTCGCGGGTCGGCCGCATCGGTACGGCGATGACCTCGGCGCCCATGACCACGAGAGCCTCGTACGCCCGGGCGATCTGGGCGATTCGCGGCCGTGACTCCGGCAGCGTGAACAACACCAGCAGCACGAGGCGCCGCCCGCGGAGCTCGCGCAGCGAGTGCGCGGGGCTCGGTCCCACCGCGTAGGAGAAGTCGGGCGCGACGATTCGCGCGCGCGACGGGTCGACGACTGGGCCGAGCGTGCCTGCCTGCTCGGCCGCCGAGCTCGCGCGCAGGAAGTTGACGAGGTCCCACCGAGCTTCCTCTGACAGGCGCGCGCCGAAGCCGGGCATCCGCGTCCCCGGGATGCCGTGGGTGAGCCACCAGAAGAGATCACCGGCCGTGTGGCGCGCGACGTTGGCGCCCGTGACATCGTGGGCTCGAGCCTCGTGGCAGGACACGCACGCGCGGGCGTACAGGTCGGCGCCGGTCGCGATCGATAGCGCGTGGTACGGCACGGATGACCCGCGGTACGTCGTCGGATAGGCGTCCACGACGAGCGGCGGCACGGCCGCGATCGCCGCGAACGTGACGGCGCCGGCGGCGGTCGCAAGCGCGGCCCGCCGCCTCGCGCCCAGCATGCCGGCGGCGACCGCGAGGCCGCCGAGCAGGAGGAGCAGGCCGCCGATCAGCACGCGGAGGCGAGCGCCCGGCAGACTCGCGGTCGCCTCCCACGACAGCCGGACGGCGAAGGGCCACGTCGGCTGCACGTGACGGCCGGGCGGCGTGACGGCCATCCACGCGACCAGCGCGAGCATCGCCAGCGCAAGGAGCATCTCGATCCGGACAGAGGCGCGGAGGCGCAGCATTGCCGGGCGGCCCACCGTCTCCGCGTCGCCCGCGAGCGCCGGGATGAGGCGCCGGCGGTTGATCGCCGCGAGCAGGAGGATCGGTCCCAGCAGCGCGAGCTTCAGGATCAGCAGGCGGCCGTAGGGCGTGCCCACGAGCGCGGGGATGCCGCCGACCTGGTTCCAGGCGTTCCATGCGCCAGTCGCGACGATCACGATGACGCACGCGAGCGCCAGGGCCGAGAAGCGCCGGGCCGCCAGGACCGCAAACGGCCGCGCGTCTGCGCCCTCCGCGCGTCCGGCCATGCCCAGCAGTCGGGCGAGCGGCAGCAGGCCCCCGATCCAGGCGGCGACCGCCACGAGGTGCAGACCGTCGACGTGAGCCGCGAGCAGCGGGGCGGGCTCGACGGCGCCGGCGTGTCCGGCCCACGAGGTCACGCCGAGCGCGAGGACGCCCAGCAACGCGCAGTGAAGGCGGAGCGCCATGTGGTCGGCGCCCGACACCGCGCTCACCGGCAGGAGGAGGAACGCGGCGAGCAGCGCGAGCAGGCCCTGGCGCACGATCCACACGCTGCCGAAGCGCGTGGCCCCCAGCACGCGTCCGATCGCCTGTGGGTCGAGCGCGGCCTGTGCGCGGCCTTCGAGCAGCGCCGTCTGGACGGCGAGCGCGCCGAGGCCGGCGACGAGCGCGGCCAGGACGCAGATCCGCGCGAGGGCGAGCGCGTCCCGCTCCCAGCGTTGCGCCGTGGGCCTGGCGGCGCGACCGGCGAGCAGCAGCAGAACGAACGTTCCGGCGAGGACGACGCTGCTCGCAAGGTGTGCCCACCGGACGAGCAAAGCGAGCGCCGTCACTTCCGGCCGGCCTCGCCCTTCACCGTGAACGAGTACCCGCCCTCCGCAACGTGACCGTCGACGGAGAGCACGTGATACTTCACGACGTAGACGCCGCGGTCGAGCGGCGGCAGGGCGACCGAGAGCTGCCGCGCGTCCTCGCGTGAGACCTCGGCGTCGCCCGAGTCAACCTTCGTGCGGTCATTCCAGACCGACATCGTCGAGTACGCGGGCTCGAGTCGCTCGCTGAACCAGAGCTGGGCGCGCCGCGGCGGAACCCGCACGCTGGCGCGCGCCTCGGGCGCCGATCTGACCAGCACCGCATGCGCCTCGACGCCCGCCGGGAGAGCGGCCAGCACGAGCAGGCCGATGCAGAGCGCCAGTCGCGGTGGGATCTCGCTCGACGGCCGCCCGCGCGCGGCCATCACCATTCGAACGACACCTGCCTGGGCGTGCGGTACTTGCCGCCCTCGACCGACTTCACGGGGACCGTCGCGGCCCCGACCAGCACGGTGAGGCCCTCGGTCTCGTCGGGAATGAGGACGGCCGCGTCGTACTGCGGTCCCGCCGGGCCGATCGCCGGCTTCAACGTGACCGATCGCGCCGACTTGGTCGCGCCGATCCGCACGCGGACAGGCAGGTACGGGACCGCCTGTCCCGTCGCCGCATCCGAGATCGAGACCGTGAGGTAGCCGGGACGCTTTTCGTCCTCGGAGTCGATGTAGTCCAGTCGCACGCGATACTCGCCGACCGTCTTGTCGCGCTCGGGTCCGTGCATTTCGTGACCGGCGTGCATCTCGTGGCCGCCCGGCGCCTGTTGACCGGCGGGCATGTCATGGCCGCCGTCTCGGCGCCCACCCGTGAGGCTCGTGAGATAGGCGACGAGGTTCACCCATTGCTCGAGCGTCAGGCTCTCGTTGTAGCTCGGCATCTTCGAGCGGCCGTCCGGGCCGGTCCAGTCCGGGACGTCCGTCACGATGACGGCGTTCGGGTCGAGGATTGACTCCGCGAAGTACTCGGCGGGATGGTGCGCCCCCATGCCTGTGAGCGCCGGTCCGGTCTTGTCGGTCGCCTTCGCCGCAAACCCTTCGCCGGCGACCTCGTGGCAGCTCCCGCACTCGAGCGTCGCGAAGACTTCCTTGCCCTTCGCGGCGTCGCCACCCGGCATCGAGAATTTCCAGCCCGGCGGCACGCCGCCTCCGCCGTGCAGCTCGCCCATCTTCACCCGGATCGAGCCGGCGGATGCCAGCGCTGCGACAAGCGTGAGCGCCGCGCCGACGGAGAGGATCGTCGCTCGTTGCATGATCGTCGCTCCTTTCGGCCCGATGCTACCATGCTCTCTATGGAACACCTGACCCCGCTCAGGGCGTCCCGGCCGGTCAGAACGATGTTCTTCGACGCCGGCAACACGCTGCTGCGGATGAACTACGAAGTCCTGGCCGAGCAGCTCCGAGTCCGCGGCTGCGCGGTCGCGCTCGAGCGCGTGCGCGAGGCGGAATGGCGCGCCCGTGTGCGCCTCGACGCGCACTTCGCGCCCGGCACGTCAACCGAGAGCCGGTCGACGAGCGGGCGCTACCTGCAGTATCTGCTCGAGGGGCTCGGGGTGACCGACGAAGAGACGGTGCGGTCGATGGCCGAGTGGCGCCGCACCTACAACCTGCCGGTCGGTCTGTGGCACCAGGCCGACCCCGAAGCCGAGGCCGCGCTCACGCTGCTCGCCGGGCGTGGCATCCGCGCGGCCGTCATCTCCAACTCGAACGGATCGGTGCGCTCGATCCTGACGGAGCTCGGGCTCGCGAGGCATCTCGAGTTCGTCCTGGACTCGGCGGAGGTGGGCGTGGAGAAGCCCGACCCCCGGATCTTCCGCATCGCGCTCGAGCGGGCGCAGGTCGAGCCCGACGACGCGGTGTACGTCGGCGACCTCTACTCGGTGGACGTGCTCGGCGCCCGCGCGGCCGGGATGGACGCCGTGCTGCTCGATCCCGGCGCCTGCTGGGGTCCGCGGGACTGCCCGCAGGTCCCGGGCCTGCTGGCCGCCTGTCGGCTCGTCATTCAGCGGGGAGCGTGACGAACGGGTAGCGCGCGAGCGCGCCGTAGATCACGCGCTTCATCTCCGCGATCCCCTGCGGGGTGCTGGCCTCGAATCGCAGGGTGAGGTACGGGTTGGTGTTCGACGCGCGCACGAGCCCCCACCCGCCGCCGGGGAACAGGACGCGCGCCCCGTCGATGTCGATCACCTCGTAGCGGCGCTTGAGCTCGCCCGCCAGCTCGTCGATCACGCGGAACTTCTCGGCGTCCGGGCACATCGCCTTCAGCTCGGGCGTTGCGGAGAGGTGCGGCACCGAGTCGAACAGCGCGGAAAGCGGCTCGCGGGAGCGCGCGGCCAGCTCGATGATCTTGCACGAGGCGAGGATGCCGTCGTCGACGCCGTAGTAGTTCTCGGCGAAGAACATGTGGCCGCTCACCTCGCCGCCCAGCAGGATCCCGTCCTCGCGCATCTTGCGCTTGAGGTGCGAGTGGCCGGTTTTCCACATCACGGGCACGCCGCCGTGCTTCCGCACGTCCTCGATCAGGGACTGAGACGACTTCACGTCGAAGACGATCTTCGCGCCGGGATGGCGAGACAGGAGATCGCGGGCGAGGAGGATCAGGATCAGGTCCGCCTCGTGCCGCTGCCCGCGCTCGTCCACGACGCCGACGCGATCGGCGTCGCCGTCGTACGCGACGCCGATGTCCGCGCCCGTCTCGCGGACCTTCGCCTGGAGGTCGCGCACGTTCTCCGGGTCCTCGGGATCCGGCAGGTGGTTGGGGAAGCTGCCGTCCGACTCGCAGTAGAGCTCGATGACCTTGCACCCGAGCCGGCGCAGCAGCTCGGGGCCGTAGAGCCCCGCCACGCCATTGCCCGCGTCCACGACGACCGTGAGCCGCCGCGCCAGGTGCACGCGCTCCAGGACGGCTGCGTAGTAGTCGTCGCGCGGCGGACGCGTCTCGATCCCGCCGTTGCCGGTCTCGAAATCCCCCGCCTCGATCATCCGCGCCAGCGACTGAATCTCGTGCTCGGTGAGCGGCGCCGCGCCCGCGTGCACCATCTTCACGCCGTTGTACTCGATCGGGTTGTGGCTGCCGGTGATGTTGGCGCCGCCGTCGAGCCTCCAGTGGGCGGTGGCGAAGTACAGGAGCGGCGTCGGCGTGAGCGTGACGTCGACGACGGAGACGCCGGCGGCGCGCACGCCCGCGATGAAGGCGGCCTTCAGGTCGGCGGACGAGAGGCGGTTGTCCTGGCCGACCGCAACACGGTGGCCGTGGGCCCGGCGGATCAGCGTGCCGTACGCCCGTCCGACCTGCCGGAAGACGTCGGGCGTGATGTCCGTCCCGACCCGGCCGCGGACGTCATAGGCGCGGAAGATGTGCGGGTTCAGCATTGTGCGAAACCTCGGTCGTAGGGTATGGTGGCGCCTACACTACCATGAACCAGACGTGGCACATCAGCGGCGAGGACTGCGAATCGTGCGACTCCGAGGTGCTCTGTCCCTAGCCGCGACCGCGAGCGTGGGCGGAAATGGGACCTGAGCGGCTAGAGCGCGGAGCACGGCGGTTCGATCGCGGGCGGTCCGTGAACCATGGCGCCGGGAGAATTCAGCATGGATGAGGCAACTCTCCGGGACGTGACGAAGAAGACGGCCGCGATGCTCTTCCATACGGTGAAGGGCGGCGCCGGCTATGACCTCTGGAAGCGCTTTGACAAGGAACTGGCGCGCGAGCTGTCGATGTTCTTCGCCGGCAAGCTCTACAGCCGGGGGGTCATCTCGCAGACCCAGCGCGAGCTGTGCGCCGTGGCGGCGCTGACGGTGCTGAACCGCTCGGACGAGCTACGCGCCCACATCCACGCCGCGCTGAACGTCGGCGCGGCGCGCCGGGAAGTGAGCGAGGTGATCATGCAGCAGGTCACCTACGGCGGCATGCCGGTCGTCGTCGAGGCGTTGAAGATCTACGCCGAGGTGCTGAAAGAACGCGGCGAGCCGTTCCCCGCGGAAGGCTAACCGTTGACCGAGGCCTCCGACCGCCTGCTGAGCGTCGCCGTCGAGGCGGCCCGCGCGGCGGGCGACGTCGCGCTGAAGTACTACCGCGGCGGATTCGACGTGACGCTCAAACCCGACGCCACCCCCGTCACCCGGGCCGATCTGGAGGCCGAAGAGATCATCCGCGAGATCATCGGGCGCGCATTCCCCGACCACGGGTTCCTCGGCGAGGAGTTCGGCGAGGAGGGTTCGCGCGAGGTCCGCTGGATCATCGATCCGATCGACGGCACAAAGAACTTCGTCCGCGGCATCCCGCTCTGGGCGGTCCTGATCGGCTTCGAGGAGCACGCTGTCGTCACGGCCGGCGTGATCCTGAACCCGGTCTCCGGCGACCTCGGCACCGCGCGCAAGGGCGCCGGCGCGTTCGTCAACGGCGTCCGCGTGCGCGTGTCCGATGAGGCGCGGCTCGGCGCCGCGTCATTCGTGCACGCGGGGCTCGGCCTCGTGCGCCCCACGCCATACTGGGACGGTTTCGTGCGCCTGATCGATGCGACCGCGCGGCAGCGCGGCTTCGGAGACTACTACGGGTACATGCTGCTCGCCGAGGGTAAGGCCGAGATTTACGCCGAGCTGGAGGTCAAGCCATGGGACCTGGCGCCCGCGAAGATCCTGGTCGAGGAAGCGGGCGGGCGGTTCACCGACTTCGAGGGCCGCGATTCGATCTACTCCGGCACGGCCTTGGCGACCAACGGCCGCCTGCACGAGACGGTGCTGTCCCTTCTGGCCCGCCGCCCGGCCGCCCGCCCCTAGTCGAAGCAGATGGGCCTTTTTCAGCGGCCTGGCTTGACCCAGATTCCGCGGTCGTGCATCAGCTTGATCTGCTTCTCGATCACCTTCTCACGGTACTCGGCATGCTTCATCGGCGCCCGCTTGAGGTAGAGGTTCTTCGGATAAATCGGCTTCTCGTAGAGGAGCTGGTACAGCTCCGTCCGCAGATCCTTCATCCAGTTGTCCCACTGGGCGCGGGCACGGTGGTCGCGCTGGGCCTCGATGTCGATGACGCCGGCGACGTAGGTCGAGCCGGCGCCGTACTCCTGCCGGCCGACGATCGCGCCCTTGTAGTTGATGATGAACGAGCGGCCGCCGAAGGTGTCGATCGGCGTGGTCTCCTCCGGGAACAGGTAGTACGTGCCCATGTTGGGCGCGACGACGTAGAGGTTGTTGTCGAGGGCCCGGGCACGGCTCTGGATCTCGAAGATCTCGTTGCCCGTGGCGGGATGGGGATAGGAGGCGCGATAGACCACTTCGGCGCCGTTCAGCGCGAGCGCTCGGGCGTTCTCCGGGTACGAGCCCTCGTTGGCCATCATGATGCCGAGCCGACCGATCTCGGTGTCGACGACGGGCCAGAACGCGTCGAGCGTCCGGCCATACTTCCGGATCCACCAGTCGTAGACGTCGTGCGGACAGACCGAGTGCTCGACGGGGAACAGCGGCGAGACCTTGTAGTGCTTCAGGATCACGCGGCCGCGGGGGTCGATGATGAAGCCGACGTTGAAGAAGCGGTCCTTCCAGTCGGGATGGCGCGCCTTGGCCTGGGCCACGATGAACGCGTCGTACTCGCGCGCGATCTTGCCCAGGAAGTCTGTCTCCGAGCCCGGGATGTCGATCGCGCCTTCGCGGGCGAACCGCGCGTGATCGAGGTCGAGCACCTCGTCGTTGAAGCCCTGGAGGGCGCCCTCGGGAAAGGCGATGAGCCGGACCGGCAGATCCAGGCTCGACAGCCACGAGGCGGCCTTCACCAGGTGGGAGAGATGCTCGAGGTTGATCTTGATGTCTGTCCGCTTGCGGATGCCGCGAACGGTGGGGATCAGCCCGACCGCCGTATAGGGTTTGATCATCGCCTGCCTCCTCAAGGTTGAGAACACCGGAACGATAAGCCGCCTCGCCACCCGGCCGCACCATTTTTCGGCCTTGACTTCCGGCAACGTTGGCACTAGTTAGTGCATCCATACCCGGCTCCGTAGTGCACCCGGACCGGCAGTCGAGAGGGGGTGCCCGAAGAGAATTTCCGTCAGATCGATAGGGAATGTCACCAACGCGATCAGGTAGGGAGGGAGTCGATGGAGTTCAACGTCTTCGAATACTTCAAAGACTATAAGCGCGGTACCAGCGGTCCAATGACCCCCCAGGAGCAGGGAACCGCGTTGTTCCTCGGTGGCCACCTGGGTGAGCGGATCAGCCCGCACATCGACGCCTGCGCCGCCAAGGCGGGGATGTCGCGTCGCGGCTTCATAGGCTCGGCCTCCGGCTTCGCGGCGGCCATGCTGGCGGTCAACAAGGTCACGGGCATGAAGTTCTTCGACGTGTCGGAGGCCGAGGCCGTCACGGCGACCGACTTCATCGTCGACCAGCACACCCACATCTGTATCCGCAAGGACGGCTACATCCCCGGCGTGAACACCACCGAGAAGGGCATGTGGTTCGTCAACCTGCTCGACGATCTCGGCAAGGCCATGGGCCTGGAGAACGGCACCAAGGACATGACCGTCGAGAACTTCGGCAAGCTGATCCTGGACGGAAGCGACACCCGCGTCGCGATCTTCAACCCCTTCGGCTTCCGCGAGGACTACGGCGGCAAGGACATGGTGCCGATCGAGGAGCAGGCGGAGGTCAAGCAGCGCTGGCCCGACCGGACCCTCATGCTGGGCGGCGGCCTGACCCCGAACCAGGGCGTGGGCGTGACGCTGGACCGCCTCCAGATGTTCGTGGAGGATTACAAGATCTCCGGGCTCAAGCTCTACACGTTTGACTCGACGCCGGCGCGCGGCTGGTGGTTCGATGACCAGAAGCTCGCGTATCCGATCTGGGAGAAGTGTCGCAAGCTCGGGATCAAGAACATCGGCTGCCACAAGGGCATCCCGTTCGGCCAGTTCATGGCCCGGTACGCCCATGCGGAGGATTTCGACGCGGTCTGCGACGACTTCCTGGACCTCAACTTCATCGCGTTCCATTCGGGCTGGCCGTACCAGAGCGAGCTCGCCGCAATGAAGGGGTTCAAGCCGCAGCGGAAGAACATGTACTCCGAGCTCGGCTCGACCTTCGCGGCGACGGTCACAAACCGGCCGCTCGAGTGTGCCCACATCCTCGGCACGCTGCTCCGCGATCTGGGGACCGACTATGTGATGTGGGGGACCGACTCGGCCCTGTGGGGCAACCCGCAGTGGCAGATCGACGCGTTCCGCAAGTTCCGGATCCCGGACCAGCTCGTCGAGGGCCACGGCTACCCGCAGCTCACCGACGAGGTCAAGGCGAAGGTGTTCGGTCTGAACGCGGCCCGGCTCTGGAACCTGAAGAGCATGGCCGAGGCGGTGCCCGAGGAGAAGCCTCGGATCGTCGCGGTATAAGCCCTGTCTCCGAGGGTGGCCGGCGGAGCTGCCGGCCACCCGCTTCCTCAGCCCGATCACGGAGGATTACGGATGCCGGTTTACGAGTATGAATGCACGCCCTGTCTGATCATCTACGAGGTCAGGCAGAGCATGAAGGATCCGCCGCTCGAGACCTGCCCGAAGTGCCAAGGACCGGTCACGCGGATCATCTCGGCGCCGAACCTGAATCGCTACAACTTCTCGAGCCCCACCGAGGCGAAGTACGCCAAGCTCAGCGTCCGCGACGAGATCACGAAGGAAAAGGCGCTCCAGAAGGAGTACCAGAAGATCTGGCTGCCGCCGCCGGTCAAGCACGACCCCTGGAGTGATTGACCGGCCCTTCCCTTCGGTTCGCTCGGGCACGGCCGTTGCACTCTGGTTGGCCTTGAACGAAACCGCACGACTCGAGACCCCGGGAGCCAGTCGGAGAACCCGACTTCGAGCGCCGGCTTTGCCGGCGCCATCGGGCCCGGGGGGAGGCTCGGAGGGGGCCGCCGAGGCCCCCTTCGATGGTCGAGCGCCGGCTTTGCCGGCGCCATCGGGCCCGGGGGGAGGCTCGGAGGGGGCCGCCGAGGCCCCTTCCGATGGCCGTCGAGGCCCCCTCCGATGGAGACCACGTGTACCTGCGTCTTGAGGGCATCACCAAGAGTTTCCCGGGAGTCGTCGCCAACTGCGGGATCAATCTCGACGTCGGTCGGGGCGAAATCCACGCCGTGCTCGGCGAAAACGGAGCAGGCAAGAGCACCCTCATGAAGGTGCTCTACGGGTTCTGGCAGCCCGACGCCGGGACCATCTCGGTCGACGGCAAGCGTCTGGACCTGCGATCCCCGTCCGATGCGATCCGTGCCGGGATCGGCATGGTCTTCCAGTCGTTCATGCTGATCCCCGCCTTCTCCGTCGCCGAGAACATCGCCCTCACGCTGCCGGGCAGCGGAGTCTTGTTGAGCGTGTCGGCGATCCGCGCCCGGCTGCGCGAGTTCGGATCGCGGTACGGCCTCTCGGTCGAAGCGGACGCGAAGGTCTGGCAGCTCTCGGTCGGCGAGCAGCAGCGCGTCGAGATCGTCAAGCTCCTCGTGAGCGGCGCGCGGGTGCTCATCCTGGACGAGCCCACGAGTGTCCTGGCACCCCACGAGGTCACGAAACTGTTCGAGATTCTCCAGACGCTCAGGCGGGACGGCTACACGATCCTGTTCGTCACGCATAAGCTGAACGAGGTGATGGCGATCGCCGATCGCATCACCGTGTTGCGGAAGGGCGGGGTCGTCGGCACGCTGCCGCGGGCGGGGGCGACCCTGCCGGACCTCGTCGACATGCTGCTCGGCGAACGGGAGTTGCGGGCGGGTTCCTTCGAGCGCCGCGATCACGAGCCGGGCGGGCGCGCGGTGCTCGAGCTTCACGATCTGAGCGTTCGCAGCGACCGCGGCCGCACCGGGCTCGCGCGGGTCAGCCTCCGCGTCTGCGCGGGGGAGATCGTGGGTGTCGCGGGAGTGACCGGCAACGGTCAGACGGAGCTCGGCGAAGCCATCCTTGGATTGCGCCGGCCGGCCGGCGGGCGCGTGGTGCTCGATGGTGTCGACGTGACCCGGCGGTCGACCGCGGCGATCCTGGCGCAGGGCGTCGCCTGCATTCCGGAGGACCCCCTCCGGATGGGGGTCGCGCCCGGACTGACGATCGCCGAGAACATGGTCCTCGACGAGCGCGCGCGCTACATGCCGTTTGGTGGGCTCCTGACCGATTGGCGCGCCATCCGCCGCGAGATCGAGCTGCGGGTGGAGAATTTCGGGATCGCGATTCCCCGCCTCTCCGTCCCGGTCGGGACGCTCTCCGGCGGCAACGTGCAGCGGCTCCTGCTGCTCCGGGCGCTGGCCCGCAAGCCGAGGCTCCTCGTCGCTTTCTACCCGACGCGCGGGCTCGACATCGCCGCGACGCGAATGGCCCAGGAGCTCTTGATGGTGAGCCGGAACGGTGGAGCCGCGACCCTGCTGATCTCCGAGGACCTCGACGAGCTGTTCGCCCTCTCCGATCGCCTGGTGGTTCTCTCCCGCGGCGCCGTGGCGGGCTCGTTCAGGCCGGGCGAGGTCGAGACCGTCGACGTCGGCCTGCTCATGACCGGCGCCGCGAAACGACACGAATGGCAAGCGTCGCCCGCCTCGTCGATTCCCGGGTCCTGATCCCGCTCCGGCTGCTCGGCCTGACGGCGCTGGCCTTCGTCGCCGTCGGAGCTTTCCTGCTCCTGTTCGGCCGGAACCCGATCGAGGCGTATGGCGTGATCTTCAAAGGCGCGTTCGGCAGCGGGTACGGGCTGAGCGAGGTGGTGGTGAGGGCGATCCCGCTGATGCTCTGCGCCGTCGCGACAGCGATCCCGGCGCGGATGGGGCTGCTGAACGTCGGCGGCGAGGGGCAGCTCCACGGCGGCGCGATGGCGGCGACCTGGGGCGCGCTGACGCTCGGGGCGCTGCCGCGGGGCGCCCTCTTGCCCGGCCTCGTGATCCTCGGACTACTCGGCGGCGCCGCGGCGGCCTTCGTCCCCGCGTTCCTTCGCTGGGCCGCGGGCGTCAACGAGACGATCTCGACGCTGCTCCTGAACTACGTGATCGTGCTGCTGGTCGAGTACATGGTGCGCGGGCCGTGGAAAGATCCCATGAGCTACAACTGGCCGTTCACCCCCGAGTTCCCGGAATCGGCGCGGCTCTCCTTCTACTGGGGCACGCGCATCCACGCGGGCCTCTGGTTCGCGCTCGTCGCGATCACGCTGTTCTATCTCGCCCTCCGGCGCACGCGCTGGGGGTACGAGATCCGAGTGATCGGGGACAACCCCGACGCCGCCGCTCGCGCCGGCATTCCTCTCGGCCGCTACGTGCTGCTCACGATGTGCGTCGGCGGGGCCCTGGCTGGCCTCGCCGGGATGGCCGAGGTCTGCGCGATCCAGTCCCGGCTCCGGCCGGGCATCTCGACCGGCTTCGGGTATACCGGCTTCCTCGTGAGCTGGCTCGCGCTCCACCATCCCCTCGGGATCGTCGTCATGGCGCTCTTGCTCGGCGTGCTCTCCGTCGGCGGGGACATGGTCCAGATCAGCCTCGGGCTGCCGTACGCGACCGTGAACATCATCATGGCGCTCATCTTCTTCGTCGTGCTCGGCGGCCGCTTCAGGAAGTCAAGGAGCGGCTGAGCCGTGCTCGCGATGCTGCAGAGCGTTCTCGGGGGCGGCATCCGGGCGGGCACGCCGATTCTCTACGCCACGCTCGGCGAGGTGATCTCCGAGCGCGCCGGCGTCGTGAACCTCGGCGTCGAGGGCGGGATCCTGGTCGGCGCGTGCGCGGGCTTCATCACGACCGCGCACACGCAGAACCCGATGCTCGGCATCGCCGCCGCGGCCCTCGCCGGCGGGCTCGCGGGCCTCGTCCACGCGTTCATGGTGGTGACGCTCCGATCGAATCAGATCGCGAGCGGCCTCGCGCTGATGTTCCTGTGCCTCGGCGTGACGTCGTTCGTCGGCCGGCCCTACGTGGCCGTCAAGATCAACGCCGTGCCGCAGGCGAGCGTGCCGGGCCTGTCCCGCCTGCCGCTGGTGGGCACGGTGCTCTTCACCCACGACGTCCTCGTCTACGGCGCCTATCTGCTGGCGCCGCTCATCTGGCTTCTCCTCTTCCATACGAAATGGGGACTGGCGCTGCGCGCGGTCGGCGAACGCCCGGCGGTCGCCTATGCCTCGGGCCTGCCGACGTCGCTCATCCAGTACGGGGCCGTGGTGAGCGGGGGAGTCCTGTCCGGCATCGCCGGCGCCCATCTGTCGCTCGCCTATGCGCGGAGCTGGGTCGAGGGCATGTCGAACGGACGCGGGTTCATCGCGGTGGCGCTCGTCATCTTCGCGACCTGGCATCCGCTGCGCAGCGTGGTCGGCGCGGTCGTGTTCGGCGCGGTCTTCGCGCTCCAGCTCCAGATTCAGGCGCGCGGCGTCGCGCTCTCGCCGTACTTCCTGGACATGACGCCGTATCTGCTGACGCTGGTCGGGCTCTTGCTGATGGGACGCGCGCGGCGGCACGCGATGCCCGAGGGGCTCAGGGCCGTCTTCGAGGGAGTGACGTGATCGCACAGACCAAGGGGGAAGCGATGCGAAAGACGATCGGGTTGTGGGCGCTCGTCGCAGCGCTGGTCGGGTTGCCGGTGGTCGTGGCGGACACGCCGGCGCACGCCAAAATGGACAGGAAGTTCAAGGTCGGGTTCGTCTACGTGGGGCCGAAGGAGGATTACGGGTACAACTACGAGCACGATCGGGGCCGGAAGCTGGTCGAGAGCACGTTCAAGAACATCGAGGTCATGACGGCCGAGAACATCCCGGAGACCGCCGAGGTCGAGCGCGTCATGGAGCAGATGATCCAGCGCGGCGCGAACCTCCTCTTCCCGACGAGCTACGGGTACCTCGATCCCGCGTTCAACGTCGGCAAACGGCACCCCGACGTGGTCCTCATGCACGCCGGCGGCTTCAAGCACTCCGCCAACGTGGGGACGTACTGGTATTACATCTATAACCCCATGTACCTGTCGGGGCTCGCGGCCGGCAAGACGACGAAGAAGAACGTGATCGGGTTCGTGGCGGCCCATCCGATCCCGCAAACGCTCCAGAACATCAACGCGCTCACGTACGGAGCGCGCTCGGTCAACCCCGCGGTCACGACCCACGTCATCT
>QHRS01000319.1 GCA_003221435.1 Candidatus Rokuibacteriota bacterium
GACGACCGTGTGACGCGACTCGCCGAGTTGTTCAAGCCGAAGAAGGCGACGTACGCGACGTTCGAGGTCGTGGACCTCGCGGGCATCGCCCGCGGCGAACGCTCGGGGCTCGAGGCGAAGGAGTTCCGCGACGCGGACGCGCTGCTGCACGTGGTGCGAGCGTTTCCCGACGCCACGGGCGCGCCGGCCGATCCGCGCGCCGACATCGAAACCCTCGACCTGGAGCTGGTGCTGGCCGACCTCGAGGTGGTGGACCGCCGGCTCGAGCGCCTCGCGGCCTCGATCAGGAAGAAGCGGATCGAGGCGGACGTGCGGCAACAGGCGATTCTCGAGGTTCTGAAGGCGCGGCTCGAAGCGGAGACGCCGATCCGCGCCGTGGAGCTGTCCGACGACGCGGACGCGAAGGCGATCCGCGGCTTCACGTTTCTCTCGCAGAAGCCGATCCTCCACTGCCTGAACCTCGGCGAGAAGGACATCGCGAAGGGCGCGAAGGTGGCCGCCGCGTTCGGCCTCACGGACATCGCGCGGCGCCCGCACACGGCGATCGGCTGGATCTCGGCGGTCATCGAGGGAGAGGTGGCCCAGCTCACGGGGAGCGAGCAGCAGGCGTTCCTGCAGGATCTCGGGCTGACCGAGCCCGCGATCCGCCGCGTGCTCCGCGACTGCTATGCGCTCCTCGGGCTCGTCTCATTCTTCACCGTGGGCGACGACGAGGTGCGTGCGTGGTCGATTCCGCACGGGACTCGGGCGCAGGACGCCGCGGACGCCGTGCACTCGGACATCGCGCGGGGATTCATCCGCGCCGAGGTGAACAGCTACGACGCGCTGGTCGCGGCCGGCGGCTCATTCGCGGAGCTGCGCGCGAAGGGCCAGCTCCGGCTCGAGGGCAAGGACTACATCGTGCAGGACGGAGAGGTCTGCCACTTCCGCTTCAATGTGGGGAAGTAGCCCGGGCAAGGGCGTCGATCTCCGTCCTTTGCAGAGCCACGCGGCTCTGTCGTCACTGACATCAGGACTCCCGCGGCCTGTCCTCCAGGAGGACGAGATCCAGCTCCTTGTCCTTTCCGCGTAGCCGGCCGACCAGAAAGCGTAGGAGATTGAAGAAGACGATCTTCCCGATTCGGTCGTTCTGCGCGATGATCCGGCGAAACTCAGCCTTGGGGAGAAAGCAGAGACGCGCGGGGGCGAGAGCCTGTGCGGATGCCGAGGCTGGCCGGTCATCAATGACGCCATACTCGCCGAAGCAGCGGCCGGGCCCCAGCACGTTGAGTCGAATTCGACTCGGCCGCCTGAGCCCACCACCCGCGTGTTCGGGGAGAAGAAACTCGATTTGGCCCTCGAGGATGATATAGAGCCCGTCGCTCGGCAGCCCTTCGGTCAGGATGAACCCGCCTGCAGCAGTGTCGAGGAGCCGACACGACGAAAGGATCAGGTCCACGTCACCGGACTCCAACTGCTCGAACACGACGGATTTGGCTATCGTCTCCCTGTACCTGCGGAGGTCGTTTGGATTCAGCACCCCTCCCCCCGGCGATCCGGCATTACCTCGGCAAGAGCGGCCAGGCGCTGTCGGATGAACTCGGCAGTGAGAGCGGCGATCATGCGGTCACTGTATCGGAGCGGTGCGAGAGGGGTCAAGGAAACCACGAGTGCTGTCCGTGAAGCCTCGCTCGCTACTGGTGCTTCCCGAGCATCTCGCGCACGGTCACCGAGAGCTTATCGGCCGGAAGGTTGGAGTAGACGACGAGGCCATCGGCCGTCTCGTAGCGGTGGAGCATTCGCGCCTCGGCGCTAGCCGGCTCCGCTCGCTGGAGCAGCCGCAGCACGCGCGCCACGTACGCCTTCGTCTCCGCATACGGCGGGATACCCCCGTACCGCTCGACCGCCTCGACGCCCGCGTTGTAGGCCGCGAGCGCGAGCACAAGGTCGCCGCTGTAGCCGTCGAGCAGATGCCGCAGATGGCGGACCCCGCCCTCGATGTTCTGGCGCACGTCGAAGACATTGCGGACGCCGAGCTGCGCCGCCGTCGCCGGCATGAGCTGCATCAGCCCCCGCGCTCCCTTGCGCGAGACCGCGCGTGCGTCGAAGTTCGACTCCACACGGATGACAGACTCGACGAGCTCGGGCGCAACGTTGTGCCGCGCGGCCGCCTCGCGGATCAGCTCGCGGTATGGCGCCTGGGGTTGAGCGACGCTCGGCGCGGCTGGTGAGGCCGCGGGCGGCGGCGCCTCGGCGCCCGGCGTGGGGTCGACGCTCCGGACGTAGAGCACACCGTCACGCTCCTCCATGCGAATCTCGCCGGCGGCCGCCGAATGCACCGAGAGGATCGCGACGATGACGAGGCCGGTTCGTCGTATCAAAGGCGTCACTTCCCATGCTGGTCGGAACATCGGGGGTGCCGCGAGAGCTTTACCACGTGGGCGAGGACCAGGTCAACGGCTGCGGCAACGCCCCTTGACGAGGGGCCGGGCGTAAGTCTCGGATTCGGCTATACGGTGAAGCTCATGCCCGGCTGGTCAGCGACTGGGGATCTGC
>QHRS01000013.1 GCA_003221435.1 Candidatus Rokuibacteriota bacterium
AACCTCGACGGTCAATACACGGTCTTCGGCATCGTGACGAAGGGCATGGACGTGGTGGATCGCATCAAGGTGGGCGACCGGATGAAGTCCGTCAGGATCGTCGAGCAATAAATCGATGGCGTGGTCGCTGCTGATCCGGAACGGGATGGTCATCGACGGCACGGGCGCGCCTGTCGAGCGCGCTGACGTCGCGGTCGAGGGCGAACGAATCGCCGCCGTCGCTCCGAGGCTCCTGGGTGAGGCCGGGCGATCGATCGATGCCACCGGCCACTACGTGACGCCGGGCTTCATCGACGTCCACTCCCATTCCGACCTCTTCTATCTCGGATGCCCCGCCGCCGAGTCGAAGATCCGCCAGGGCTGCACGACCGAGGTCGTCGGGATGTGCTCGTTCTCGCCAGCCCCGGTCCACCCCGCGCGCAGGGACACGGTGCGCGCGTGGGCCGGAGGCATCGGCGCGCGCCTTCAGATCGACTGGGAGACGTTCGCCCAGTACCTCGATCGGCTGCGCGCGGCGCGGCCGTCGATCAACATCGTCCACATGGTGGGCCACGGGGCCCTGCGGCTCGCTGCCATCGGCCCCGACGCCCGCGCGGCGACCCCCGACGAGCTGCGCGTCATGGAGCGGCTGCTCGCTGAAGCCCTCGACGCCGGCGCGTTCGGCTACTCGACCGGCCTCGTGTATCCGCCGAGCGTGTACGGCTCCACGGACGAGCTGATCGCGCTATCGAAGTCAATGGCCAGCCGCGGAGGGCTCTACTTCTCGCACATCCGCGGCGAGGCGGCGACGCTCGAGGCGGCGATCGCGGAGGCGATCCGGATCGGCGAGGCCGGCGGAGTCGGCGTCCAGATCGCCCACGTCAAGGCGGCAGGGCCCGAGAACTGGGGGAAGATGGACCGCGTGCTGCGGATGATCGACGAGGCGCGGGCGCGCGGCCTCGACGTCACCGGGGACGCCTACCCGTACAACGCCGGCAGCACGAAGATGGACAACCTGCTCCCGCCATGGGTGCACGACGGCGGCGTCCAGAAGCTGCTCGAGCGGCTCGCGGACCGGCCGGCGCGGCGGAAGATCCTCGAGGACTGCCTGATCGACGGCGAGCGCTGGCGCACGCCGATGGGCACGCTCGGCTTCGACCAGATCTTCGTCGCAACGTGCTCCAGGCCGGAGCTGGAAGGCCTCGACCTGGCGCAGCTCGCGCGGAAGACCGGCACCACGCCCACCGAAGCGCTGCTGAACCTGGTCGAGCAGGAGCGCGCGGGCGTCTCGATGGTCGTGTTCTCCCAGAGCGAGGACAACGTCGCCAAGGTGCTCGGGCATCCGGCGATCATGGTGGGCTCGGATTCGCTCGGCCTCTCCGCCGGACCCGGCCCGCATCCTGGCAAGCCGCATCCGCGCATGTACGGCACGTTCCCGCGGGTCCTCGGCGTCTACGCGCGCGAGAAGAAGCTCTTCTCCTGGGAGACCGCCGTGAACAAGATGACCGGAATGCCAGCCGGCAAGCTCCGGCTCAACGATCGAGGGCTGGTCCGGCCGGGGTTCGCGGCGGACCTCGCGGTCTTCGACCCCGTCGCGGTGAAGGACGCCGCGACGTACGCGGATCCCCACCGCCACCCGACCGGCATTCCGTACGTCGTAGTCAACGGCGCCGTCGTGGTGGACCAGGGCCGTATGAACTCGGCCGGGACGGGCCGGGTCCTGACCCCCGCATGATCGCCTCGCTGCCCTACGGGCCGGGCACGATCGACGCGACGCTCCCGGATCGCGCGACGGTGCTGTCGAATGAGGAACCGAAGACGCTCGCCCCGGTGGACGATCTCGACGCCGCCGTTCGGACGGCGCTGGCGAACCCGGTCGGACTCCCGCGGATCCGCGACCTCGTCAAGCCAGGCGGGTCGGTGACGATCGCGTTCGACGATGGCACGGTGGCCTCGTACGGGCCCATTCGCGGCGTCGCGATCAAGGCCGTGCTGGACGAGCTCGAGGCCGGCGGCGTCTCGCGGCAGAACGTCACGCTGATCTGCGCGAACGCCCTCCATCGCATGTTCACCCGCGAGGAGCTGGGGCGGCTCATCGGGGAGGACCTGGTCCGCGAGTTCGGGCCGCGCCTCCACTGTCACGACGCGGAGGACCGGGCCAACCTCGTCGACCTCGGCACGACGTCGCCGAACGGCTATCCCGCCGAGGTGCACCGGCTCGCGGCGGAGTCCGATCTCACCGTGTACGTGAACGCGCGCTACTTCCGCGGATTCTCCGGCGGGTGGAAGTCCATCTGCGTCGGGCTCTCGACCTACAAGTCGATCAAGATCCATCACACGCCGGACGGCATGTCGATGTCCGTGCACGGCAATCGCATGCACGCGATGCTCGACGAGATGGGCGCGCACTTCGAGTCGACCACTGGCCGGCGGGTGTTCAAGATCGACACGATCGCGGCCAATCCCTTCGAGACCGCGCAGGTCTTCGCCGGCTCCGTCGGGGAGACGCGACGGCTCGCGCTCGAGACGCTCGAGACGATGTTCCCGCCACGCCGCAGGCTCGCGCGGGAGCCGATCGACGCCTTCGTCTACGGCGTGCCGGATTACAGCCCCTACGCGATCTGGGCCTCTCCCAACCCGATCCTGACGCTCATTTCCTACGGGCTGGGATATCTGGGTGGACTGATCGAAGCGCTCGGCCGGAAGGGGTGCACGGTGATCATGGCGACGCCGGTCCCGGATCGCTGGGACGAGGTCCACCACCCGTCGTACCGCGAGGTGTGGGAGCGCCTGCTGCCCGAAACCCGCGACCCGTACCGCATCATGCGCCAGCACGCGGACGCCTTCGCCGCGCGGCCGGACTACATCGAGAAGTACCGGCACGCGTTCGGGTTCCACCCGGTCCACGCGATCATGGCGATCTACCCGCTCAAGCGCCTGGCGCACGTGGGCCGCGTGATCGTGGCGGGGCCGGACGACCCCGCCGTGCCGCGCCATCTCGGCTTCGAGGTCGCGCCGAGCATCGAGGAGGCGATCGCACGCGCCGAGGCGCTTCACGGCCCCTCCTGCTCCGTCGCGTACGTGCGCCAGCCGACCACCGTCTAACAGGATGCTGAAGAACCCGGCAGGCCGCCGAGAAAGGTCCAGATGCGAGGCGGCGAGGGAGCGACGACCGAGACGTACGCGGTTGTACGTCGCAGGGAGGAGCGACCGAGCCAACGACGCAGATGGGCCTTTTTCGGCGGCCTGCTAATCGCCCCGGAGGAGTCTCCAGCATGAACAGCCCGACCCAACTCCTGATCGGCGGCAAGTTCCAGGACGCCAGGAGCGGCAAGACGTTCAAGACGATCAACCCGGCGACGGAAGAGGTCCTCGCCGAAGTCGCCGAGGCCGACACGCCCGACGTGGACCTCGCCGTCACGGCCGCGCGGCGCGCCTTCACCGACAAGGCGTGGGGCCGGATGGCGGCCCGTGACCGCGCCAAGCTCCTCTGGAAGGTCGGCGACCTCATCATGAAGAACGCCGACGAGCTGGCGAGGCTCGAGACCCTCGACAACGGCAAGCCGATCTTCGAGTCCCGCTACGTCGACATCCCGGCCGCGGCCGAGACGTTCTACTACTATGCGGGCTGGTGTACCAAGATCGAAGGCGAGACGATCCCGGTGCCCGGCGAGTTCTTCAACTACACGCTCCGCGAGCCGTACGGCGTCTGCGGGATCATCACGCCGTGGAACTTTCCGCTGCTGATGGTCGCGTGGAAGCTCGCGCCCGCGCTCGCCTGCGGCAACACCGCCGTCGTGAAGGTGGCAGAGGAGACGCCGCTCACCGGGCTCTGGCTCGGCCAGCTCTGCCAGGAGGCCGGCCTTCCCGACGGCGTCGTGAATGTCGTCCCCGGCTTCGGCGAGACCGCGGGGCGCGCGCTCGTCGCGCAGCCCGACGTCGACAAGATCTCGTTCACGGGCAGCACCGCGGTCGGCAAGGAGATCATGCGGACCGCCGCGGATACGCTCAAGAAGGTGTCGCTCGAGCTGGGCGGCAAGTCACCGAACATCGTCTTCGCCGACGCCGACCTCGACGCCGCGGTGAAGGGCGCGTTCAACGGGATCTTCTACGGCAAGGGTGAGGTGTGCGCGGCGGGGTCGCGCCTCTTCGTCGAGTCGAAGGTTCACGATGCCTTCATGGACAAGCTCCTCGAGCGGTCGAAGAGGCTCGAGCCCGGCGACCCGCTGAACCCGAAGACTCGGCTCGGCGCGCTCGTGTCGAAGACCCAGATGGAGCGCGTCCTCGGCTACCTCGAGGCCGGCGTCCGCGAAGGCGCCAACCCCGTGCTCGCGGGCGGGCGCGCGGGAGACCGGGGCTACTTCGTCAAGCCCGCGATCTTCGATCAGGTCGACGCCGGTATGAAGATCGCCCAGGAGGAAATCTTCGGCCCCGTCCTCTCGACCCTCACGTTCGAGGACACCGAGCAACTCGTCGAGGCGGCGAACAGCACGATCTATGGTCTCGCAGCCGCCGTCTGGACCCGTGACGTCGGCAAGGCGCACCGACTGGCCCGCCGGCTCCAGGCCGGCACGGTCTGGATCAACGCCTACAACATGCTCTCCGAGCAATCCCCGTTCGGCGGCTACAAGCAATCCGGCTACGGCCGCGAGCTGGGCCGCCACGGCATCGACCTGTACACGCAGGTCAAGTCGGTGTGGGTGAGCCTCGACTGATCCCCCTCCTGCTCGCGACCCTGCTGCTCGGCCTAACCGGCGGCGGGGCCGCCGAGCCCCGGTCGGTCATCCTCGCGACGACGACCAGCACTCAGGATTCCGGGCTGCTCGATGTGCTCGGGCCGATGTTCGAGAGGCAGACCGGCTATCGGGTGAAGACGGTCGCGGTCGGGACCGGCAACGCGCTCAGAATGGGTGCGGAGGGCAACGCGGACGTCGCGCTCGTCCACGCGCCGGAGCTGGAGATCGACTATCTGAAAAAGGGCGCGCTGATCGACCGGCGGCTGGTCATGCACAACGATTTCGTCCTCGTCGGTGCACCAACGGACCCGGCGAGGGTCCGCGGGCTCAAGGGCAGGCTGGCGGCGATCGCGTTCCGGCAGATCGCCGCGACGAAGTCGCCGTTCGTGTCCCGGGGCGATCAGTCCGGGACGCATGTGAAGGAGCTGGCGCTCTGGAAAGAGGCGGGTGTGGTGCCGCACGGCGACTGGTATATCGAGAGCGGCCAGGGCATGGGCGCCACCCTCACGATGGCCTCCGAGAAGCGCGCCTACACGCTGACCGACCGCGGGACCTATCTGGCCTTCGCCAGGCGCGTGGACCTGGCGATCATGGTCGAGGGCGACGCCCCGCTCCTGAACGTCTACCACGTGATGCGGCCCGATCCTGCGAAGTTCCCGCGCATCAACGTCGAGGGCGGCAAATCCTTCGCCGACTTCCTGATCTCGCCGGAGGCGCAGGCTGCCATCAGGACCTTCGGCGTCGACCGCTACGGCGCTCCGCTGTTCTTCCCCGACGCCGGACAGCGCGAAGCGCGCCCCTAGCGCCCCCCCAAAGCGAGCCCCGTTGGTGCCGTTCCAAGTTGCGAGCCAGACGAGGCCCGAGGGAGGAAGCGAGGATCAATGATCGCCGACGACCGAGAACGAACGATGGCGAAGTAAATTGGAACGGCACTAGCATGGCGCTGCTCTGGGACGGGATTCGGCAGGCGATCGCGCTCCTCGCCCGCGGCGACGCCGAGGTGTTCGGCATCGCCGTGCTCTCGCTCGAAGTCTCGGGCGCCGCGACGGTGCTCGCGCTGCTCGTCGGGATCCCGCTCGGGCTGGCGCTCGCGCTGACCCGGTTTCCGGGGCGGACGCTCCTGATCAGCCTGGTCAACACCGGCATGGGGCTCCCGCCGGTCGTCGTCGGTCTCTTCGTATCGATCCTGCTCTGGCGCAGCGGGCCGCTCGGGTTCCTCGAGTGGATCTACACTCCCACCGCGATGATCCTGGCCCAGCTCATCATCGCCGCCCCGATCGTCATCGGGCTCACGCTGGCCGCCATCCAGCAGATCCCCGACACGTTCCGCCTGCAGATGCTAGGCCTCGGCGCCTCGCGCCCGCAGATGCTCCGGGTGCTGATCCAGGAAGCGCGGCTGCCGATGCTCGCCGCGGCGATGGCCGGCTTCGGCGGCGTCATCTCGGAAGTCGGCGCGTCCTTGATGGTCGGCGGCAACATCCGGGGCCGGACCCGCGTCCTCACGACCGCGACCGTGCTCGAGACGAGCAAGGGTGACTTCGACGTCGCGATCGCGCTGTCGCTCCTGCTCCTGCTGATCATGTTCCTGGTGAACGCGGCGCTGACCTGGATCCAGCAGCGGCGGGCCGGCTAGATAATCGGAGGGGGCCTCGGCGGCCCCCTCCGAACCTCCCCCAAAACCGTGTTGCGCCGGCAAAAGCCGGCGCTCGAAGCCGATTACTCCGACAGGCTCGTTAGGCCCGTGCTTGGCCGTGGGCGCCAGGTATACTGGGTCGGTCACGTCGGGCGGAGAGTCGCAGGCGCGGAGGTCGGGAAAGGAGAGCAGGCACTCATGCTGAGCGCCGAGGCCCTCAGCGCGGTCTGGCTGTCGATGCGGGTCGCCGTCTTCGCGACCGCGATCAACGCCCTCATCGGGATCCCGCTCGCGTGGGTGCTCGCACGGCACCGGTTCCGGGGCCGCGGGCTCGTCGACCTCCTCGTCACGCTGCCGCTGGTGCTTCCGCCGACCGTGACCGGTTACTACCTGATCGTGCTGCTCGGACGGCGCGGATGGCTCGGCGCGCCGCTCTACGCCGTGACCGGGTGGTCGATCGCCTTCACGTGGTACGCCGCGATCGTGGCCGCGACGATCATGGCGATGCCGCTCATGGTGCGCACCGCCCGCGCGGCGATCGAGTCCGTGAACCTCGACTATGAGAAGGCGGCGTACACGCTCGGCCGCTCGGAATGGAGCGCGGCGCTCGAGGTGACGCTCCCGCTCGCGCGCAAGGGGCTGCTGGCCGGGCTCGTCCTCGCCTTCGCGCGGGCGCTCGGCGAGTTCGGGGCGACGCTGATGCTCGCCGGCAACATTCCAGGCAAGACCCAGACCCTGCCGCTCGCGATCTATACCGCGGTGCAGACCGGCGAGACCGGCGAATCGTTCGGGCTCGTGCTCATGCTGACGGCGCTCTCCTGCCTCGTGCTGATCGCCTCGAGCCGGCTCGGCGGGCGCGCGCAGTGACGCCGACCGCGCGGGAGCCAGTCGACTGAGCGAGCGCCTCAGCGTCCGTGTCGTCAAATCGCTGCCGGGGTTCACGCTCGACATCGAGTGGGCGGCTGGCGACGGGACGGCCGTGCTGTTCGGGCCCTCCGGATCGGGCAAGACGCTCACGCTCCAGTGCCTCGCCGGGCTCGTCCGCCCCGACCGCGGTCGGATCGTGGTCAACGGGCGCACGCTCTTCGACTCGACCGCGGGCATCCACCAGCCCCCGCAGGCGCGCCGGCTCGGCTACGTCTTCCAGGGCTACGCGCTCTTCCCGCACCTCACCGTCGCCGCCAACACGGCGTTCGGGCTCCGGGACCGCCCGCGCGCTGAACGAGACGAGCGGGCCCGGGAAGTCATGGAGCGACTCGGCCTCGGCCATCTCGCGGGGCGCTACCCGCGCGAGCTCTCGGGGGGCCAGCAGCAGCGGGTGGCGCTCGGCCGGGCGCTCGCGCCGGATCCCGAGCTGGTCCTGCTGGACGAGCCGTTGTCGGCGCTCGACGCCCCGCTGCGCCGGCAGCTCCGCGACGACCTGGGCGTGATCCTCCACGACTGGGGCAAGGCCGCGGTGCTCGTCACCCACGACCTCGCCGAGGCCTATCAGCTCGCCACCACGGTGGTCGTCTACGCCAACGGCCGCGTGATCCAGTCCGCGCAGAAGTCGGAGCTCCTGTGGCAGCCCGCCTCCGAATCCGTCGCGCGCGTCATGGGCATCCGCAACATCCTCCGGGGAAGCGTGCTGAAGGCCGGGCCGGAGGCGATCCAGTTCCGCTGGCGCGGCCAGATCCTTGAAGCCGTGAACTCGCCCACGCACTCGTACCTGCCGGAGCCGGGGAGCCCCCTCGCCTTCTACATCAGGCCCGAGTACGTGCGCCTGATCCGGAAGGACCGCGCGGGACCGGACGCCGGCCATCACATGAACCTCATGAACGCCGCCGTGGCGCGTGAGGCCGACGCCGGAACGGTGTGGACGCTCTATCTCGTGCTCGACGAACCCGGCGAGCCCGCGCAGGGCGCCTACGACCTCGAGGTGGAGGTGCCGAAGCTCGTCTACGAGATCCTCGAGATCGCGCGCGACCGCCACTGGCAGATCTCGATCCACCGCGGCTCCATCCAGGTGCTGCCCTCGACGTAGCCGTGTCCGTCGTCACGCTGACGGCACTCACGGTCCGCTACCGCGGGGCGCTCGCCCTCGACATCCCCGAGCTTGCGATCGACGAGGGCGGCATCTTTGCGATCATCGGACCGAACGGCTCGGGCAAGTCGACCCTGCTCCGGATCATCGGGCTGCTCCAACGGCCGACGACCGGCGAAGTCCGCTTCCGGGACGCTCTCGTGTCGGGCCCGCGGCAGCTCGAGGTGCGCCGGCGCATGGCCACGGTGTTTCAGGAGCCGCTCTTGGCCGACACGACCGTGTTCGAAAACGTGGCGCTCGGCCTGCGGTTCCGGCGGATTCCCGCCGCGGAGCGCCGGCGCCGCGCCGAGCGCTGGCTCGAGCGCTTCGGGATCCGGGACCTCGCCGGGCGCCGGGCACGCACCCTCTCGGGCGGCGAGGCGCAGCGCTGCGCCCTGGCGCGGGCGCTCGTGCTCGAGCCGGAGATGCTGTTGCTCGACGAGCCCTTCTCCGCGCTCGATCCGCCCTCGCGGGACACGCTGGTCGCAGACCTCGGGGCGATCCTCCGCCGCGAGCGCGTCAGCACCGTGCTCGTCACCCATGACCGGATCGAAGCCCGCGCGCTGGCTGATCGCGTCGCGGTAATGATGCGGGGACGGATCGTCCAGCAGGACACGCCCGAGCGCCTCTTCCGAACGCCGATCTCGGATGAGGTGGCGCGATTCGTCGGGATCGAGACCATCGTCGACGGCCGCGTGGAATCCAGCTCCGCAGGGGTCGTGCGCCTCGAGGCCGGCGGCCAGAAAATCCAGGTGGCGGCCGAGGCGATGGTGGGCGAGCGGGTGCGCCTCTGTCTCCGTCCGGAGGACGTGACGCTCACCCCCGGCGCGATCGTCGCCGCGCCGTCGAGCGCCCGGAACCGGCTCACGGGCACGGTGGCCGAGGTGGTGCGGGCCGGCGGCCAGGCGCGGGTCGTCGTGGACTGCGGCTTCCCGCTGGTCGCGCTCATCACGTATCAATCGGTCGATGAACTCGGCCTCACGGAGGGAGCCCGCGTCACCGCAACCTTCAAGGCGACCGCGCCGCACCTGATCCGGCTCAATACCATTGCTTGACAAGCTTTTGGCGATTTGGCTATAACAAGGCAACGCAAGGAGGTCCGCATGGATCAGGACCCTCTGATCGAGCGACTGATGGCCGAGAACGGAGAGTTCCGGCGCCTCCGCAACGAACACCACGCCCACGATCAAGAACTCGAGCAGCTCAAAGCCCAGGCTCCCCTGACCCCCGACCAGCAGTGGCGAATCAGTGAGCTGAAAA
>QHRS01000316.1 GCA_003221435.1 Candidatus Rokuibacteriota bacterium
TGCCCCGCGTTGGAGGAGGGGTGGATCGTGCCGTTCCCCGCGATCCCCGGCTTCAGCATCGAGCCCCCTACCAACTGCGTGCTCCACGTCGTCCCTGTCGACGCCGCCACCGGGCGGGCGCTCAACCCGGCCGTCGTGTTCACGGTGCCCGGCGCGTAGCAAGGGGTGGCCGTCTTCGAGAAGACCTTGTAGTAGTAGGTCGACCCGTTGGTCTCCGCCCGCGTGTAGCTCGTCTCTCCCCCGCTGCCGCTGAACACTACCGTGGCCCCCGCGCTCCCGACCGGATCGNNNCGTTGGCCGGCGCCTCCGAGGCCACGAAGGCGGTCGTCTTCCGGAGGATCAGAACCGGGTTGCTGCTCGCCCAGTTGAGTGTCACGCTCCCGCTCTGCGCGTTGGCCGCCGCGTAGCCGGCGTCGGTCACCGAGGCGCAGGTGGGCCGGGCGAAGGCCGCCCAGTAGTATAGAGATGAACTACTGTTGATGCCGGTTCCGACCTGGAAGCCACCCGCCTGGAGGGCCTGGATGGTGTTCGTGTTGTTGGCCAGCGAGCCAAACTGCAGGGCGCTGTCGGTGGACGCGCCCAGCGAGTTCGGATGGTGCTGGCCCGCGTTCGCGGTGTTCCCTTTGACGATGACGTACTCGGGCTGAAAGCCCACCCCGGTGATGTTCCAGTTATCGGACCCATTGCCAGTGTACGTCCCCGCCTTCATCTTTCCGGCGACGGCTTTGAACGCCACATAGTAATAGACGGTCGACGCCGTGTTGACTCGGGCGTCGGTGCCAACCTGAAAGCCGTCCGCCTGCAACGTCTGGATCAGGTTCGCGGCTTGGGTTGTATTGTCGAAATTGATGCTCAGGTCGCCGCTCATTGCGGAGGAGCGTTGCACGGCCATTTGGGTTCCGTTCTGAAACACGATCAGGTAGTCGGGTTGGAAGCCCACACCGGTGATGTTCGTGTTGGCGCTGCCGGTGCCCGTATAGGTGCTGACCTTCACCTCTCCCGGGTTGGCCTTGAAGGCGATCCAGTAATACGCGGTGGTGTTTGCGTTCACGTCGGCATTGGTGCCGATGGTGAACCCATCATTATCCAGAGTCTGGATTCTGTCCGCGACGAACGCGGTCGGGCTCGTCGGCCCGATCTGCTTCGTGACGTCACCGCTCATGGTGGAGGTCCGGATCACGGTGTACCCAGTGCCGTTGCCTTTGATGATGACGACGTCGGGCTTGAAGCCCACGCCGGTGATGGCCCGGTTGTCGCTCCCGTTTCCCGTGTACGTTCCTGAGATGACCCAGGCCTCGGCTGTCCCGCCCACCGCGAGAACGGCCGCGGCGAAGGCGACGAGCGCCCAGCAGAGCTTCGACCTCGTTGCCCGTGGGGCGGCGCAACGCGGGAGCCAAACCCTCCGGAGCCAACAGGACGCGTTAAAGCAGTTGATTGAAAACACAGTCAGCCACCTCCATGTGATGGTTTCGTCGTACGGGTTCGTCTTGATGGTGTCATCCGGGTGTCAGTACAAAGACCTCGCTGGCGATTGGCGTCCGCGCGTCGTCCAGATAGAGCTCGACTCGCCAGGATCCGAAGAGGGCGTGCTGGGTGATCCAGGAGCCATTCACCTGGAGCTCTGTCTCGACCGCGGCGTGAGCGAAGCTCGTGGAAAACCTCTGGTAGAGGGCGCCGTCCGGGAGATAGAGGTCCAGGCGCTGAATGTGGCCGCCCGAGACGTTATCCCACCCCGCGAGGATCCGAAGATCCTGCAACAACGTGCCCCCGAACTGCACTCCCCCGGTGAGCGTTCCGTCCAGGTTCACGCCGACGAACTGCAGGGTCGCGCTGGGATTGCCCACGGCCGCGCTGACCGCGACGGTGCTTGCGGCCGCGGTCCCGGCGGCGTCTTCGGCGGCGGCTCCGCTGGCGCCCACCGTTCTGCTCTCGTCAGGGTACTTGGGCTGCCCCGGCCCTTCCAGCTTGAGCAAGGTTCCGCGGTTCGAAACCGCCCGCCGCGCGACGATGGCGTCCCACTCGGCCGAGGCCGAGCCTGAAAACGCGTACGTCTGCCCCTCCCACCCCGTGACCGTCGCGGTCGAGGAGAAGCTGGCGGACTCTCCCGGCTCCAGCACCGGCTGGACCGCCGGCCTCGGCTCCGAGGTGGCGCTTGACGTGGCCGTGCCGACAAGGCGGAGGGCTGAAGGCGTCACGTTCGTCAGCCGGTGGGGGCTCGTGTTCGTGACCGTCATCTCCACCTGGACGTGCATGCCGCTGACCACGTGATCAGGAGTGACGCGCAACGCGACATCGAGATCGCCGACAAAGGGGGTCTTGGCGCTGGGGCCTTTCGTGCCCACTCGTGGAGACGGTGCGGGCATCTGTCCGCTTTCATTGTCCACAGCCTCGGGTTCGGCGACGAGCTGGCTTCCACCCTGTTGTCTTGACTCTCGGACCCGGGCCCCTCGCACGGCGGCCGACATCGTCCCCTCCGACCGGGCCTCGGCTATGATGGAATCCCCATCTCTCAAGAATAGCTGAGTCGCCACCGAAATGGAGACCAGCAGAAGGACTCCCGCAACGACATTTCTGGTCATCAACGTGGGCTCATCTCGAGCGCTCTCTGTCGCATGGCTGCTCCAGTGTGCAACGCCTGTGCCGGTCGCCTCAGACGAGCGCGGTCATGGCAAATCGACCTCGAAAACAGCAGCTTGGACACTATGGCGGGTCCCGCACAAGTCCGGCCTGACGTGCCAATCTCTCACTACGTCTCACTACCTGTGTGACAAGCTGGCAGGCGTGCTGGCGCATGAAGACGTGTTCACGGAAACCGCGCCGCACGCCTCATCGTCGAGGACTGTCTCGCCCCTAGCTGTCACCTACGCCGCGGTGCGTCGGCGACGCCCCG
>QHRS01000318.1 GCA_003221435.1 Candidatus Rokuibacteriota bacterium
TCGCTCGCTTCGAGCGCGAGGTGGCGCAGGTGTTCGGCTGAAGACCCCAACGCTTGCCGCCCGCCTCGCGCGGTGCGAATCTGCCGACGCGGAGCACACGCACATGGACGACCATCGCGATCCGATTCATCTGCACCATCCTGCGACCGGCGCGACCCGCCGGGTGCGCGTCGCAGCGGCCGTGGTGCGGCGCGCCGGCCGCCTGCTGCTCACGCAGCGACCGCCGGGCGGGCCGCTCGGGCTCCAGTGGGAGCTGCCAGGCGGCAAGATCGAGGAGGGCGAGAGCCCCGAGCACGCGCTGGAGCGGGAGCTGCGCGAGGAGCTGGGGGTTCGCGCCCGCGCGCTCGAGATCGTCGAGGTGGTCTCGCACGACTACGCGCACGGGCTCGAGGTCGAGATCGTGTTCGTTCGCTGCGAGCTCGATTCGTTCGAATTCAGGCCGAGCGCCGCCGTGCACGCCGTGCGGTGGGTGAATCCGGCCGAAGTCGATCTCGAAGATGTGCTGGCCGCCGATCGCGAGTTCCTGCGGGACCTGGGCGCGCGCGGCTGACGCGGAGGAGCGATGTCGCTACCCGAAGGCCTCAAGTTCCTGAAGCTCGGCTGGTGGGCGATCCACGTGCTCGCCGTGCTCCTGGTCTACTCCTACGCCTACCGCAAGGGCCGCAACGACGAGCGCCGCGCGCAGCGCCAGCGCCTGGCGCCGCGCGCGGAGTAGGGGAGGCATTCCAGCGGCCGTGGGCCATGCGCGCGCTTCGCGCTGAGCTCCGCTCCCGCCCGTCGTCTTGCGCACACGAACGAGTGGGTCGACTCCGGTCCCTATCGCACCACCACGGCCTTCTGCGTGCGCACTACGCTGCCAGCTTCCAGGCGAAAGAAGTAGCACCCCGCCCGCAGGCGCCGCGCGCTCACGTCGAGCTGGTGCTCGCCGGCCGGCTGAACCTGGCGCTCGAGCAGGCGCTCCACGCGACGGCCTTGCAGATCATAGAGCGCGAGGCTCACGGGCGCGGCGACCGGCAGGACGTAACGAATCGTCGCGTCCGACAGGACCGGATTGGGTCGGATCGGCGACAGCACTACGGCCGGCCCCAGCACCGGAGGCGGCACCCAGCCCGGCGGCGTCGCGCCGAGCAGGGCCAGGTGCGGTATCCCGGCAGCCGCCTGGAAGTATCCCCCGGCGTAGACGCGATCCCCGCTGACCTCCAGCGCGTGCACCGACTGGTCCGGCTTTAGATCCCAGTCGAGCAAGGCCCCGGTCGCGCCGTCGAGCGCCACCAAGCTCGCCTGCTGCCGCCCCGCGATCGTGGTGAAGTCGCCGCCCACGAATACCGTGTTCCCGCGGGTCGCAAGCACATCGACGCTCGCGGTGTAGTAGTCCTCCCGCGGACCGTTCGGCGACGGCGCCCAGTCCTTGAGCGTCCCGTCGGTGGCGTCGAAGGCCAGCAGGTTGAGGCGATCCGGACCACCGAGGACGTGTTCGAACTCGCCCCCCGCGTACACCGTGCTCTGGCCGACTGCCAGGGCATTCACGATCCCGTCGGTGTCCACCTGCCACGGCAGCACGGTGCCGCTCGTGGCGTCCACGGCCGCCAGCGAGCCATGGAAATGTCCCCCCATCTGGCGGAACCAACCGCCTGCATAGAGCGTATCGCCGCGCATCGCCAGCGCGATCACGCCGTCGTTGGGATCGGGATTCCAGTCCTTCGCGAGGCCCGTCACCGCGTCCACCGCCGCCAGGTAGCGCCGCCGCTGGCCGCCGATCTGGCTGAATCCTCCTCCCACGTACACCGTGCCGTCCCTCACGAGCAGCGCCAGCACGGCCTGATCCGGATCCGGACTCCACGCGGTCGCCAGCCCCGTCTTGGGGTCAAGGGCAGCCAGATCGGATCGGGGCTGGCCGCCGATCTGGCTGAAGTCCCCGCCCGCGTAGATCTTTCCCCCGCTCGCCGCCAGCGCGTAGACGATCAGCCCGTCGGGGTTGGGGTTCCAGTCGGTCAACTTCCCGGTCTTCAGGTCGAACGCCGCCAGGTTGCGGCGTGACACCATGCCGAGGCTCTGGAACCAGCCCCCGAGATAGACCGCGCTGTCGTCCAGCGCCACCGCCCATACATTGTTGAGCGGGTCAGGATTCCAGTCCGTCGCCAGCCCCGTGCCCGCGTCCAGCTCGGCGACGAAGTTGCGTGACTTGCCACCGACGGAGTTGAAGAACCCGCACACGTAGACCGAATGGTGATCGGCGAGGATGATGTCGATCTCCGGCACACCCCGCGCGGTTGCCGGGTGTGGATCCCAGGCCGTCAGCCGACCGCTCGGCAGGTCGAACGAGGCAAGACACCGGCGAGGCTGGCCGCATAAGGTATCGAACTCCCCACCCACGTAGAGTTGGTCACCTAGGACGGACATCGTGTACGCCGCTGAATACCTTGGCCCAGGGCTCGGATTCCAGTCCGTGGCAAGACCGGTCTTCAGATCCAGTCTGGCGAGGCCGGTTCGCGCCTGGCCCCCGATGTGAGTGAATTGACCGCCCACATACAC
>QHRS01000320.1 GCA_003221435.1 Candidatus Rokuibacteriota bacterium
CAGCTCGGCACGAGCGTGACCGTCCTCCCCTATCGCAACCCGTTGGTCACGGCGAAGGCGGCGGCGACGGTGGACCAGGTCTCACGGGGGCGTTTCGTGTTCGGCGTCGGCGTCGGCTGGGACGAAGAGGAATTCCGCGATCTGGGGCTCCCGTTCCGTCAGCGCGGCAGGATGAGTGACGAGTACCTCCGCATCATTAAAACGGCCTGGAGCAATGCCATACCCGAGTTCAAGGGCGAGTACCTGAGCTTCGCCAACGCGACGTTCGCGCCCCGTCCTGTGCAGCAGCCGCACCCGCCGATATGGGTCGGCGGAACACCGGGCGTCATCGCGGCCCCATCCATAGGGCGGGCCGTGCAACTGGGCGATGCCTGGCATCCGCTGAATCTGACGCTGGACGATCTCGAGAAGGGAATCGCCATGGTGCGCCAGATGGCGACCCAGTCCGGCCGCCGGGACGGGCCCGGGTTCGCTCCCCGCAACACCCTGAACCTCACCACTGGCGCCAAGGGAAGCGGCCGCGCCTCCTTCGAGGGTTCAGCCGACGAGGTGACGGCTGATATCCGCCGGGCTCAGGCTCTGGGGGTCGAGTACCTCACCTTCGATCTGCCGAAGGCCGACGTGCCGGCCATGGTGCGGACCATGGAGCGGTTCGCCAGGGACGTGAAGCCGGCCTTCGCGTAGACGCCGCCGAGGGGCCAGGGTTTGCTCGGGGATTCGAGCCCGTTTCGGGGTCCGGGTGTATCCAACTTCGAGCGCCGGCTTTGCCGGCGCAGTGCAGTCCTGGGGGAGGCTCGGAGGGGGCCTCGGCGGCCCCCTCCGATGGTTTACGGCTGCGAGAGCACGGCCACGGCGGCGACGGCGCCGGGGCCGCCGAGGTTGTGCGCGAGCCCCATCGTCGCGCCCTTGACCTGCATCTTGCCGGCGCGCCCGAGGAGCTGATCGTGGATATTGTCGATCATGCGGATGCCCGACGAGCCGATCGGGTGGCCGCAGGACTTGAGCCCGCCCGAGGTGTTCACCGGCAAGTCACCGCCCAGCTTCGTCACACCGCCGGTCGCGTATTTCCAGCCCTCGCCCGGCTTCGCGAACCCGAGGTCCTCGTAGTTGACGATCTCGGTGATCGTGAAACAGTCGTGGCACTCGGCGACGTCGATCGCCTTCGCCGGATCCGTCACGCCCGCCATCCGGTACGCGGCCTTCGCGGCTTCCTGCGTGGAGCGGAACGACGTGAAGTTCCACGACGGGTCGAACTGGGTGTTCCAGTACCCGGCGGTGACGGCGTACGCGATGCCGCGGATGATCGTGTAGCGGTCGGTGAGCTTCGGCGCCAGGTCGGCGCGCGTGAGGATCGCCGCCGCGGCGCCGTCGGTCGTCGGGCAGCAGTCGAAGAGCCCGAGCGGCTCCGCCACCTTGGGCGCCCGCGCGTGCATCTCCGCCGTGATCTCCTTCTGGAAATGCGCCTTCGGGTTGAGCGAGCCGTGGTAGTGATTCTTCAGCGCCACGGCGCAGAGGGCCTCTTCGTTCACGCCGTACTCCTTGAAGTAGCGCGTCGCGACGAGCGCGAACATGCTCGGCGCGGTCCGGCCCTTCGCGATGACGGGGTGGCCGCGATTCACCGCCTGCGCGACGAGGCTGCCCCGCGACGGCACTTCGCGCATCTTCTCCGCCCCGACCGCAAGCACGATGTCGTACTCGCCCGAGGCGACGGCGAGCGCGGCGTTCCGCACCGCCTCGATGCCGCTCGCGCAGTAGGCGGCCACTCGCGTCACGGGAATCGGGAACAGGTTGAGCGGGTCGGAGACGAACGTACCGGAGTTGCCCTCGAACCCGTACAGCATGGGCTCGTAGCAGCCGAGCCACGCGGCCTGGAGCTGCGTGCGCTCCACCTTCGCGTCGGCCAGCGCGAGGGTCACCGCCTCGTACACCATGTCGGTGAGGCTCTGATGAAAATTCTCGCCGTACTTGATGATGCCGGTCCCGATGATCGCGACCTTCCCCCCGAGCCCCATGCCCGCCTCCTGTTGACCGGCTCCCAGCCCTGATCCGCAAATAGTCGCGCGAGGCGTGGCGCGGGCCGGCGGGTCCTGCCGCGGCGAGCAGCCCCACGGTGCTCGCTCCCGCACGCGCCGCGGCCGGACCGCACGCGATCCGGCTCGCGCCGAGCGCGCGCGTCGGTGCCGCGGTGCGCTGCGCGCCGCGGGGCGCCCCGCTCGCCACGTCACCCCCCGGCCCGCTGGGCCGTCAAGGCCCCCTCCGATCGTCTAGCGTATCCGAAGAGAGCCCGGACCGCCAACCGCGCTCCGCGGAGGCGGCACGAGGAATCGGATCGCCACCACCGCCGCAACGACAACAGCCGTCATCACGAGCAGGAGGAAGAGATTCGTC
>QHRS01000314.1 GCA_003221435.1 Candidatus Rokuibacteriota bacterium
AGCATCTCGCAGATGACCGTGACCGGCAGCGGGTAGGCGAGGTCGGCGATCACGTCCATCGCCTTCGCGTCCTCCACCTCGTCGAGCAGCGCATCGACGACCTGCTGGATGTGGGGGCGCATCCCCTCGATCACGCGCGGGGTGAACGCCTTGCTGACGAGCGTCCGCAAGCGCGTGTGGTCGGGCGGGTCCCTGAAGAGCATGGACGTCGCGAGTCCGGGCCGGCCCGGCTCGGCGCCGAAGCGCGCCTCCATCAGCTCGTCGAAGCCCCTCCGGCCGAAGCGCGGATCGCGCAGGACCGTCACGACGTCGTCGTAGCGGGTGAGGACCCAGAAGCCCATGGGGCTCTGGTGCACGGGGTCCTTCTCGCGAAGCCGGTGGTAGACCGGGTAGGGATTCGCGTTGAACTCGGGCAGGAAAGGGTTGAACCCGACGTCACTCGTGGCCATCAGTCGTTTCGCCCTCCTTGGGCTTCCGTGGGCCCTTCCGCCCTCATCGTACCGCGCCGGGCGGGCGGGACAACCGGAGGCCGGGCTCAGCCACGGCGCGCGGAGGGAAACTCGGGCGCACGCTTTTCCCGGATCGCGCGCACGCCCTCGCGCACGTCCGGGCCCATGAAGCTCAGCATCTCCAGCGCGAGGGACTGGTCGAAGATCGGCCCCGCCTGCCGCAGCCAGTTGTTGAGCGCGCGTTTCGTCCAGCGGATCGCCGGCTGGCTGCCCTGCGCGAGCCGCGTCGCGATGTCCCACGCCGTGTCCATGAGCTTCACCCCGGGCACGCACAGGCTCACCAGGCCGATCCGCTCGGCCTCCTTGCCGTCGAGGAAATCGGACGTGAGCAGGTAGTACCGCGCCTTGGCCATGCCGCAGAGCAGCGGCCAGATGATCGCGGCGTGGTCGCCGGCCGCCACGCCCAGGCGCGTGTGGCCGTCGGTGATCCGCGCGGTCTCGGACGCGATGCTCACGTCCGCGAGGAGGGCGACGACCAATCCGGCGCCCACGGCGACGCCGTTGATCGCCGAGACCACGGGCTTGTCGAGGTTGATCATGTTGTAGACGAGGTCGGAGGCCTCCCGCATCGTTCGCGCGATCGCGTCCGGATTGCCGGCGGTGTCCTCGACCATGCCGAGGTCGCCGCCGGCCGAGAACGCGCGCCCGGCGCCGGTGATGAGCGCCACGCGCACGGCGGGGTCCGCGTCCACCGTGAGCCAGACCTGCGTCAGCTCCCAGTGCAGCCGCGCGTTCGTGGCGTTCATCACGTCCGGCCGGTTGATGGTGATCAGCAATACGCCGCTCGGCTTGTGGTCGAACGTCAAGTGCTGGTATTCGGCGTAGTCCATGGATCGCCTCCTCCGCGGGGATTTACCCCAACCGTCTCCGAAGCCTGAACCGCCACCATCCGATGAGACCCAGGATCGACGCGAGCCCGAGCGCGCCGCCGACGAGGAAGCCGGTCGGGACACCGAACGCTTCGGTGATCGACCCGAACGAGAATGCGCCGATCGGCGTGACCCCGACAAAGACCATCGCGTACAGGCTCATCACGCGGCCGCGAAACTCGTCGGGCGCGGTGAGCTGCAACGTCGTGTTGGAGCCCGCCATGAACAGAATGCCCGAGAATCCCATGATGGCCAGCAGGCCGGCGGCCATCCAGAACTGCCTCACCGCCCACATCGAGAGCGTCGCGAGGGCGAGCACGATCGCCGGGATCACCAGCGCTGCAAGCCGGGGCCGACCGCGACCGAGCATGGCCAGCGTGATGGCGCCCGTCACCGCGCCGGCGCCGAGCGCGGCCATTAGCAACCCGAATCCGTGCGCCTCCTGGTGCAACACCTCGCGCGCCAGCAGCGGCACGAGCACGTTGTAGTTCTGCAGGAACACGCTGACGACGAGGAGCAGGCTCAACACGAGCGCGATGCGCGGCGTGCGCATCGCGTACGCGACCCCCTCGAGGATCTCCTCGGTCATCGAGCGGCCGCGCTGGGCTCGCGGCAGGCCCTCGGCGCGCACGGCCAGCAGCGCCGCGATCACCGCCACGAAGCTCAGGCCGTTGACGAAGAACGCGAGGCCGACACCGTACCGCGCGATCAGCAGGCCCGCCACGGCGGGGCCCACCACCCGTGCCGCGTTGAACATCGCCGAGTTGAGCGCGATGGCGTTCATCAGGTCGTCCTTGCCCACCAATTCGACGATGAAGGACTGGCGCGCCGGCAGGTCCATCGTGTTGGCGACGCCGAACAGGATCGCGAGCACCGCCACATGCCAGTAACGGATGTGCCCGGTCCAGGCGAGGGCGGCGAGGGCGAAGGCCTGACAGAGCATCGCCGTCTGCGTCGTGATGACGAGCCGGCGCTTCGGCAGACGGTCGGTGACCGCCCCCGCGATGAACGAGAAAAGGAGCATCGGCGCGAACTGGAGCGTGCCGATGAGCCCGAGCTTGAACGGCGAGTTCGTCAGCTCCAGCACGAGCCAGGACTGGCCGACCGACTGCATCCAGGTTCCGACCACCGACACGAGCTGGCCCGTCCAGAAGAATCGGAAGTCACGATGCTCG
>QHRS01000315.1 GCA_003221435.1 Candidatus Rokuibacteriota bacterium
AATGGGGACGGGGTCTGGCTCGAATCCGGAGACCTCATCTGCTCGAACCAGGACGGACTGAGCTACGTCCGTGTGCCGGCGAATGGAGGGTCGCCCATAGCCCCCGTCCGGCTTGCCATCGCGGGCTATCCGGGAGGCAGGTTCTACCCGGAGGGGCGTCCGCTCCCCGGCGATCGCGGCCTCTTCCTGAGGGCCATCTGGTATCAAGGGCAGGTGTATCACCAGGGCATTGCCATTCTGGATCCTCGCTCCGGCAAGGCGAAGATGCTGATCCAGGATGGGGGGAGCCCGGCGTACCACGCGGGCATCCTTTGTTTCTCGAGACAGGACGCGCTGTTCGCGATCCCGTTCGACCTCGGCAAGATGGAGATCCGGGGCGAGCCCGTCGGGATCATGAACGACCTCCGGCAGACCAACACCTCGATCAACGCCGGCTTCGGAATCACTCCCAGCGGCATGCTGGCCTATCTTGGAGGCGGCAATGTTCTGCGAAACCGCCACTTGGTCGTCCAGGATCGTCAGGGAAACGTCTCCGAGTGGTCGCCGGCGCGGCGACCCTTTGAATACAGTCTCAAGGCGTCTCCCGACGGCAGCAGGGCCACCGTCACCATCAACAATGCGAGCGCCATCACCGAGCTCTGGATGTACGAGCGAGGAGGAACCGCGGGACGGCGCGTGCGCTTGCGTCCGGGCGCGGATTGCCTTGGGGCTGTGTGGTCGCAGGACGGCCGATGGATCGCGTTCGCGCAGAACGCCAACGATTCGCTGGATGGGATTTATATGGTCGACGCCGGCGGGTTGTCGACGCCGCGCTGGATCGCGAGGAAGCCCTCACCCACGAGCTTCATCGTGCCGTCCTCCATCGCCCCGGACGGAAAGACCATGCTGGCGACCACCGTCGAAGGCAACAACGTGCAGATCTGTGTTCTGCACGTGCCTGCGAAGGAAGGCGAGCTTGCGGTCCCGAGACAGATCACAAGCAACGACGTCGCGCATGGGATGGGCATGTTCTCGCCAGACGGGCACGTGGTGGCCTATCAATCGAATGAGACGGGAAAACCCGAGATATACGTCTGCGAGTGGTCGGAGGGTGGGTTCAAGGGCGTTCCGGTCATGGTCTCTCGTGACGGAGGAGACATCGCGAAGTGGGGACGGGACGGCAAGCATCTCTATTATTCGGCGCAGGGGAAGCTGATGTCGGTCGAGATCCCGTCCCGGCCCGCACTGGCCGCGACCGCCCCGACGCCGGTCTGGGACCTTGCCGCACTGGGGGTTCCGCCGAACCGTCTTGGGAACGCGCTTTACGACCTCCTCCCGGATGGCCGACTGCTGGCGGTGCAGAAGGGGCCGGAGGAGCAGAATCCCACGCAGGCGAACGTGATCCTGAATTTCGATGAGGTGCTGAAAGAAAGGCTGCGCGCCGCGCGGCGGTAGCGCTGCGGAGCTAGCGGACCGCGGGCTCGAGGCGCCTCGCGCCCGGCCGCCCGCGTGCGCGCTGGCGCGCGTTAAGGTCCAGGTTCACGTCGCGATACCAGTTTCGAGCCGCCTTCGCATAGGCCTTCTTCGCGGCCGGCAACAGGGGATTCCCCTCGAGCTTGTGGTGTGACCCAAGCTCCGCGCGGAACGACGCGAGCGTGCGCCCCGGGCCCACGGCCCTCAGCTCCACGATGCAGCGCGCCATCGTCTTTCCCATGAAGAGCCAGATGAGCGGGTGATGGATCTGCTTCCACCGGGTCACGACCACGGCTCCGGCGTTATCGGTCAGCTCCTCCTGGAAGATGATCCACTCGTCTGCTTCGAACTGGCGATGCGCCGCGGGCGCCACTTCACGCAATTCGAAGAAGAGCGTGTCCACGTGGGGCTCGCTCCGGAAGAAATGCCATGGATGCTTCGCCGCCGCGACCGGGAGACCGTCGGGGCCGGGAGGGCCGTCCTTGCCCAGCGCCAATCCAGGAAGGGCGAACGCCGCGAGGAGGGATACCGCGATCAGACGGAGGATTCGGTCAACCCCAGGTAATTCGGCCTCAGATAGACCACCTCGAACCCCATCTTCCTTGCGTTCCGGAACGAGTAGCTCGGCTTCTCCAGCGTCTCCTCCGCGGTCTCCATCGAGATCCACTTGCAGCCCGAGTCGCGAGCGGCGCGGATGCGGGCGGCGATCAATGCCGC
>QHRS01000321.1:0-2436 GCA_003221435.1 Candidatus Rokuibacteriota bacterium
TCGCGAGCAGCATTACGGACCAAAGTAACTGCGAAGCAGGTTTCCGCCAGTTGATGGACACGGTCACAAGGATACCTCGACTGTGCGCGATGTCTCCATCGGAAGGCGGAGGATCTGGCGGTCAGCGTTGGATTCCGCGGCTATTTCTGGAACGTATCTGGAACCGAACGGCGCCTCAAGGACGAATACTTAGGAAATCGAAGGAATTCGCGCTCCGGTCTGATGGCTTCCAACGAACACTTCAGTCACGGAACCGCGTAAGTGTTGGTAGCGCTACGGGGATTCGAACCCCGGTCTGATGGCTGAGAACCCAGTCGCGTGAACCGAGAACGCTGGAACCCCAAGAACCGCGATGACGGGCAGGGTTCGTCAAGTGCTCCTCGATCTGCGAGCAGCCACGGATGCGGCCACACGCGAACGCGACACCCCGCGGTAGCGACCCCCACGGCGAACCAGAAGTTCACGCCAGCATGCAGGACAGTGCGAGAACCGACCCTCTGCCAGATCGGTTGGTGCCGGCGGTCCACGAACGCACCGGAGCCTTCGGGTGGTGGAAGCGAGTCTCGGGGCCGGTCGCCGCGTATCGCTTGACGTGGTAGGCTGCTCGTCCGGATGAGTTGACCAGCCTTCTGCTGGCCTCGGTCATCCCGTCGGAGGCCGTCATGCGTCGGGCAGGCATGTTCCTCTTCGCGTTCGCGTGCGTGGGGATGCTGTGTTTCACGGCACTCGTAGGATGTTCCAAGCATAAGAAGATCACGTTCCCCCAGCTACCCTCGTATCAGCTAGTCGCAGCGTGGGGCGACAGCGGCAGCGCGAACGGGCAATTCAGGTACCCGCGTGGTGTGGCGTTGGGTCACAGTGGCAACGTCTATGTGGCTGATTCCGGCAACGATCGTGTCCAGGTCTTCAGCGGTGCCGGGGTGTACCTGTACCAATGGGGTGACAGCGGCAGCGCGAACGGGCAGTTCAGGTACCCAGCGAACATGGCGGTCGACGCGAGCGGCAACGTCTATGTGGTGGATGTCGACAACCACCGCGTCCAGAAGTTCACTGGCAACGGCGCCTACATCACGCAATGGGGCACCTACGGCAGCGGGGACGGGCAATTTGTATCGCCGTGGGGCGTCGCGGTGGATACGAGCAGCAACGTCTACGTGACGGATACCTACAACCGCCGCGTCGAAAAGTTCACCAGTGCTGGCAGCTACGTGACCCAGTGGGGTTCGCTGGGGACCGGTGACGGGCAGTTCCAGTCCCCGCGGGGCATAGCGGTTGACGACAGCGGCAATGTCTACGTGGCGGATAGCGACGAAGCAGGTGGCAATCACAACCGCATCCAGAAGTTCACGGGCACCGGCACGTACCTCATGCGATGGGGTGCGTACGGCCACGGCAACGGACAGTTCTACAGCCCTGACGGCGTGGCGGCTGACAACGCCGGGAACGTCTACGTCGCGGATACCGAGAATTGGCGCATCCAGAAGTTCACACGCATGGGTGCGTACATCACTCAGTGGGCTTCGGGCGGAGATGCCCGGGGTGTATGCGCCCCGGGCGAATTAGCGGTTGACACCAACGGCAACGTCTACGTGGCGGAGTGGAACTTCTGCTGCCGCATCCAGAAGTTCGCCCCACGGCAGTAGGTTCCGAACCTCGCAGCCCAGTCCGGACTGAGATGCGGTGGTGGGCTGGTGTGCTCGACCCCGTGCAACCAGCGTTGGCATCCTGGCAGTGACGTCACCACGGAGGGCCGCATGAAATCCTGCCATGCTGACCCCTCGAGGAACACAGTGCTCAGGCTTGCTCTCGCAATCGGCTAACGGAGGTCAGCATGAAGCGGACCCGCCCGATTCTCTTGATCCCGCTCGCGGCGACCCTCTTCGCCTCGGCCCCTGCAACCGCGAAGCATAATGCCTTCGACGCATCCCCGAATGCATTCGGCCTGCTGATCGTAGATGTCAAGATGCGCAGCAAGGAACTCTTCACGATCGACCTGAACGTCGACCGCGGTAGCATCGTCTCGGCAGCGCGTTCGGATTCGCTGTCGACGAGGCCGCGTTTGATCGAGGGCAAGGAAACCGCGGGATACCTGGTCTTTGCGATCGAGCCGGGGCGTTATCGACTCGTCTCTGTCAGCGGGCAGACGCAAGTCGGCGCGAGGACTATCGGCGCAAGCGCTCGATTCGACGTCGACTACTTGGTCGCGGAAGTCCGTGCTGGCGACGTGGCATACCTGGGGACGGTCGACGTCCGGTGCGTGCCACACCTGTTCTCCGCCGAGGACGAGTGCCAGGTCCATCTGGAGTCGCACCCGGAACGCATGCAGACGGCGTTCGAAAGAGTCGCGAACAAAGCGAAGCACACAGCCTGGGAAGCGTGCATCCGCCGGCGTGCCAGTGAGCCCCCTGGGCCGTGGAGGTGGGCCGAATCTGCAGG
>QHRS01000321.1:2470-4998 GCA_003221435.1 Candidatus Rokuibacteriota bacterium
CTGAGCGAGAGCGGAGCGGACAGCGGCGAGTGGGGTGTTCACCCCCGAATCTGGCTGGAGCTGGCGAACGGGAGCGACCGGGCACTTTGGGCTCTTGTGCGCCTAACGGCGCCGTTTGCCGATCGTGTCTGCGAGCACCGACTCTCGTTGGAGCGGAGGGAGAGAAGCAGGACGCTGTGTACGCAGGATTCTGTCGTCGCCGGGGTGGACTATGCCGTGAAACTCGCCGTATTCGCCGACAGCGGCTTCGCCGATACGCTCGAGACCAGCTCGTGGAGCCTGCGTCTCGAGAGATCCGATGTCGAGGAATGGGAATCGTTTCGACGGTCGGAGCGAGGGAAGGAGGAACCGAAGGAACGTCCTCGGAGCTATGGTTTCCCTGTTGGGATGGTCTCGGATTCTGCCGGCGGCGCGATCGTCGTCTGGGCGCACGAAGGCGGCCGGCGGGCCCAGCACGTGTTGGCGAGCGGCGAGGCGGACCGCTCCTGGCCCACCAATGGTCAGGCCCTCGGCAACGTCGAATGGGATGGGACGGTCGCGGACGGCGCCGGCGGTGCCCTCGTCACGTGGGTGCGCGGCCGCGGAGGGAACGATAGCGTTTATGTCCAGCACCTCCTGGCGAGCGGTACATTCGATCCCGCATGGCCCAGTGAAGGCCGAGTCGTATGCACGGTCCCCGGCGACGGCGCTAAGTCCGCCTTGGGGATCATCGCGGACGGCACGGGCGGGGCGATCGCCGTCTGGCTGGACGACCGTCACCGTGCCACGGACAGGAACGGTCAGGGACTCCGACACATCTACGCGCAGCATGTCATGGCCAATGGAATGGTCGATTCTCTCTGGCCCGCCGAGGGGCGCGCGGTTTTCCCTGTCGCGCATTCCAGAGGCCAGCCCACGAAGCGCGTCGAGACGGGTGCCAAGGGCGCCGTCGTCTCAGACGGTGTCGGCGGCGCGATCGTCACCTGGGAGGACATCGGCGGTTTCATACCCTACTACCATGTCTACGCCCAGCACTTGCTGGCGAACGGCACCGCGGATCCGCGCTGGCCTCGTGACGGCCTCCGACTGTGCCGAGGGAATCAGCAGAGGGACCCCGCGATCGTCTCGGATGGCGCCGGGGGCGCCGTCGTCGCCTGGGAGGACGGACGAAAGGGGATGTGGAACTCCGACATCTACGCGCAGCACGTGCTGGCGCGTGGTGTGCTTGATCGGGCGTGGCCGGCCGACGGTCTCCCGGTGTGCAACGCCGCGCATACCCAGGACTCCCCCGAGATCGCCTCGGACGGCGCCGGGGGCGCCCTCATCACTTGGCAGGATGGCCGGGCCGAGAAGGTCGTCGGTAACCGGCCCGTTGGTTTCGGGGCCATCTACGTTCAGCACGTGCTGGCGGGCGGTAGGGTACATCCCGCTTGGCCCGAAAACGGCCGCGGCCTGCTCACTCAGGATAGGCAAGGCTTTCCCGCGATCGTCGCGGACGGCACCGGCGGCGCCATTGTCACCTGGTCCGAGTCCCCGGGCAGCGTGCCGCAGGGCAGCTCGATCTCCGACGCACGAGGGAACGTCTGCGCCCAACACGTGCTCGGAAGTGGCCAGGTCGATCCCGCCTGGCCAACGGGTAGCGCGATCTTGAGTGTGGCGCCGCATCAAGATTTCCCGCCGATCGTCGTGGCCGATGGTGCCGGTGGCGTCATGGTCGCCTTCACGACCCACGATGGGATCGAGGTAGGGCGCGTGCGAGCCGGTGGCCAGCCGGGCGCCAGGCTCGTGGTGCGGCATTGATTCGGGGCCACCTTCGGACTCGGGACGGGTCGCGGCGCTGCTGGTCGCGGGGAGCGATAACCTGCAATTGGTGATGGTCCTTGCGGGCCTCTGCGCATGACTCGGGGCCGGTGTGGGTCGCTACTCCTTCACCGTGTGAAACTTTCATTCACTGTACCTAGCCGGCTATCCGGCGCTAACGGAGGTTCCATCATGGGCCGCACACGCGCCGACGTCCGCGCCGGATCGCTCGCCCTCGCCCCAGCTCTCGCTTTCGCCCTGATTCTCTTCCAAGGCTTCACCACGCCCGCCGGAGCGCAACCTCCGCTCTACGTCACCCAATGGGGCGAGTATGCCAGCGGCTACGGGCAGTTCGCCGATCCCAACCGCGTCGCGACCGACGCCGCCCACCACGTGTTCGTGGCTGACCACCCCAACAGCCGAATCCTGAGGTTCACTGACACCGGAACGTTCCTCGGCCAGTTCGGCGGCTACGGCACCGGCAATGGACAGTTCGCCTACGTGAAGGCGTGGCCACCGACCACGAGGGCAACGTCTACGTCGCGGACCTCGGCAACAACCGCATTCAGAAGTTCACCAACAGCGGCGCCTACCTCACCCAGTGGGGCTCGTCCGGAATCGGTGACGGCCAGTTCGACAGACCCTTCGCACTGGCCACCGACGGTGCCGGCAACGTCTACGTGTGCGATTACAACAACGGTCGCGTCCAGAAATTCACCTCGACGGGGACTTTCCTCGCGCAATTGGGC
>QHRS01000087.1 GCA_003221435.1 Candidatus Rokuibacteriota bacterium
CGTGGTCGCGGGTGTCCTGGACTTCGAGGGCGCGGGAGACCTGCTCGAGGCGTACCGCTGGATTGCGCGCGCGCTGCTCCACGGGCTCCGGCGACTGGCCGTCCCGGCCGAGATGGTCGAGGTGATGCGGTCGGCCGGCGCCCAGCCGGCGTTCTGCTTCGCGCGGACGGGCAGCTACGAGATCGAGGTCGGCGGGAAGAAGCTGATCGGCAGCGCCCAGCGGCGACGGTCTGCGGGATTTCTCCAGCACGGCTCTGTCATGCTCGGGGCCGACGCCGAGCGACTGCGGGTCCTGTTCCCCGGGGAAGGCGACCCGCTCGCACGGATGACGACGATCGAGCGGGCCATCGGCCGCCGCCCGACCTTCGCCGAGACGGCTCTCGCGCTGACCGAAGGGTTCACCGCGGCGCATGGCATCGAGCTGCGGCCGGACGGCCTCACCGAACTGGAGCAGCGCCTCGCCGATCAGCTCGTGCGAGAAAAGTACGGGACTGCCGATTGGAATGAGCGCCGCCGGCTCGCCACCGATCTCTCGCGAGTATCCTGATCAGCCCCGCGTCGGCGTCGGCACCGTCGTGCTCGACGGTGACCGCGTCCTCCTCGTCAAGCGTGGCCGCCAGCCGGCCTACGGCAAGTGGAGTATTCCCGGCGGCCTGGTCGATCTGGGCGAGACCACGGAAGCGGCGGCGCGGCGCGAGGTGCTCGAGGAATGCGGGATCGCGGTGCGCCTCATCGGCGTGGCCGGCGTCGTGGACCGGGTGATCCGCGACGAATCCGGGCGCATCCGCTATCATTACGTGCTGGTCGACTACGCCGCGCACCCCGAGAGCCATGGGATCTGCGCGGGCAGTGACGCCGCCGAGGTGCGGTGGGTGCCGATCGCCGAGATCGAAAAATACGACACCACGGACGGGCTCGTCGAGATGGTCCGTCGAGCCGCCGCCATGACCGGAGGAGGGACGGGATGAAGGTCTCGCTGCTCACGAAGCCGCTCCACGCGGCGGACGGCGACGTGTTGATCGTCGGCGCGTACGCGGAGGACAAACGGCTGCCGGAGCCGCTGGCGCACCTCGACCGCACGCTGGGCGGCCAGATGGCCGAGGTCCTCAAGGAAGAGCAATTCCAGGGCAAGACGGGGCAGCTCAGCCACTTCTACACGGCTGGCCGGGTGCCCGCGAAGCGGGTCATGGTGGTCGGGCTCGGTGCGCGCGGGCAGGTCACGGCCGAGACGGTCCGCCGTGCCGCCGCCGCCGGGGTGCGCCGCGCCCGTGATCTCGGCGCGCGCGTCGTCTCGATCGACGTGCTTGGCGACCCGCTGCCGCTCGGGCAACGCGCGCGCGCGGTCGTCGGCGGGGCCATCCTCGGGACGTACACGTTCGAGCGGTACAGGAAGGAGAAAACCGACAAGGTCGTCGAGGAGCTTCGCCTCGTGGACCCTGACGCCCGTCGCGCAGAGGCGCTGAACGAGGCGATCCGCATCGGGCAGCGCTTCGCCGAAGCGACGTCATTCGCCCGCGATCTCATCAACGCGCCGGCCAACGAGGTGAACCCGACGTACCTGGCGAAGACCGCCGCCGAGATCGCCCGGGAAGGGAAGCTGAAGCTCCGCGTCTACGAGCGCGCCGAGTGCGAGAAGATGGGGATGGGTGCGTATCTTGGCGTCGCGCTCGGCAGCGATTCGCCGCCCAAGTTCATCCACCTGACGTACCACCCGCCCGGCCGCGCGCGGCGGAGGGTCGCGATCATCGGTAAGGGCATCACGTTCGACTCGGGCGGACTCGACCTGAAGCCGGCCGACGGGATGCTGCGGATGAAGAACGACATGTCGGGCGCCGCCGCCGTGCTCGCGGTCATGCGCACGCTGCCCGCGCTCAAGCCGCCGCTCGAGGTGCACGCGATCATCGCCGCGACGGAGAACATGGTATCGGGCAAGGCCCAGCGTCCCGGCGACATCGTGCGGGCGATGAACGGGGTGACGATCGAGATCGGCAACACCGACGCCGAAGGCCGTCTGACGCTCGCCGACGCCCTCTGCTACGCGGTGACGCGCGTCAAGCCCGACGAGATGATCGATGTGGCCACGCTCACCGGCGCGTGCGTCGTGGCCCTCGGATCCCTCTGCGCGGGTCTGCTGACGAACGACCAGCCGCTGGCGGATCGCGTGAAGGCCGCCGCCGACCTCGTCGGTGAGCGCGTGTGGCAGCTCCCGATGATCGACGAGTACAAGGAGGGGCTGAAGAGCGACGTCGCCGACATCAACAACGTCGGCCCGCGGGGCGGCGGCGCCATCAACGCGGGGATCTTCATGAAGGAATTCGTGGGCGACATTCCGTGGGTGCATCTCGACATCGCCGGGCCGGCTTTCAGCGACAAGGACCTCCCGCTTTGCCCGAAGGGTGGGACGGGGTTCGGCGTGCGGACGCTCCTGGCGTACCTCACGGATTTGAAGTGACGAGACGACCGCGGCGTTCCCTGGCGAGAGCACCGTCGAGGGTGCGGCGCTGATGTCCGGCGCCGGACCCGGCGAACGGGTCGACCTCCACGCGCATACCACGGCCTCCGACGGTGCCTTGAGCCCCCGCGAGCTGGTCCGCCTCGCCGTGAAGCACGGCGTACGGGTTCTCGCGGTGACAGACCACGACTCGACCGAAGGGCTGGCCGAAGCCGTCGCCGAGGCGGCCCGGCATCCAGCCCTGACGATCGTGCCCGGGCTCGAGATCAACTGCGACGTCGACGGCGCCGAGGTCCACGTGCTCGGGTACTTCATCGACACCGAGGCCGCCTGGTTTCAGGACTTCCTGCGAGGCCAGCGCGAGGAGCGCGTCGCGCGCGTCCACCGGATCGCGGCGAGGCTGGGCGAGCTCGGCATGCCGATCGATCCGGCCGAGGTGTTCGCGATCGTGAAGGACGGCGCGCCCGGGCGGCCGCATGTCGCGCAGGTCATGGTCAATCGCGGCTACGTGAAGACGGTCCGCGAGGCGTTCGACAGGTACCTGCGCGCCGGCGGAGCGGCCAACGTGCCGCGCGGGCGGCTCGTGCCGGTCGAGGCGGTGCAGGTCATCCGCAGGGCCCACGGCGTTCCCGTGCTTGCGCACCCGGGGCTCGCCCGCCGGGACGAGATGATCCCGGACCTCGTGCGCGCGGGGCTGATGGGCATCGAGGCGCACTACGCCGAGCACTCGGCCGCGCAGACCAGGATGTACGAGCAGCTGTGCGTCGACCTGGGGCTCATCGCCACGGGCGGGTCGGACTATCACGGCCTGCAGGGCGGCCGCGCGAACCCGCCGGGGACCCCGCGCGTGCCGATGTCGGTTTACGCGCGGCTCAAGGAAAAGGCCGCGCTCGCCGCTGCTACTTCGCCGCCTGCTGCAGGTCCTCCCAGTACAAGCCGCTGACGGTACCGGCGACGCCGCCGACAAGCGCTCCGACCACGAATCCGGGAGGCCCGCCGAGCAAGCCGATGGTCGCCCCTGTGCCAGCGCCTATCGCCCCCCCGCTTAGTGTGCGCTGTTGGGCGTGGTTCATATTGGCGCACCCGGCCAGGGCGAGCAGCAGAAACGCAACGACCGGCAGCGTCGGCTTCATCGTGATCCTCCTCGTTGGATAGGTGGGTTGACCCCCGCCCCCTCGACGGCACTCGTCGCCGCTAGACTACCGAAGCCTCGCGAATCCTCGGCAAGAAAAAATTAAGGGCGAAGCCATGACGTCCGCGGTTCAGATCTTCGGCTTCAAGGACTGCCAGGCTACGCGCAAGGCCAAGCGCTTTTTCTCCGAGCGCCGCATCCCGGTGCACTTCGTCGACCTGAGGGAGCGCCCTGCGTCCGCTGGCGAACTGCGCCGCTTCCGGGAGAAGTTCGGCGCCGCCGCACTGATCGACCGGGAGAGCAACCGCTTCCAGGAACTGGGCCTGCGCGTCAGCGGCGATTCGCCCGAGCGCGTGCTCGAGCGCGCGCTCACGGAGCCGCGTCTGCTGCGCACGCCGCTCGTGCGCTGCGGCTCCAAGCTGGCGATCGGCCATCAGCCGGAGGAGTGGCAGCGCTGGCTGGACGCGCGTGACTGACGCTCCGAGCGTCGGATCCGCGGTCACGCCGGGTCGCCCGGGCACCCGACCTGGGGGAGGCTCGGAGGGGGCCGCCGAGGCCCCCTCCGATGAAGCGCGCGGGTCACGCGTAGGCGGGAAAGACGCGGCGGACGACCTCGGGCGGGTTCATGGCCAGCATGCCGGTCACGAGCCGCTTCGCCGCGCCGCGCACGGCGACGAACGTGATCCGTCCGGAGGCGACCAGCGCGCCGTGCTCGTCGTGGACGGCCGTCTCCGCGCGCCAGTAACGCGGGTCGTCCTCGCAGGGCGCGACTCGAGCGCGCGCGCCCGACACGACCAGGCGCTGGCCGAAGGATGCCTCGCGGTGGAGGCGCACCCGGATCTCCGTGGTCATCCCCGACTCTCCCGTCGCCAGTGCGCCGAGCCAGAACGCCGTCTCGTCGAGCAGCGTGGTGAGTACCACCGGGCTTACCGTGCCGTCGCCGCGCCGGAACTGGTCTCGCGGCTCATACTCGCCCCAGACCGAGCGCTCGTCGAAGGCGAGGGTGGCGTGCAGGCCGACCTCGTTCTTGATGCCGCAGGCGAAGCAGGTGTACGAGACGGGCAAGGCGAGTCCGGCGCCCGCCGGCGCCACTGGTTCGGGGCCGGGCGCGTCGGCGGGCCCCACGTGCCCGTCCACGAGCGGCCCGCGCTCGTCGTGCAACACGAGAGCCACGCCGCCCCCCGTTGCGCGTACCTCGAGGGCGAGCGGTCGGCCGAGTGGTACGCGCCGGCGGCACACGCCGAGCACCTCGCGTGGGCCGTCGACCCGCGCGATCCGGTCGATCACGCCGAGCACGCTGCCGCCGTGGGCGGTTTCGGGGAGGCCCTGGAAGCCGGGGTCCAGGGCGACGGTGAAACCGTCGCCGCTCGTCGCGGACAGGCAGCCGTCGATGAGGTCATCGATCATTGCGCGCAGTGTACGGCATCGTTGTGATGGACGATTGACTTCCCGCCGCCGACGGTGCGACCCTCGCCCACGTGGACGATCGCGTTCCCCCACGGCTGCACCTGCCGGTCAGCGAACGGGTGCACATCTGCGACCGTTGCGGCGAGCGGATGGAAGAGCGAAAGTGCAAGATCGTCTGCGGGAACTGCGGGATGACCCGAGATTGCTCCGACCCGTGATGCCGAACACTCCCGACCCGGGGTCGCTGACTTCTCCGAGGTGAGGGGCATTTCGGCGGACCCGGTGGATCGCATGTATCATCGCCATGCGATAATGGACTCCCGTGCCGGTCATTCTGAACTATCCGCTGTTCATTCGAACGACGGTCACGAATTTTTTCTTCTTCGCCGGGCTGAACTGCTTCATCCTCCTGCCCCTGTACATTCAGGGGCTCGGGGGGACCGAGATCGAGATCGGCGTGGTGATGGGGCTCTACAGCGCCGCCGGTATCCTCTGCCAGCCGCTGATCGGCGCCTGGGTCGACGCGTTCGGCCGGCGCCCGTTCATGCGGTTCGGGACGGCCGCCGTGGTCGCCACCGCGCTGCTCTCGACGGTGAGCACCTCGGTCACCGTGTTTGCCCTCCTGCGCCTGGCCCAGGGGATCGGCTATTCCGCGTTCTTCGTCTCCAACTACACGATGGCGATCGATCTCGTGCCGGTCGAGCGCCGCGGGTGGGCGCTCGGGATCTACGGCGTGGCGGGGATGTCGTCCACCGCGCTCGCGCCGCTGGCGGGGGAGTGGGTGGTCCGCCACTTCGGCTTCCCGGCGCTGTTTCTCCTCGCCGCCGCGCTCGCGGGCGTGGCCATGGCGCTCGTCTGGCGGATCCCCGAGCGGCGCGGCCGCATCGACGTCATCGTGGGGAGGTTCCCGACGATGCGCGGCAGCCTGGACGAGGTGTGCCACCGCCATATGGCGATCGCGCTCTTCTTCGGCCTGGGCACGGGGGCGATCTTCACGTTCATGCCGACCTTCGCCGAATCGCTCGGCGTGACCACGCTGGCACTGTTCTACACGGCGTATGCGGGCGCCGCGATGTTCGTACGCGTCACCTTCGGCGCGCTCATCGACACGCGTGGCCGCCGGGCCGTGATCGTGCCGTCGATGTTGATCCAGGCCTTCGCGACGGCGATACTGGCCGCGCTCGGCCTGCTGCTCGCCCGGGGGACCCAGGTCCCGGTGCTGCCGTGCCTGTTCCTCGGCGGGCTCCTCGCCGGCGGGGCGCACGGCTTCCTCTATCCGGGCCTCGCCGCGCTGGTGACGGACGCGGCGACGCCGGCCCGGCGCGGGGCGGTCGTCGGGGTGTTCAGCGCCGTGGTCCTGAGCGGGAACGCGGCCGGGGCGTTCGTGTTCGGGTACCTTGCGCACTGGCTCGGGTACGGCCCGATGTGGACGGCGCTCGCCCTGATCCTGACCTTCGGGTTCGTGTTGAGCGTTAAACTGGAAGAGGTTCCACAGCGTGTGAGAAGCGAGGTAACGTTGTGATGAGCACCCTGACCCGGATCACCCTGCTGGCTCTCTCCGTCCTGCTCCTGCAAGGGCCCGCCCGCGCCCGCGAGCGCGCGGAGGCCGGAGGCCCGAAGGTCAACGGCCCCCAGGAGGTCGAGGTGGTCGCGGTGATGCTGGACCCCCGCACGCAACAACCTATCGTGCTGATGCAGGGGCGGCGCGACAAGCGCAGCTTCTCGATGGCGATCGGCCTCGCGGAGGCCAACGGCATCGCGGTCCCCCTGCAGGGGGTGACGCCGCCGCGGCCGCTGACGCACGACCTGTTCATCACGCTCTTCGGCCGGCTGAACGTGACGCTGAAGCGCGTGGTCATCACCGACATGCGCGACGACATCTACTATGCGGTCGTGTACCTCATGGCCAACGGAACCGATATCACGCTCGACTCGCGGCCCTCGGACGCGATCGCGCTCGCGATCCGCGCCAAGGTCCCGGTGCTCGTCGAGGACCGCGTGTTCGAGAAGGGCGGCAGCCTCGTGCCGGGCCCGAAGCAGCGTATCTAGTGCTTCTCCAACAAGTTCCGCCCGACGCGAGCTGCCGGCTTGGTGCCGGGCCAAATTGCGAGCCAGACGAGGCCCGAGGGAGGAGGCGACCGGAGCGTACGCGGCTCGCGCGTCGTCTCGTCCACGGTCAACATGCCATGCGGCATGTTGAGGATAAATGATCGCCGACGACCGAGAACGAAGTATGGCGAAGTAAGTTGGACCGGCACTAGCCCGTGCCCGATCAGAACGAGCAGGAATGGGCGCTCCAGCGCCGCCTCGACGACGTGTTCGCCAAGGTCGGCGAGAAGTACGGCGACCTCACGGGACGCGTGGAGGTCAAGCTGCGGCCAGGCGTCTCGTTCGACGAGGTGGGGGGACTGGCCGCCGCGAAGGGGATGCTGCAGGGGTACGCCTACGCGCTGACGAATCCCGAGCTCTATCACCGGTGGGGCATCTCGCCGCCGCGGGGCGTGCTGCTCTACGGGCCGCCGGGCACGGGCAAGACCATGCTGGCCCGCGCGCTCGCGACCACGTCGGGCGCGATCTTCTACCACATGAAGCTCATGAACCTGACGTCGAAGTTCGGCTCCAACACCGGCGAACTGCTCCAGGAGATCCTCAACAGCGCCGTGACCGAGGACAAGGCGGTGCTGTTCATGGACGAGGTCGAGGCGCTCTCGCTCGACCACCTGCTGGTGCCTCCACAGGCGCGCGAGGCCAGCGCCCGGCTCGTCGCCGCGCTCTGCGAGAAGTTCGACGCGTTCAACGAGTCCGCCCGCATGCTGGTGATCGCGTCGACCAGTCGGACGGACGCGATCGACCCCTCGCTCGTGGCCCCCGGCCGCCTCGATCACCTGATCGAGATCCCGCTCCCCGATACGCCGGCGCAGCAGCAGATCCTCGCCATCCTGCAGCGGCGGGCCGAGCGCGAGGCCGGCCAGACGCTCTTCGAGCCGCTCGATGAGGACAAGATCCTGCCCATGATCGGCGGGATGAGCGGCGCCGACATCGCGGAGATCGTGCGCCGCGCGCTCGAGTCGAAAGTGCGCCGCGCCGCCGCGGGCCAGGAGGCGACGGCCGTGACGACCGCGGACATGCTGCTGGCGATTGACAGCCACAAGGGCGTGCGCGGCGTGGTCGAGAAGATCCGGTACGGCCAGTACCTCTGATGCGCGCCGGGGTGACTCGCCGCGCGCCGGGCGCGAGGCGGGGGTTCGGGTCCGGCAGATGAGCGCCGACGGGCGTGTCGCCGTCACGCACATCCGCGTCCGCTACAAAGACACGGACACGATGCAGGTGGTCTACTACGGCAACTACCTGACCTACTTCGAGGTGGGCCGCGTCGAGCTCCTCCGCCAGCACAACCTGCCCATGTCGGAGGTGAACGCGAAGCTCCACATGCCGGTCGTCGAGGCGTTTGTGAAGTACGTCAAGCCCGCGCGGCTCGACGACCTCCTGGAGGTCCGGTGCTGGATCAGCCAGAAGAAGCGTGCGAGCTTCCGGTTCGAGTACGAGGTCCGGAACGAGGCAGGGGAGCTGCTCGCCTCCGGCTTCACGCTCCATGCCTGCCAGGATCCCCTGACGGGCAGGATGATCGCGATCCCCGAGTGGCTGCAATCCGTTATGAGCGTGTATAATTCAGTTTCGGTCACATGATCGAGGTTCGGAATCTCACGAAGCACTACGGCCCGATCGCCGCGATCAATAACGTATCGTTCGGCGTAGAGCGCGGCGAGGTCGTCGGTTTCCTGGGCCCCAACGGCGCCGGCAAGTCGACGACGATGCGGATCCTCTCCTGCTTCATGCCCGCGTCGAGCGGCAGCGCGAAGGTCGCCGGCTACGACGTCTTCTCCCAGTCGATGGAAGTCCGCCGGCGCATCGGCTATCTCCCGGAGAACGTGCCGCTCTACTCCGACATGCGGGTGGCGCCGTACCTGGACTTCGTCGCCGAGGTCAAGGGGATCGGGCGCTCGGAGCGCAGGCGCCGTGTCGCCGAGGTGATGGACCGCTGCCTCATCGCCGACGTCCAGAACCGGCTGATCGGCAGGCTGTCGAAGGGCTACCGGCAGCGCGTCGGGATCGCCCAGGCGATCGTGAGCGATCCGGAGGTGCTGATCCTCGACGAGCCGACACTCGGGCTCGATCCCAAGCAGATCACCGAGATCCGGAGCCTCATCAAGTCGCTTGCCGGCCGGCATACGGTCATCCTCTCGACGCACATCCTGCCCGAAGTGTCGATGGTGTGCTCGGCTGGTCGAGCAGTTCTTCCCGACGGCGCGCGTCCATCTCCAGGTGGCGGCCCCACCCGACGTGGTCAGCGCCGAGATCGGCCGGATCCCGGGCGTGCTGCGCGTCGAGCCGCAGGCGATGAACGACGGCGTCGGGACGTACGTGGTGGAGGCCCCGCGGAACCGCGACGTGAGGTCGGAGATCTTCCAGCTCGCGGCCGCCCAGAAGTGGACGCTGCTCGAACTGCGGCGTGAGGGCATGACCCTCGAGGAAATTTTCATCCGCGTGGTGGCCGGCGAGGAGGCGTCGGAGTGAAGATCTGGCCCATCTTCAAGAAGGAAATGCTCCTGTACTTCACGTCGCCGGTGGCGTACGTCGTGTTCACGATCTTCCTGCTGATCGTCGGCTACTTCTTCTACTCGATCTTCGCCTTCTTCACCGTGGCGTCGATGCAGGCGGCCATGAACCCGGCGATGGGGCGCGATCTCAACGTCACCGATGGCGTCATGCGGCCGCTGTTCTCCGAGGAACGGAAGTCGGGGACGATCGAGCTCTTGCTGACCTATCCCGTCCGGGACGGCGCGGTGCTCGTCGCCAAGTACCTCGCGGCGCTGACGCTGTACGCGCTCATGCTCTTCCTGACCCTCCTCTACCCGGCGATCGTCGCGTACTTCGCCCGGCTCGAGTTGGGCCCGCTCGTCACCGGCTACCTCGGTCTCGTGCTGATGGGCGGGGCGTTTCTCGCGGTCGGCGTGCTGGCCTCGTCGCTGACCGAGAACCAGATCGTCGCCGCGGTCTCGACCTTCGGGGTGCTGCTGCTCTTCTGGATCATCGGCTGGAGCGCCGACAACGCGGGCGGCGTCCTCGGCAAGGTGCTCGCGCATCTGTCGATCATCGACCACTACGACGGATTCGCCAAGGGCGTGATCGACACCCGGGACCTCATCTACTACGTGAATTTCATCGCGCTCGCCCTGTTCCTGACCCTCCGGTCGCTCGAGTCTCGCCGGTGGAACGGCTGATGCGGAAGGTGTCCTTCTGGACGCTCTACGGCGGCGTCGTACTCCTGGTCGCGGCGGTCGCGTTGCCGTTCGTGCGCCCGCAGTGGAGCGACACGCGTGGCTGGGTCGCCGGCGCGGGCGCGCTCCTGGTCCTCGCCTCGTTGGTCCTGCGCCTCGACTTCGGACGGCGGGTCACCCGGTACGGACTCCATTCGATCGTCCTGATCGTGCTGGGCTTCGGCCTCGTCGCCTTCGTGGAGGCCGTCTCGTACCGCCACAACACGCGCATCGACCTGACCGAGAACAGCCGAAACAGTCTCTCGCCGCAGACGATCCAGCTCCTGAAAAACCTCAAGACCGACGTGGCGGCGACGGCGTTCTTCCAGTCAGATCAGCCTGGCAAGAAGGTGGCCGAGGACCTGCTCAAGCAGTACGCGAGCCACTCGAACGGCCGCTTCACGTGGTCGATGGCCGACCCGGATCGCAAGCCCGACCTCGCCCGCCAGTACAACGTCGAGCAGTACGGGACGATCGTGCTCGGGACCCGGGGGACGTCGGAGAAGATCCTGGTCGTCGAGGAGGAGAAGCTGACCAACGGGCTCGTCAAGCTGACCCGCGAGGGGCGACGCACGGTGTACGTCGTCCGCGGCCACGGCGAGCGCGAGGTCGGCAACACCGACCGCCAGGGGTTGAGCGAGGCGCGGGCCGCGATGGAGCGGTCGCACTACGAGGTGAAGGAGCTGGCGCTCGCGCGCGAGGGCAAGGTGCCGGCGGACGCCGCGGCCGTGATCATACCGGGACCGCGCACCGATTTCCTCCCGCCCGAAATCGACGCGCTGAACGCGTTCCTGTCGGCGGGCGGCAAGCTTTTCGTGATGGCCGACCCGTTCCAAGGCGAGGGGCTCAAGAAGTTTCTCGAGGGGTACGGCCTGACCCTCGAGGACGACCTGGTCGTCGAGACCAACCCGATCGGACGACTCTTCGGCATCGGCCCCGAGGTGCCGATCGTCCAGCAATACGAGCAGCACCCGATCACGCGGGACCTGCGCGGCCTGTCGACCCTGTTCCCGCTCACCCGGTCCATCAAGCCCCGGTCCCCGGCCGGGCGCTTTACGGTCCAGCTGCTCGCGCGGACCAGCCCGCAGAGCTGGGGCGAGACCGACCGCGTCGCGCTCGGGCGGGGCGAGGCGAAGCAGGATCCTCGGGACCCGAAGGGGCCGCTCGCGGTGGCCGCCGTCGCCACCGCCGGCAAGGCCCGCCTCGTCGTGTTCGGCACCTCGAGCCTCGCGTCGAATCAGTTCCTCAACATCCAGGGCAACCGCGACCTGTTCCTCAACACGGTCTCGTGGCTCGCCGAGCAGGAGGATCTGATCTCGATCCGGCCGAAGGACAGCAGGCAGACCCCGGTGATGCTGACCGCGCTCCAGGGCCAGGCCGTCTTCCTCCTGCCGGTCGTCGTGCTGCCCGGGATCGCGCTGATCGCGGGGATCGTCGTCTTGGCCCGGCGGCGAGCCTCGAGCTGACGTCTGCCACGATGCGGTGGCAGACAACCGTCGTCGTCGCCGTCCTGTGCGCCCTCGTCGGCGGCTTCTACCTCTACGATGTGGAGTATCTCGGCCCGGCGCGGGAGAAGCGCGAGCGTCAGAAGAACCGCGTGTGGGCGGTCGAGCCCAAGGACGTCGACGAGGTCATCCTCAAACGCGCGCAGGACATGGTGCGCCTCAAGCGCTCCGGCGGTGGCTGGCAGATGCTCGAGCCCGTCCCGGCGCCCGGCGCCCGGGGCGCCATCGACGACGTCGTTACGAGCCTGGTCGACGCGCGGATGGACCGCGAGGTCGCGGCTGCGCCGGGCGCCTTCCGCGAGTTCGGCCTCGACAAGCCCGCCGTCGTGATCACGCTCAAGCTCACGGGCAAGGGCGAGCCGCTCGAGTTCGGTCTCGGCTCGAAGAACCCGACCGGCGCGTGGGTATACGCGAAGAAGCGGAATGCCCCTGCGGTGTTCCTCGTCTCCGAAGGCCTCCTGCGGGACGCGACCAAGGCGGTGTCGGAGTTCCGCGACCGCACGATCCTGGCGTTCGACCGCAAGGATGTCACCGCGGTGCAGATCGTCACCCCGGCGGACACGATCGGTCTGGAGCGGACCGAGCCGCGCACGTGGCGCATCACCAAGCCCGTCGCCCTTCCCGCTGACGGGGACGTCGTGTCCGACTTCGTCGACAAGCTCCAGTTCACGAAGGTGAAGGACTTCGTCGCCGAGTCGCCGCGGTCGCTCGCGCCCTACGGGCTCGACCGCCCGATCCGCGTGCAGCTCGCGATCGGGAAGGACAAGGCCCGGTCGACCAAGACGCTGCTGTTCGGGCGCGTGGATAAGGACAGGAAGGGCGTGTACGCGATGCGACCAGGCGAGGGCTCGGTCCTCCTCCTCGAGGATGCGCTCTGGACCCAGCTGCCGAAGAACGTCGCGGCGCTCAGGGACAAGGTCGTCGTCGCGTTCGATCGCGACAAGCTCGCGCGCCTCGAGATCGAGAGCCCCAAGGGCGCGGTGACCCTCGTCCGGCAGGGCGATCGGTGGCGCATCACGGCGCCGCAGGCGCTGCCGGGCGACAGCACGGTGCTCAGCGGCCTGCTCTTCCAGCTCAAGGAGATGAAGGCGCAGGCGTTCCTGCCCGACGTCCACTTCACGCCGACCGTCAAGGTGTCGCTCTGGGAAGGGGAGTCGAAGGCGCCCAAGATCCTCACGCTCGCGCCGTCGAAGGACACGCGCGGCGGACAGCCGAGCGCCTACGCGGCCCTGGTCGGCCAGGGGCCCACGGTCCTCGTCGAGGGCAAGCTCCTGACGGAGCTGTCGAAG
>QHRS01000317.1 GCA_003221435.1 Candidatus Rokuibacteriota bacterium
TCCGAGCCGGATGGTATCGGTGCGCTGCGCGGCGGCGGCGAGCCAGATCGGGGGCCGCGGAATAGCCCCGTAGGGGTGAAAGTGATGTTCCGCGACCCAAAACGACTCGAAGCCCCATCGCTCGGCGGCTTCGACCTGCTCGAGGAGCTCTTCGTAGAATTGCGAAGTGGTCCGGGCAAGTTCGTCAGGGTAGTGATCAACAACGGAAAAGATGCCGAACTTCATCGCGGCTCGCGCCAGGGTTTCTTCGCTCGCCTCGACGCTCAGCGTTGCTTCCAGGAGTCGACGTACTCCGGCCACTCGACCCCGGCCGGCATCGGAGCGACGTCGAGCGCGTCCCGGGTGTCGATCATCACCGCCACCTCGCTCGTCTCCCTGAGCGCCGCCCGCGCCCCGGCGGCGAAGGCCTTGGGGTGCGGGCCATGGGTGAAGCCGCTCGGATGCAGCGTCAGCATGCCCGGGGAGACGTTGTCGCGGCTCAGGAATTCTCCCGCGTGGTAGAAGATCACCTCGTCGAAGTCGTCGTTGTTGTGAAAGAAGGGCACCTTTTGCGCGGCGGGATCGCTTTCGATCGGCCGTGGCACGAACGTGCACACGACGAACCGGCCGGCGACGAACGTGGTGTGCACCGATGGCGGCAAGTGCACGCGGGCGCTCATGACCGGCCGGAGATCGCGCCAGTTCAGACGCACCGGCAGGAGGACACCGTTCCACCCCACGGCATCCAGCGGGTTGTACGGGAACGTCACGGTGGAGAGCTGGCCCCGGCGCTTGATGACCACCCGCCATGCCCGCTCGCCCTGCTGGGCCTTGAAGGCGTCGTCGAGCGCTGGCACATCGAGCATGGCCGCGTCGAACGGCGCGTGCTGGCCCGTCGTCCCGGTCTCGGGCAGCCCGAAGCTGTCGCTGGTCGCCTCGATCAGCAGAGCCGTGACCGGCTGCTGGCACTCGAGGCGCCACATCGTGCCTCGCGGCAGCATCACGTAATCGCCGTCGCGGAAGCCGAGATGACCGAAGTCACAGAACAGGTGGCCCGCGCCTTCGTGAACGAAGATGAGCTGGTCGCCGTCGCCGTTGCGCACGAGGTGATCCATGGCGCCGGTGAGCCGCCAGTACCGAAGCTTCACGTGGGCGTTGGTCAGTACCTCCGGCGCCTCCCAGGGCGACGCCACAATCCCGCCGAGCTTGTTCAGGTTGAACGCGCGCGGACGCAGCGGGCCTTCCCAGGTGAGCCAACCGGTCGGGGGGTGCCGGTGATAGATCTGCGTCGCCGGCCCGTAGAACCCCTCTTTGCTCATCTCGCGTTCATAGGTGCCGTCAGGCACGCCGACGTGGGCCTGACGTGTCGCGACGCCCTCTACCCGCGGGAACGAAATCCACCTTTTCATGATTGACGCCTCTCCCGTTCGCCGATCCTCGGTGCACGCCTTCGGGATGGTTGGCCGAAGAATACGGAGTCTCTCTCGGGATCGGACGCGTTGAATCGTGAGCGAGACTCTGTACTGACACCCCACGGTTGTCAAGGCGCAGGCCGGTGCGCCGGAAGGACCCGCAGGCCGCTCCCAAAGGCCCATCTGCGTCGTTGGCTCGGTCGCTCCTCCCTGCGACGTACAACCCGCTGTCACGTCTCGGTCGTCGCTCCTTCGCCGCCTCGCATCTGGACCTTTTTGAGCGGCCTGTTAGGCGGCGGCGCGTCTGAGGTATAGTTGATTCATGCCCGATTGGGCCTGGCTCCCGGCGGTAATCGCAGGCTATGTCGCGCTGACGCGCTGGGTACTGCCCAGGCTCGGCGTCAAGACCTGAATGACGGCCGGGTGCGGCGCCGAGGATCGGCGCGCTCAGACGGACCCGGGCCGACAGGAGCAATCACTCGCGCCCTGACCGGTCACCGGTTCAGGGATAGTTCCCCGCTGCGATGGCCTCCGTGCTCCTGGCGATTCCCATCATGACCGTGGCGTGGTTCTTCACCTTTCAGCCGGACGGCCGTCCGACCCACCGATTCGGCCCCTACCTCTCCGAAGGCACGTGCGAAGCAGTACGCGTGCGGGTCGTGGCCCGCGCCCAGCGCCAGTCCGACGCCTCGGCCTGCTTCAAGGTCATCGTCCAGGAAAACGATCAGCTCGGGGAGTAGTGCGGAGCGGGTTGGGTGGAACTCCCGTGGGCGCTGGCGCGCAAGTACCCGAACGCGGGACGCGAGTGGGCGTGGCACCGGGCGTTCCCGGCGACCCGTCTCTACGTGGACCGTGTCACCGGTCAGCGGCGCCGGCACCACCTGCACGAGTCCGTGCTGCAGC
>QHRS01000322.1 GCA_003221435.1 Candidatus Rokuibacteriota bacterium
CACGCCAAGAAGGTCCAGGACGCCGTCAAGGCGACGGCAGGCAAGGCGCGCGCCGCGAGCGTCAAGGAAGCGACCGCCCAGGCCGAGGTCGTCGTGCTCGCCATCCCGTGGGGCGCGACTCAAGACGCCATCAAGGCGGCCGGGAACCTCGGAGGCAAGATCGTCATCGACGCCACCAACCCGCTCAAGCCGGACCTGTCAGGGCTCGCGCTGGGGCACACCACATCGGCGGGCGAGGAAGTGGCCCGATGGGCGGCGGGCGCCAAGGTGGTGAAGGCGTTCAACACGATCGGCGCGCAGCACATGGCCAACCCCCGCTTCGGCGGGCAGAGCGCCTCCATGTTCATCTGCGGCGACGACGCCGCGGCCAAGAAGACGGTTGCGACGCTGGCGGAGGCGCTCGGCTTCGAGCCGGTCGACGCCGGCCCGCTCACGCAAGCGCGTCTCCTCGAGCCGCTGGCGATGCTGTGGATCTCGATGGCCTACGCGTACGGCCACGGCGCCAACATCGCGTTCAGGCTGCTCCGCCGCTGAGAACGATGGGCCTTTATCACGCTGGAGGGTGAGATGGGACGAAGCGCAACGATGCGGGCCTCGTTCTACGAAGGCGCGCGGACCTTCAAGTCGGGCACGGCGGCGGTGCCGGTCGCGGGATCCGATGAAGCGCTCCTGCGGGTCCGTCGCGTCGGGATCTGCGGGACGGATCTGCACATCTTCCAGGGCCACCTCGACCATCGCGTGCCGCGCGGCGGCGTGATCGGCCACGAGACGGTTGCCGAAGTCGTCGAGGCGCCCGCGGCGAGCGGCTTCAGGGCGGGCGACCGCGTGGTCGTCGAGCCCCTGAAGTTCTGCGGGACGTGCCGCGCCTGCAAGATGGGCGCCTTCTACCTCTGCTACAGCCTGAAGGTGCTGGGCGTCGATCTGCCCGGCGGCATGCGCGAGTACTGGGCGGTGCCGACCGCGCGGCTCCTCAGGGTGCCGGATTCCTTGAGCGACGACCACGCGGCGCTGATCGAGCCGCTCTCCGTCGCCACGCATGACGTCCGCCGGGCCGACGTGAAGCCGGGTGACGCCGTGCTCGTCTTCGGCGGGGGTCCCATCGGCGCCCTGATCGCGCTGGTCGCGCGCCAGCGCGGGGCGCGGGTCGTCGTCGCAGAGGTGAATCCGTTCCGGCTCGACATGCTGAAGAGATTCGGCCTCGAGACCGTGGGGCCCGACAAGGACGTCGTCAGCTTCGCCAATGACTGGACCGGCGGCGACGGGGTGGACGTCGCCTTCGAGGTGACGGGGAATCCGGCGGTGGTCCGGGTCATGACGGACGCGGTGCGGGTCTGGGGCACGGTGAGCATCGTCGCCATTCATTCCGAGCCGATGCCCGTCAACCTCTACCAGATGTTCGCCCGTGAGCTGCACATGCACGGCAGCCGGCTCTACGCGCGTGAAGATTGGGAGGAGGCCATACGCCTGGCCGGGAGCGGCGCCGTCGCAGTCGGCCCGTTCGTGAGCCGGAAGATCCCGCTCGAGGCGCTCCAGGACGGCATGGAGCAGGCGCTCGGCGGCGGTCCCGTCATGAAGGTCCTGGTCGACCTCACGGCATAACCCCCCGGCCCGGTCTCGGGCGGGTTGTACGCGGCGAAGTTCTCGTCTATGGTGACGGCGGACTCAATCGTCGAGGAGCGCAACCATGAAGTCCTTCGTCATCAACCGCTACGGCCGCATGATTTTCCCGTTCAACTTCTTCCCGGAGCTCGACTTCTCGGCGTTCCAGACGCTGGAGCAGTTCGCGGCGGTCATCAAGCGCGACTTCGAGGAGAAGGCGCCGGCCGAGACCGACATCGTGGGCCGAGCCGAGTCGGGGAGCTACCGCCGGCGCTACGAGCTGCTGCGCGACCTCGCGCTGAACCTCTTCTGGGTCAACCGCTACGCGATGACGATGTACGACAAGCGCCCCACCCGCTGGCGGGACGTGCCACGGTATCGGGACCACGTGTTCCTCCCGGTGTTCACGCCGTGGGAGGGCGGGGAACTCGCGGCCGCTATCGAAGCCGGCTATCGCGCCCTGCGCCCGACCTGGGACGAGGGGACGGAGGACAAGGTCTTCCGGATCCTGATCGACGTTTTCCGCCACAAGAAGGGGGCCGGCGCGGAGCTGCCAGCGATCAAGCCGACGGTGCAGGAGATTCTGGCCAATCCCCGGAATCTCACCTACCAGGTCCTTGACTACGACCCCGACTACCCCGGGTACCGCTACGAGGACATCGTCGAATGCTTCCACAGCGTGCCCGAGCTGGAAGCCCTGATGCGTCAGGCGATGGTGCTCCACAACCAGTACCGGTGGGACCGCCCGAAGACGCGGCTCACCGAGGTCGGCACGCTTGAGCCCGACGACATCGTGGTCGTCTTCCATCCTCGCAACGAGGACGTCCTCCAGTTCATCCGTCGCGTGAAGAGCACCCAGCGCGTGCGCGCGCAGAAACCGGCGCCGGCCGACTCGCGCAAGCCCGCGGCCCCCTTGCCGCGTCTGGAGGCCATCGCGGCGTACAAGGGCGAGCACGTGTGCACCAACGAGGACCTGATCCGCAACGCGGCCTACTGCTGGTCGCCGATGACGGCGGAGGAGATCCGCGAGAAGACTGGCATCGAGCAGCGTGTGTACACCGAACTCGACCTTGACCACATGGCGCTCCTGGCGGCGCAGGCTGCGCTGCGCAAGGCCGGCCGGGCGCCGGAGGAAATCGGCGCGGTGCTCTTCTGCTCGTGCACGAGCGTGAAGATGATGCCGTCACTCGCCACCTGGCTCTCGGGCCAGCTCGGCATGTTCCAGACGCACGCCTCGTGCGACATCGTGGCGGCGTGCGCGGGCCTGCCGTACGGCCTGGCCGAAGCCGTGCGCCTGCTGCAGGAGGTCGAGCGCCCGGTGCTCGTGGTGTGTGGTGAGAAGTTTTCCGACAAGATCGGGACGGTGCGGACGTCACGGATGATCTTCGGCGACGGGGCGGCCGCGCTCGTGGTGGGACCGGCACCTGACGGCGCGCCGCCCGACCTCGAGGTGTTCCAGACGTACGCCAGCGGCCCGATGAGCGAGGTCGATTCGATCATCTGGCCGAACCCGGAGTTCGACAACAACATCACCGTGCACGGCCCGGAGGTGAAGGCGCTCGTCAGCCGCTATCTTGCGCAGATGATCGGGGAGCTGACCGCGCTGCCACACCCCGACGGCGGCCCGGGCTCCATGATGGACGCGATCGAGCTGATCGTCCCCCACCAGGCGAACAAGACGATGGTCCTGGCCATGGCGCGGGCCGCCGGCATCACGCCCGAGCGGCTCTACTTCAACATCGAGCGGGTCGGCAACACGTCGTCGGCGTCCATCCCGCTCGCGCTCCACGACGCCGTCCGAGAGGGCGTGATCCGGAAACCGTCGCGGGTCTTCGCGCCCGGCTTCGGCGCCGGCGCCGTCGGCGGCTACGTGGTGATGCGTGTCGACCCCGCAGTGATCGCCTAGCGCGAGTGCCCCTTGCGTCCCGCTTGCCGTCGAACGCTCGCGGTCACCGGCCGGAGCGAGCAACGCGAGCCTCGGTCCGGTGCACTGCGGGGTTGGGCCGCGTGGCCGCAAACTGTATACTGCATGTGATGACCCGAGCACTGAACGCTGCCATCGCGAAACTTGCAACGCTACCGGCCGACGAACAGGACCGGATCGCCCAGTGGTTGCTCGATGAGCTTCGGGACGACGAACATTGGGCGCGCCAGTTCGCGACCTCGCAGGACGCTCTGAGCAAGCTCGCCGCCGAGGCCCGGGCTGAGCGCTCAGCCGGCAGAGCGACGGAACTCGATCCCGACAAGCTGTGAGATCGCGCGCAACGCCGCGCTTCTGGGCGGCGTATCGCGAGCTGCCACTTGAGATCAGGGAACTCGCTCGGAAGGCGTATCGGCTGTTCCGCGAGAACGCCCGGCACCCGAGCCTCCACCTCAAAAAGGTTCACGATCGCGACCCCATTTAC
>QHRS01000088.1 GCA_003221435.1 Candidatus Rokuibacteriota bacterium
CTGGCGCAGGGCCGCGTGCCCGGTCACCCGCGCCCCGCGCGAGCCCTCCGCGCCAGCACGTAGCCGCCGTCGCGAGCGACCACCTCGAGGCCCACGCCCTCAGCGACAACGGCCTCGGTCTCGAGCACCCACTCGCCGCGCGTGAGCCCCTGTTCCTTCGTGACGAAGACCAGTGGGCGCGTCGCCAGGTGCGGCACGAACCGTTCGTTCGTGGAGACGCTCACCATCGGCGGCACCCTGGCGATCAGCCGGTGCGCGGCCCGGATCCGATCGTCGGGCCACCAGCGTGTAATCATCAGCTCGTTCACGGTGCGCGACGTGAGCGCGACGCTCGCCAGGACCGCGAACGCCAGCACGGCGCCGGGCGCGGGCCGGGCCGGGACCCGTCGTTGTCCCGCCAGACAATGGGAAGGGGCCTCGACGGCCCCCTCCCAACCTCCCCCAAGGCTCGAATTGCGCCGGCGGAAGCCGGCGCTCGAATCCGGGGCCCGAGGGTTTGGTCTGTTACTCCGACAGGCCGCCAGCGTGGCGAGCGCCCCGTAGCCCTCGATCGCGGCGAGGACGAGGAACGGCAGGATGAAGGATTGGTACTGCGACCGGTGAGTGGTCAGCAGGCGATCGAGGCTCAGCAGGTTGATTGAGAGACCCGGTAGCGCAGCCGCGAGCACTCGCGGCGCGAAGAGCGGCAGGAAGCCGAGCGGCGCCAGGAGGAGGACCAGATACCGCACGTTCGCGGCCGTCAGCATCGTCGCCAGCACCACGCGGGGATGCGTGATGGGCGAGGCCAGGACCTCCTCGAACGACCGCCCCAGCTGCCGGTAGCGGCCGAGATGCCTGTACGGACCGCCCCACCAGTACGGCATGAGCCAGTGGACGTCCACCATCAGGAGCCCCACGCTTGCGAGGGCGACGGCGCCGCCGAGGAGCCACTTCCGTCGCGCGAGCGCGAGCCACACGGCAAAGCCGACGACCGCGACCGCGGCGTCTTCCCGCCCCCCCGCGGTGAGCGCCAGCGCCACGGCGCACCAGCCGTACCGGCGGCGGTCAAACGCGTACGCCGCGCCGATGAGCAGCGGGATCGCGAAGGCCTGGGGATGGACGTCCCGGATGTTGATGCCGTGCAGCGTCGGGTTGAGGAGGTACAGGAGCGCGAAGCCCGCGGCCAGTCGCTCGTCCTCGAGGCGCTGCCGCGCGAACGCGAAGACGGCGAGGCCGCCCGCGGCCAGGATCAGCGTCTGCCCGAGCAGCAGCGCGAGCGCGCCGGGGACGAGCCAGGCGATCGGGACGAAGAGGTAGAGCACGGGAGAGAAGTGATCGCCCCAGGCGTGCATCTCGGGCAGACTCACCCGGGCGCCGCGCCCCTGCCCGATGCTCCAGACGACCTGGACGTAATAGCCGAGATCGAGCGCGTGGGTCTGAAACGCCATGTGCCGCGTCACCGCGATGAACGCGAAGCTCGCCGCGTAGGAGAGGACGCCGGCGACGACGGCGCGCTTTGGATCGCACGCGGGCAACCGGATCGGCCGGAGCATCACCCGGAGGGCCAGCACCACGACGCCAGCGAGCACGATGTCCTCGGCGCGCGTCAGCTCGGCGCCGGCCACCGTGAACCCTCCGGTCACGATGAGCACGGCCGCGAGCGCCGCCAGCGCGAGGCCGAGCCCGTCGAGGGCCAGGACCACGATCCTCACCACGGGCGAGCGCGTCGCGCCGGCCCCGGTCGACTCGAGCGACGCCGGCCTCACTCGGCCCCCACTTCGAGCACTCCCCTCCGGATGCGGACCGGCGAGACGTCGACCGGCACGGGGAGCTGCGCCCACTTGAGGGTCGGATCGTAGTTCCGCACGACCCAGCCCGTCAGCGCGTCGGGCACCGGAACCCCGCCGAGCCGGACGCCGCGCGCGTCGAGTACAACGGGCCGACCGTCGGAGCCGGGCCGCACCGAAAGCCGGAGATCCACGTCCGGCCCAGGCTGCGCGAGGCGGATCCGGGCGCCGTCGTCCAGCAACGCGACGCGCGCGCGGCCGAGCCGCGTGAGCTCGGCGAAGAACGCTTGGAGATCGGCCTCTGTCAGAGTCAGGCGCTCGACCCTGAACCGCCTGAGCGCGAGCGGCTCGATGCGGCCCTCGAGCGCGGCGCGGGCGGGATTCACGGTGAGCCCCTCGAGCACGACACGAATGTCCCGCAGCCGGAGGGTCGCCGCTTTCGGGCGACCCAGTTCGCCCACCCGCGCCGACGCCGCGCTGATCGTCACGCGCCGGATCGTGCCCCGCAGCAGGGCCGCGTCATCGTACTCGAGGCCGATACGCAGATCCGTCGCGTCGGCGACCACCTCGCCCAGCAGCCCGCCGGCTCCGGCCCGCATGCGCCGCGCCAGTGCGCCGGCCGCCATGCCTGTGACGGCCTGGGGGCGGCGCACCCTGAGAGTGGCCCTGGTGCCATCGGGCAGGGGGAACTCGCCGATCACGGGGAACACCGCCGCGAGCAGTGGGTCCGCCGCGAAGCGCTCCGTGACCCGTCTCGCCTTCGCCGAGGCGAACTCCGGCCCCTGGTTGCCCGTCTTCAGGATCACATAGTCGATGTTCAGGGGATAATCGCTCCATGCCCGGCCGATGCGGAGGCGCAGGCCGTCGCGCGCCGCGTAGTACCGGAAGTTGCTCATCGAGAACCCATCGGTGTTCGGGACGACGCTCACCGTGGCGCGCTCCCCGTGACTGTCGTCGAGGACCCGCTTGAGGATCGCCCGGTGAGGCCAGGCTGCCCGCGAGGGCGGATGAGCACGAGCGAGCTCGACGCCGAACGGTGCCTGCCCTGCGAGCGGGCCGATCCCGAAGGTCGTCGCGGCAACCTGGAGCGCGCCGGTGACCAGCACGGCGGCGCAGAGCGCGACGCGGGCGAGGGGTAGGAGCGACGCGACGCTGGCGCCGGCGATCAGGGACGCGGCCGGGAGGAGCGGCATCGTGTAGCGCAGGTTCTTGTTCTGGAGGAAAAGGAACACGGCAAACGGTACCAGGCACGCGACAACCAGGATCGGCCGGCGCCGCGCGGCCCAATAGACTCCGCCCACGAAGAGCAGGACCGCGAGCGCGCCGAACTGCGGTACGAACCACCGCGGATACGTCAGGAGCCCCGCGGCCGTCAGAGGCTCGGCAAATCCCGACTCGGCCGCCTGCGTGAACGACCGGCTCGCGACCTGAAACGGCAGGCCGAACATCCGCGGCCCGTACCACGGCAGGCTGAGCGCGACCGCGATCAGCACGCCGAGCCCGAGGCGGCCAAACCGCCGTTGTCGAACCAAGGTGACCGCGACGAGCAGCGCCGGCGGGAGCGCGTAGACCGCGAACGACGGCTTCGTGAGCATGCCGGCCGCGAAGACGCCGCCCGCCGCGACCGACCACGCGGTGGACGGCAAGCCGTCGGCGCGGAGCAGAACGTACAGGAAGAGCGCGACCATGGCGGTCAACGGCAGGTCGAGCTGGAAGTTGAGCGCCGAGAACACGACGAAGGGCGCGGTGGCGAAGAGGACCGCGGCGACCATCCCGGCGGTCGGATCGAAGAGCCGGTGGCCCACGAGGTAGGTAGCGAGCATGCCGATCCCGAGGAAGAGCAGGACGACGGCCTGCGCGCCCGCCGCGTCGGAGGGCGCCAGAAGATAGACGACGCCGGCGGCGCACGGCACGAGAGGCGGGTAAAACGACGAGCGCTCGAGGATCGCGCGGACCCGACCCGCGGAAAGGTCCTCCGCGCACGCGACGGCGCGCTCGAGGTGGTTGGCGTGGTCCCACGCGGGCGGCTGGCGGTCAATCGCGACCCATGCGGCGACGCTACCCGCGATCACCAGGAAGACGCCGGCGGTGCACGCCTTGCCGAGATGGGCGGTCAGCGGCGTCACCCCTCGGCGACGTAACTCCGGGTCCGTGGCTGCCGTCATGAGAGTGTCGAAGGGGGCCTCGATGGCCCCCTCCGAGCCTCCCCCAGAGCCGGATTGCGCCGGCAAAGCCGGCGCTCGAACAGTGCGTCGACGGTCACGAGAGGAGGGTAGTCATGTGAGCGACCTTAGGGTAAGCGGCCTCCGCGAGCGCGCACAAGCGAAAACCCGGAGCGCGTGAAAGGATCGTCGCCGCCGGTGACCGGTGGGGGGTGTCGGGGAGGAGCGACGCTCGCTCCCCCCGACGTTGACTCAGAGCGCGTGAAAGAATCGTCGCGACCGGTGACCGGTGGGGGGTGTCGGGGGGAGCGGCGCTCGCTCCCCCCGACGTTGATCAGACCCCGAGGGCCGCGCCGAGCTCGGCGAACGACCGCACGGTGAGGTCGGCCTCGGCCGAGGCAGGTCCTCCGTCGGGCGAGTAGAGCACCGTGCGCATGCCGACGCGGCGCGCGCCGCGGATGTCGGAGTCGACGCTGTCGCCGACCATGACCACCTCGGCGGCGCGCAGGCCGAGCCGCGCGAGCGCGATCCGAAAGAGGGGCGGCTCGGGCTTGCCAACGATCTCCGGCCGGCGCCCGCCCGCGATCGCAACCGCCTCGACGATCGCGCCCGAGCCCGGCAGGAAGTCGCCGCCTTCGATCGGCAGCCGGGCATCGACGTTGGGCGTGACGAGCGCGGCGCCGGCGGCGACCGCGCGCGCCGCGGCCGTCAGCCGAGCGTACGACAGGTCGAAGTCATTGCCGACCGCGACCACCGTGGCATCGCGATAGCGATCGATCGGCACCAGCTCGTGCCCCGCGGCGCGGATCGCCGTGGCCATCTCGTCCGCGCCGATGACGAGCACCCGCGACACGCCGTGGCGCTCGCGAATGAACTCGCCGACGATCTCGAGCGGCGTCAGCACGCGGTTCGGGTCGGCCTCGATCCCGAGAGCCTCGAGCCGGGCGTGGATGTCCCGGCCGGTCGCGCGCGAGTTGTTCGACAGGAACGCGACGCCCCGGCCGGCCCGCCGGAGCGCCGCGATCAGCTCGCGCGCGCCCGGCGTCGCCTCGGCGCCGTTCCAAACGCAGCCGTCCAGGTCCAAGACGATGCCGCGGGCGTCAGCCAGCGTCATGCAGCGCGCCGATGATCATCGCTCCAAGTTCCTGCACCCGCCAGTTGCGGACGCCGTCGATCTTCGCGAGGCCGCCCAGATCGGACGGCACGGCGCGGGCAATTCGCTCGATGAGGCGTCCCGGCAGGAGGACGCCGGGATCGAGGCCGAGCCGCACCGCTTCGGCCGAGCGCCGCGCGCGTAGCGCGTCGATCCGTCGCCGGACAGCCGCCGGTACGACCGGCCGTGGCAGCCGGGTGAACGCCGGCAGCCTGTCCTCGGGGACGGCGTTACCCCGGTCAACCGCCGCCAGGATCGCCTCACCGTACCGCCCGACCACCCGGGGGGTGCACCCGGCGATCTTCAGCAACTCGGCGGCGCTGCCCGGCCTGGCGACCGCGATGTCCCGGAGCGTCTCGGCGCCCATGACCTTGAAAGGCGGACGGTCGGCGCTGAGCGCCAGAGCTTCGCGCGCGGCGTACAACTCGCGCAGGATCGCGAGCGAGCGCGCCGTCAGGCTCTTCGCCCCCGCGATGGCCAGATACGCGTCCGGGTCCTCGGCTCGGTCCGCCGGCACGCCGCCGGCGAGCGCGGCGCACTCCTCGAGCACCCAGGAGTCGCGCCCCCGCGCTCGCAGCTCGTCGAGCAGGCGCTCCTTGAGCGGAATCAGATGGCGGACGTCGTCGAGCGCGTACGTCTCCTGCTCAGGGGTCAGTGGCCTCACTGACCAGTCGTCCTTCTGCCGCGACGGCCCGGGCACCACGCCGAGCCAGCTCCGCAGCAACCCGTCGAGCCCGAGCTCTGTAGAGCCGAGGAAGCGCGCGGCAATGTACGTGTCGAACAGCGACGCGAACGAGAACCCGAACCGCCGCTTCAGCACGGCGAGGTCGTTGTCGCCGGCGTGCAGGACCGTGAGCACCGCCGGGTCGGCGAAGACGGCGCCCAGCGGCGAGAAGTCCGCCGGCGAGAGCGGATCGATCAGGTGCGCTGAGCCGGCCGCGTCGGCGACCTGCACGAGGCATAGCCGCCAGGGATAGTGATGGAGGCTGTCCGCTTCGGTGTCGAGCGCGACGGCCGGCGAGCGCCTCAAGTGGGCGGCGAGCGCCGCCGCGGCGTCGCTCGAGCGAATCCAGCACGGGAGGGAGCCCGTCACACGCGGTCGACCGGAGGACGCACAGCTTGAGTGTAACGTCGACGTCAACAGTGTTTCACGAGTACAATTCTAGCGAGGAATCAGAGGCGCGACGGCGCATGGCCACGATCGAGGCTCGCGACACAATCAAGCCGGGGAGACCCTGGGCCGCCGTGGTCCGGCTCCTGGCGCGCGACGAGCGCATCTTCGCCGTGCTCCTCGCCCTCGTCATGGTCGGTGGACTGGCTACGCTCGGTCTGGTGTCGCTCAGAGGCGCAGGGCAGTCCTTGGCCCGCAACCGCGTCGACGTCTACTCCCTCGTGATCTGGTTCGCCGCCTACAAGGCGGGCGTGTTCGCGCTCGTCACGGTCAATCCCCGCGCGACGCGGGCGATCTTCATCGGGGCGCTCGGGGTGGACCTGCTCCTAGTCTTTGCGCTCCTCTCTCTCACGGGCGGTGGCGACAGCCTCTTCTATTTGCTGTTCTTCCCGCTGGTGGCCGTCAACGCGTACTACTTCGGGCCGCGCGCCGGGCTCCTCATGGCGGTGGTGGCGGGACTCCTCTTCTACGCGGCCGCGGCGCTCGCGCCGCCGTGGGTCCCCTGGACATCGGTCGGACTCCTCTCCGGGCTGGTCGGCCTGCCCGCATTCGCGCTCGGCCACGTCGCCGAACGCGAGCGCCGGGCCCGCGCCGAGGTCGAGCGGCTCAACGCCGAGCTGATGGGCACGCTCACGCGACTCCGGGCGGCGCAGGAGGAGCTGGTGGTGGCCGAGCGCATGGCCACGGTCGGCCGGCTCTCGCTGAAGGTCGCGCACGAGGTGCGCAACCCGATCTCGGCGATCGAGCTGAACGCCGAGATGCTCGGCGACATTGTCCGCGAGCGGTCCGGACCGGACATGGAGGAGGCCTCGACCCTGGTCGGCGCGATCCGCGATCAGGTGAACACGCTCGACGCGCTGACCGACGAGTACCTGGCGTTCGCGCGATTTCCGCGCCCGCACTTCGAGGAGGAGTCGGTCAACGAGATGGTCGTCGGCCTGGTCGAGTTCATCCGTCCGGTGGCGACACGCCAGGGCATCGAGGTCGATGTGAAGACCGATCCGACCATCCCGCCGATGACGATCGACCGGACGCTCCTGCGCCAGGCGGTGCTGAACCTGATCAAGAACGGACTCGAGGCGCTCATGCAGGGCGGCGTGCTGAGCGTGTCGACGCGGCAGGCCGACGACGCGGTGGTCATCGCCGTGAGCGACACCGGTCCCGGGATCCAGCCCGAGGTCGGCCGCCGGCTCTTCGAGCAGTTCTTCACCACCAAGCCGCAGGGGACAGGGCTCGGGCTGTCCATCACGCGCCAGATCGTCGAGGAGCACGGCGGCCAGATCCGGTGGAACAGCACCCCCGGCGCCGGCGCCACCTTCATCGTATCGATTCCCGTCAAGAGGGTGCTCCATGCCGGATGATCGCGATACCGCTGCGGCCACGCTGCTGGTGGCCGACGACGACCCCGCCGTGCGGGAGAGCCTGCAGCGCGCCCTCACGCGCGAGGGCTACGCCGTGGTCCTGGCGCCCGACGGGCAGGCGGCGCTGGAGCGCCTCGAGGCGGGCGGCATCGACCTCGTGCTGTCCGACCTCAAGATGCCCGGGCTGAGCGGGCTCGAGCTGCTGCCCCGGGCCAAGGTGGTGGCGCCCGAGGTCGATTTCATCATGCTGACCGCCTTCGGCACGGTGGAGGAAGCGGTGAAGGCGATGAAGGACGGCGCCACCGACTTCCTGACCAAGCCCTTCCAGCGCGCCCAGCTCGTCAAGGTCGTGCGCCAGGCGCTGGAGCGCCGCGCGCTGATCGCGCAGAACCGGGCGCTGCAGCAGCGGCTCGACGCGCTCCTCGGGCAGGGCGACTTCATCGGCGTGAGCGGGCCGTTCCAGAGGATGATGGACCTCGTGAAAAAGGTGGCGGACAGCTCGGCCACCATCCTGATCCAGGGCGAGAGCGGCGTCGGCAAGGAAGGGGTGGCCCGCGCCGTTCACGAGCGGTCGTCGCGGCGCGATGGGCCCTTCGTGGCGGTCAACTGCGCGGCCCTGCCCGAGACGCTGCTCGAGTCCGAGCTCTTCGGGTACGAGAAGGGTGCGTTCACCGGCGCGGCCGGGCGGAAGGAGGGCCGCTTCGAGCTGGCCGACGGCGGGACCCTCTTCCTCGACGAGGTGGCCGACCTCTCGGCGATCACCCAGCCCAAGATCCTGCGCGTGCTCCAGGAGGGGGAGTTCGAGCGCGTGGGCGGCACCAGGACGATCCGCGTCGACGTCCGCATCGTCACCGCGACCAACCAGGATCTGGCCGCGCTGGTGCGCGAGCGGCGCTTTCGCGAGGATCTCTTCTACCGGCTGAACGTGATCACGATCAACGTGCCGCCCCTCCGCGACCGCCTGGAGGACATCCCCGTGCTGGCCCAGCACTTCCTGCAGGTCTACGCCGCCAAGAACAACCGCCGGCTGGAGGGTCTGAGCGACGAGGTGGTGGACTGTCTGGAGAGCTACGGCTGGCCCGGCAACGTCCGGGAGCTGGAGAACGTGATCGAGCGG
>QHRS01000089.1 GCA_003221435.1 Candidatus Rokuibacteriota bacterium
ACCTCATCGCGGCGTCCTCGGCACCGCTACCCTTTGACGCCTCCGGCGCCGAAACCGACGACGAGGTGGCGCTGGACGAACATGAAGAGGACCGCCAGCGGCAGGGTCATGAGGACGGCCGCGGCCATCATGAGCCCCCAGTCCACGTGCACGCCCTCGAAGAAGTGCATGACGCCGACCGTGAGCGGGAGCTGCGTGATCGAGTTCATGAAGATCCGAGCGATCAGGTAGTCGTTCCACGCGACGATGAACGAGAAGATCGACGTCGCGATGATGCCGGGCAGGGCCAGCGGCAGCACGATCAGCCGGAAGACCTGGAACCGGCTCGCGCCGTCGATCAAGCCGGCCTCCTCGACCTCCAACGGGATCGACTTGAGGAAGGCCCACATGAGCCACATCGAGAACGGCAGCGTGATGCTGAGGTACCCGAGGACCAGGCTGGGCAGCCGGTCGGCCAGGCCAAGCGGGACGATCAGCAGGAAGAGCGGGAAGACGTAGATGATCGACGGCGTCATGTAGCCGAGCAGGCTGAAGTAGGGAACGACCGACTGCCCGACGAACCGGAGCCGCGTGAGGCTGTAGGCGCCGAGCGTGCTGACGGCGACGCAGAGCACGGTGGTCGTCACGGTCACGAGCACGCTGTTGACGAACCAGGTGAGGAAGTGCTGCGCCGGCGCCGTGGACGGCCGATATCCGGTCGCGGTCTCAAAATACATCGGGCGCCCGGTCAGCAGGGCCGCGTAGTGCGCGCCGGTGATGTGCTCGGGAAGGAGCCGGAGACGGAGCATCTCCTCGTTGGGCCGGATCGAGGTGCCCACGGCCCACAGCAGCGGAAAGCACACGACCGCCGTGATCAGGGTCAGCGCCGCATAGATTAGTGACGCCCGGAGCCGCTTGCGCGTCGCGCGCCGCATCGCCGTCATGCCTCTTCCTGCTGGATCAGCCAGAGGTAGAGGACGCTGCCGCCGAACAGGACCGTAAGCATCACCACGCCCGTCGCCGCGGCCGCGCCGAGCTTGAGGTTGGCCGTGGCCTGCTCGAAAGCGTAGACGGCGAGGTTGAAGGTCGCCGTCCCCGGGCCGCCGCGGGTCAGGAGATAGATCTCCTCGAACTTGTTGAAGGTCCAGATGGTGCGGAAGACGACGACCAATGCGAGAACGGTCTTGAGCTGCGGCAATGTGATGTGCAGGAAGGCCCGCCATGCGCCGGCGCCGTCCACGGCGGCCGCCTCGTACAGCTCGAGCGGAATCACCTGCAGCCGGGCGAGGACGCAGATGACGACGAACGGCGTGAACTTCCAGACGTTGAGCAGGATCGTCGACACCATCGCCCACAGGGGCGTGGCCAGCCAGTAGATGGGCGCCGAGATCAGCCCCGACCCCAGCAGGACCGCGTTGACGACGCCGAACTCGGGATTGAACATCCAGCGCCAGATCAGCGCGATCACCACCGTCGGCACCATGTACGGGAAGAGCAGCAGCCCCCGGAAGACGTTGATGCCCCGCAGCGTCTGGTTGAGGAGGAGCGCGATCCCGACGCCGAAGACCGTCTGGAGCACGATGGAGGCGAGCGTCCATACCACGGTCTGGCGCAGCGCGGCCCAGAAGACGGGATCGGCGAAGACGTAGCGAAAGTTGTCGAGGCCCACGAACGTGAGCGTCCGCTGGAACGGGAGCTTCTCGTAGAACGCCAGCCGCACGGCCTCGAGCGCCGGGTAGATGACGAACAGGCAGGAGACCACGGCGAACGGAAGCAGGAACAGGATGCCGAGCTGACGATCGGATAGCTCCCACGCGCGGCCGCGCGGGAGCTCCATCCGGCCTCGGTCGGCGGGCCGCGTCGTCGGGGAGACGGCCGTGCTCACGCGCGGCTCAGCCGAGGAGCCGGAGGTGCTCGCGCCGTATCGCCTCGAGCTGCTGCTGGACCCACTTGACGGCGTCCCCGGCCGGCTGCTTGTCGAGGATCACCTTCTCGATGCCCTGGGCGAGGATGCTGCGCCCGTGGACGATGCCCGCCAGCGGATTGATGCCGCGGAGCAGCTCGTTGCCGGAGTTGCTCGCGTGCTTGAGCGCCTCCGTGTAGTACTCGAAGATCGTCCGGCGTTTGGTGGCGAAGAACGGGTGCTGCAGCAACCGCGGGTCCTGCACGACGTCCTGGAACACAGGCGAGACGTTCGGCACGAGCGAGTGCACGTAGCGGATCGCCCACTCCTTGCTGCTCAGCACGTGGGTGAGCGCCTGCCGGACCTCGGCGACGTAGGGGTTGTTGTCCTTGGGGATCGCCCAGCCCTGGAAGTCGTTCCAGGTGTAGCGCTTGCCGGTCCGCGGGTGCCGTGCGTGCTGGTAGGCCTCCATGCCCTTGAAGAGGTCGGGGTTGATCTCGGCGGCCCGCCCGAACACGCGGCCCCAGTAGAAGACCATGGCCGTCTGGCCGGTCACCAGAGCTCACGAATGTACTCGAACGTCTCGACGGCCGCCGGGCTGTCGAACACGACCTGGAACTTCGCGGCGGCGTCGAACATCCGCCCGCCGGCGCTGTGCAGCAGGCTGATGACGTAATAGTCGGTCGCGAGATTGCGCCCGAGCGCGAAGCAGAGGCCGTAGAGCTTGGTCTTCGCCTTGATCCGCTGCGCGGCGGCAAGCTGGTCGTTCCAGTCCCAGTCGCCCGGAGGCTTCGTCACGCCGGCCTCGCGCAGGATGTCGGTCCGGACCACGAGCAAGTGCGCCTGATGGTGGGCGGGCAGGATGTACTGTCGCCCCTTCCAGGCTCCCCAGTACTCCCAGCGCGCGGCCGGGATGAGCCGGGTGCGGCCGATCTTCTGGACCAGGTCGTCGACGGGCTCGAGGAGGCCTTCGGCCATGAGCTGGAACGCGATGGGCGACTCCACGCTGATACAGTGCGGGGGCCGGCCGGCGGCGAGATCGGTCATCAGCTTCGGATACACATCGGACCACGGGAGGGTCTCGATCGCGAAGCGGAGCCCGGGGGCGTGCTGCTGCGCCCACTCGTTCATCCCGTCGACGGCGACGGCACCGTAGGGACCGGGCTCGCCCCACACGCGAACCGTGCCCGTCTTGTCCGCGGCGCGCGCGGGGGCCGGCGGCCGGAACGCGGCCGCGCCCGCCGCCCACGTGAGGAATCGTCGTCGAGTCAGGTCGCGTGGCGGGCCGGCAGCCGAGGGCGCCGCCAACCCGCCACGCTCGGAGGTCATCCTCGGACGACCGATCAGGCCGATTTGCGAGTAGGCGTAGTTCTTCAGCTGCCGGAACTCGCGGGTCTCGGGCGACCGGATGCCATACGTGTCGCTCGCCATCTGGACCAGGAGCGGGCGCACGAACTTGTGGGCGGCGCCACTCGAGTAGGGCCAGTTCATGTCCGACAGGTGACAGTTCCACACCTCGATCGGCTGCGGTGGGAGCACCAGCGCGCCGTCCGGCCCGCGCTCGAGCAACCCGGCCTCGACCGGATCGCGCCGCGCCAGCAGCGCGCCGGCGTGCAGGAACTTCGCGACGTATTCGTAGCCCGGCCACAAAAACCGCGTCTCCTTGCCCTCCTGCTTGAGGTCGACGCTGCCGAACGCATGCGCGGCGCCGACGCCCACGACGAGCTCGCGCGGCGCCCCGCGGTAGAGCATCTCGGCCACCACGTAGGCGGCGTGGGTGTGCACGTTGCCGCCGAAGGTGCGCGGCTCGAGCGCGAACGAGCCGTCGTCCTTCCAGTAGTAGAGCCACGCTTTCGGATACTCGTGGATGGCGAGCACGGCGACCGCGAGGTCCCGGTCCGCCGGGATGCCGAAGTGTTCCTGGTAGAGGCGGGTGTGGTACTCGCTCAACCGGCAGTTCACGGCGCACGTGATGGCCATCCCGCCCGGGTGGTTGTGATAGAAGTCGTCGTGGCTCTGCGAGGAGGCGTAGTAGGGCTGGACCTTCAGGCCATTCGGCGGGAAGAGCTCCTCCACGTCGTCCTCGGTCGACATGTATTCGAAGCGGGCCAGCTCGTTGCGAATCGCCTCCCGGTCAGCGCGGGTCGGATAGAGCGAGAGGAACGTGATCTTCGGGTCGAGCAGGATGTCGAGCATCGGCTTCCGGTACGCCGGATTCCGCAAGGACTTGGCCATGTCGACGAGCTCCCGGTAGGCCGACATCACGAGGTGGGAGCGCTTGGCCATGTCCACCGCGCTCATCGACACGATGTCCGAGAGCTGGACCGGAGGGGGCAGCGTCGCGATCACCGACTCCGAGAGGGGCGTGAACACGCCGGGATAGGTCGCACTGCGCCGCTGCTGCGCGGCGGCGAGCGGAACGCGGGGTGCGGCCACCAGGGCCGTCGCGATCCCCGACGCCGCCGCGAGGAAGGTCCGACGGGACATGGCGGCCGGTCGCACCCCCGCGCCCGCGGTTAGCTTGTCGTCAGCATCTTCGCCGAAACGCCGGATAACTTCGTCCATGATGTCCTCCTCTACCAGACTGCCCTCGAGAGACATTCACGATTTACCGTTCGGCGTCCACCCCCGCGCCTGGAGCCGGTTCCGGTCGTCCGAGAGCGGAACGCTCATTCACTGTTTGATGAGCCGCTTCCACGCCTCTATGGGCTCCGGGACCGGGCCGTCCGCCTGTGGCGGCGGCGGGCCGCCAAGTGAGAAGGAGACGTGGTCACCAAAGTACATGACGTGGTGGCGTAGATTCTGGACCTTGCCGCGGCTCAGCATGACCGTGGGGGAGTCGAGCATGGTGTGCTGGTGCGTCATCACCCACTTCGTGGCCGGCTCGCTCCCTGCCCAGCCGGGAACGTTGACCCCGTTCACGTGATAGTGCATCGGGAGGACGACCTTGGCGTTGATCTTTTCCATGACCTTGTCGCCCCAGAAATGCGAGAGGATATGCCCCTCGTCGCTCACCGGCAGCATCGCAACGTCGATGTCGCTGATCATCTTCCAGATGTAGTCGGGCATTTTCTGGCGATTGTCGCCCCAATGGAGGATGCGCAACCCGCCCGTCTCGATCAGAAACATGACGTTGTTCCACTGGTTCGTCTCATTGCCCTCGCACGGGTCTTCGTTGATCGCGCCCTTCATCCCGACCCGGTAGGTGTACTTCCCCTGGGGCACGCACATGTGCTTCTCGGCAACGCCGGTGATCTTGACGTCGCCGAGCTGGTAGCTCCCGGCCATGCGGTCGAGGATCATCGTCGCCGCGAGCCGATCGAACCCGTCGTGGTCGAAATGCGAGTGCGTCACGAGCCCAATATCGGTGCGCGTGATGGGCATTTCCATCGCGAACCAGGAACCCCAGACGCCCGATGGGTCATTGCGCCACGGGTCGATGAAAATCTCGACACCGCGCGGTGAGGTGACCTTGAACCCGCTCGCGCCATAAAAGCTGAAGGCGACTTGGCCGTTGTCGGGCCGGATGCCACCGGCCTGCTGAAACGCGATGACGCGGTCGTTGTTCGTCTTTTGCTTGTAGGAGACAGATTGGGCGGCCGGTTCACCCGCGAGGCCGATCGCGGCGAAGGTGCCCAGGATGATCCCCAGGGCCAGTTTTTTCTTCGATGACATGGTTGGTCTCTCTTTCGTCTGCTCCTCTCCTGGAGGAGCGTTGTCTAGTCGCCTTTTCCGACGCGCCTAGCGGGCCGCCGGAAGAGGCCAGCGGCCTGGAGTGCAGGTGGCGGGGACCGTGACAGCGTCATAGCATCACGCGTTCCAGCACGAGCCTGATCCGCTCGACGGCCCAGATCCCGGCGACGGCAACGGAGGGCGCGACGACGGCAGCTCGACCCAGGGGCACGTAACGCGGTGCATGTCGTTCCAGCAGCCGGAGCAGAGGCCACACGGCGAGGATCAGCGCGACCTGGCCGATCTCCACGCCAAGGTTGAACGAGAGCAAGCGAGTCCACAGGTTCGGCGCGTCGACCTGGAGGACCCTCTGGAGCACAAACGAGAATCCGAACCCGTGCAACAGGCCGATCCCGGCCGTGACCACAAACGTGCCTCCACCCGCTCGTCGCAGCAGCGCGACCGTCCCGGCGTAGATGATGCTCAAGGCAATCGCCGCCTCGATCGCCGGGACGAACCATAGCGCAGTCGGCGCCACGCCGAAGAAGCCGGCGATCAGGGTGATCGTGTGTCCGAGCGTGAAGCCCGTCACCCGCGCCAACAGGTTGGGAAGACCGAATGCGCCGATCGTCAGGCAGAGCACGAAGAGCACGTGGTCGGGGCCACCGAGGATGTGCAGAATCCCCTGCCACACGAAGGTGTAGACAGCCTCAATCCACGGCTGCGGGCCTGCTGGCGCCTTGGCAGCCGCTGTGTAATCGACTACGAGCGGTTGCTCGAGGGTCCCGAGCGCCCGAACGAGGTGGGGCTTGCCGTCGCGGTGGTCGAACAGGACGTTCGCGAGGCTCTCCACGCCCTTGAGGGCGGGGGTCGTCTTGGCCCCAAACACGTAGTAATTGCCGACCGGCCGGAGGGTCGGATAGAAGGCCTGCACGTCGACCACGGTCTCCCCCGCATAGACCGCGGCGACTCGGCTCTCGAAGGGTGGGCCCTGCAACGCCGCTCGGGCTTCGTCCAGGTTGGTGAACCGCGGCTGCTCGAGCGTGGGATACGCGCGCACCGCCTCGACGCGACCCCGCAGCAGGCGGCCGTCGGCGACCAGTGCGTGGCGTTCCACGACCAGCTGGCCGAGGCCGGCCGGGTCGTGGCGAAGAGCCCGGATGTCCAGGTAGTGCGTGAGCTGCCCGTCTTCCACACGGTCAAGCGTGTAGCGAGCCGGCATGGGCGTCCCGTCAGCCTGCGCGGGTCCAGTCAGGTCGGCCACGATCAGCGGCATGGGGAGGCGAACGTACAGCCTCAGCCCGTCGGCGCCATGTTCGACGTGAATCACCCGGATGTTCGATGTCAACATGAAGTGAGCGTGGGCGGGCTGGGCCGGGATCGCGACGGCCACCGAGGCGGCGATCAGAGCGCGCGTGATCATGCCGCCGGGGAACGCCGAGCCAAATCCTGTTCTCTTCCCGCCGGCCATGGCCATTGCGGCACCCTGTCGGTTCTCGCGCCACCCTCTAAGGACAACTTCCATGCTCCCTACTGTCGCCGCCCGGGTTCGAGGTCCGACAGACTCGCCAGCTCTCGCCGGGTGGGCAAGCTGAGGGAGAATATCAGAAATGATCGCGTATGGGGGGGGGCTCGGAGGGGGCCTCGGCGGCCCCCTTCGATGCTCTAGACGGCAACCGACTTCGGGATCGCCCGCGCACCCATTGCCTGCTCTCGCCGGCGCACTGTCGTCCGGCCCGACCCCGACTCCGAGAAGAGGGCAAGTTCCCGTCCAAGAAATTTTGCGATCGCGTCCATGCCCGAGCGACCAGCCGCGGTCTCGGCCTCGGCATTGTAATTCGTATTGATGTTCAGGTCGTACGTATAGGCGTTGCCCGCGTCGTCGACGATGAACTCGATCGCTCCGATCTCAACGTCATGGTGCTTCAGGAATCGGCGGTACGCATCGAGGATCGGGTGGTCAAAGTCGGTCGGGATCTGGAAACCTGGTCGCCCGGCCTGGGAAGCGCACTCCGTATCGGCTGGGCACAAGTTGAACCCACGGCCCGTCTCCGACCTCAGGGCATACAGGAACTCGCCGCCGATAAATTCCGCACGCGTGATGAAGGGGTCGGGAGACTTGACGAGCTCCTGAACGACATAGACACCGTCGACGGAGTCAACGAGACCATGGCTCTCGATGCGCCGCGAGAGCTCGTCTCTGCTCTCGAAACGAACGATCCCCAGCCCCTTCCCCCCACGATTGGGCTTGACGAGGAACGGCCTGCGGAACCGGCTGGCTGCCTCGACGAGTCGGTCCTGGCCGATGGCAGTCACCGTTTCCGGGATCCGGATCCCGAACGCGTCGAGCGCAACCAGCAGAGCGCTCTTGCTCATCGCAAGCTCGAGGGCCTCACGCCCGTTGACGATTCGCCGGCCGTGGGCTTCGAGCCACCGCAGCAGGACGCGGCAGTGCTCCACGGCTAACTCGTGCCCGCGCGTGTGCGCGGTGCCGCTCAGCCTGTTGAAGTAGACCCCCGGCGGTGGGGTATCGGACAGATCGACGACATCCCGGTCGAGGAAAATCTCAGCGTGGGGTACACCTCGCCGCGTGAGCGCGGCGTCCAGAGGTGCGTACCAGCCGGGGCTCTCGTGAAGCACGTAGACGCGTGTCATTGCCCCCTCCTTAGGTCATCCAACAGGACGGCGAAAATATACGTATCTCGATAGAGATTGTCAAGATGGTCCTGAAACTGCCGCTTTTTCCCTCTGGGCCCGCGCGCGTCGCCGCGCCCCCGCGCCCGGGAGCCCTTCGGAATAGCTGGCCTCGAGCGCCGGCTTCGCCGGCGCAATCTCGATTCTGAGGGGAGGTTCGGAGGGGACCGTCGAGACCCCCTTCCACGGTCTAGCGCCGGCTTTGCCGGAGCAATGGCAATTCTGGGGGAGGTTCAGGAGCCGCCCAGGCGCCCTTCGATGGTCTACGGCGCGAAACTCTCGAAGTACTTCAGCACCACGACCCGGCTCGTCGGCGATTCCTGCTTGATGTCCTTGACGATGATGTCGAGGTTGCCGCCGTCGCCGAGCACGTCGCGGAGATCCTGGGGCGGGTCTGTGATCGGCTTCTCCCAGTTGTCCCAGTGGGTCGGCAGGATCACGGGAGGATGGTTGATGGCCTTCAGCAGGCGTGGGGTGAAGGCCGCCACCTGCCGGCCGCCGAGCGGCGCGAAGAGCGCGACGTCGGGTCTCAGCCCCCCGATCGCGCGCTCGATGAAGTTGGCGGTGCTCGTGAGGAAAACGCTGAACTTGCCGCCGATCGTGAGCATGTAGACCAGGCTGTCGCCCTCAGGCATGTCCATGATCGTGGCTGGGATCGGGGGCACGGACGTGAACCGGCCGGGGATCGGCACCTTCTTGGTGGGCTGGAGCGAGTGGAGACTCGGGAACACTTCGATCGTGTATCCATCGAACTGCAGGAACTCGCCGCCCTTGCAGGGGACCAGCTTGGCGTCGGGCAGACCGTAGGCGCGCAGCATGTTGATGTGGGACTCTGAGCCGATCACCATCGCGTCGGTCTTTTTCGCGATGTACGGGACGTCGGCGATGTGATCGTAGTGCCCGTGGCCGATCAGGATGTGGTCGGCGCGTGTGACGTGCTGGTCGATGAGCGCCTCTTCGACCGTCGGCCGCGTCTTCGGATCGAACTTGCCGGAGAACAGTCCCGCGTTGGTCCGGCTCAGCCAGGGGTCGAGGAGGATGGTCTTCTTCCCGAATGTGATTTCCCAGCCGTCGGTCCCGAGCCATTTGAAGTTGACGCCGACCGAGCCTGGCCCTCCGTTCTTCGCGGCCGTCTCGGCGCCCTCCGCCACGCCGGGCAGGACCCAGCGCCTTCCGACGTCGAGCGCCGCCGCCGCGCCGGCGACGAGAGCCGTGCCGAGGAAACTACGGCGTGAAACGGCCCGGAACGAGAGTGGATCGACGACGCACATGGACGCCTCCTTGAGGTGACGATGACGTTTCGGCGGCCAGCTTCCCCTCTCTCACCAGACGAGCCTGCCGAGCGGAGAATGGTACGGGGTGGAGTCTCGGCTGCCACTTCTCGGTTTGTCAAGCCTCAGAGCGCGCCGGGGGCGAGGGAAAGCGCATGGTGTGAGCGCGGCCAGACTGTCCAGCGTTGAGTGTACCACTAAAATAGTACACCTTGACGAAATTGATCTAGTGTACTATTGTGGGTCATACAGTATGAAGGTCGCGATGACCCTCAAGATCGACGGGCACAGCCCGATCCCGATCCGCCGGCAACTGACGGAGCAGCTCAAGCACGTCATCGAGCGCGGCGGCGTCGCGCGCGACCAAGCCCTGCCCAGCATTCGGGAGCTGGCCGGCTTCCTCGGCATCAATCCGAACACGGTCGCGCGCGCCGTCGAGGATCTCAAGCAGAGCGGATACGTGGAGGCGCGGCGGGGGAAAGGCGTGTTCGTGGCCTCGGCACCGCCCGTCCGCCCTGCCCCTCACCTCCGCGAGAGCTTCTTACACGATACGGTGATCCGGGCGGCGGCCCTTGGGATGACCGCCGACGACGTGTCGGTGGGCGTTTTGAGCGTGGCCAGCGTTCGGCCCGCCGCCGTCCAGGGGGCCGTCGAGATCCTCCTCGTGGAATGCAGCCCGCCGGAGCTCGACTTCTTTGCCCGGCAACTCGAGGCCCACCTCCCGGTCCGTGTCGACAAGGTGCTCCTCGGCGAGCTGGCCGCGGTCACGCGGCGCCAGAAGCACGCCGGTCGGTGGCGGGCAGCGGTCACGAGCTTCTGCCATCTCCCGAAGGTGGAGCGGCTCCTGAGCGGTCATGGGGTTCCGGTGATCGCGCTCCTCGCCGAGGCGCATCTCGAGACCCTCCACCGTCTGGCCCAGCTCCCGTCGGGGACGCGGGTGGGCGTGGCCGCCGCCGCCGCCGAGACGGCCCACAATCTGGAGCACTCGATCGCGAACGCCGGCCTGCCAAACATCACGCTGGCCGGAGCGTGCCCCGCCGAGGGGGCCGCCCTCGGTCGTCTGGTGCGGCGAGTGGACGTCATCGTCTGCTCCACCTCAGCGGCCGAGCGGGTCCGGGGGCTCGCGGGCGACGCCGTGCAGGTGATGATCGACGACCGGGCCCTGGACCAGCGGGCGATCGAAATGCTCGCGGCCCTCCTGGTGCGCAACCCGGCGACAGGCCGGCGGCAGCTCCGCCCGCCGGCCAGCGGCGCCCGGGCCCTCGTCCATCCAACGGGCGCACACGGCGACGGGGCGCGGCGCGGAGCAACGGGGCGGGGGAAGCGACAATTACCCTACCGGACCGTGAAGGACAACGGGCAGGTTGCCGCCGTGGGCCGCAACGTGAAAGGCCGCGGAAGCGACACGAGTTCGACCTGAGCCCCGCGACCGAGCCGGCCATTCGAGTTGCGGCATCCAGAAGAAGGCCGAAATTCGGGAACGACAATGCCTTCCAGCTCGAGCTCCGGCGACGGGTCGAAGAGTATTTCCGAACCACCGGCCGGCGACAACGCGACTGTTGGCAGATGTACTTGAAGACGACCATCCTCGTTACCAGCCTCGCCGCTTCGTATGTGTTGTTGGTGTTCGAGGTCCAGACTTGGTGGCACGGCGTGCTGATGGCTACGCTGCTCGGGCTGTCCGCTGCCGGGATCGGGTTCAATGTTCAGCACGACGGAGGCCATCAGGCCTATTCGAACTACGCCTGGGTCAACAAACTTATGGCGATGACGCTCGAGTTGATCGGGGGGAGTTCCTACCTGTGGCGCTGGAAGCACGTCGTGCTCCATCACACATACGTCAATATCACGGGCCACGACACCGACATCGACCTCGGCATCCTCGGACGGTTGACCCCCCAACAAAAGCGACTCGCGTATCACCAGTGGCAGGCCTTCTACCTCTGGCCGCTCTACGGATTGCTGGCCATCAAGTGGCAGCTTGTTGATGATTTCCTAAAGCTCATCCGCGGCCGGATCGGTACGCAACGATTCCCTCGCCCCAACGGGCGGGAGCTGGCAATTTTCTTTGCCGGCAAAGCGATCTTCTTCACCGTGGCCTTCGGAATTCCGCTTCGGTTTCATTCCGTTGGGGCTGTCCTGATCTACTATGTGATCGCCGGGCTGGTCACGGGAACCGTGCTGAGCGTCGTGTTCCAGGTGGCGCACTGCGTGGAGGAGGCGGAGTTTCCGCTGCCCCTGGAGGAAACCGGGCGTATCGAGCGCGCGTGGGCCGTCCATCAGGCGGAGACCACAGTGGACTTCGCTCGGCGCAGCCGAATTGTCGCGTGGCTCCTTGGCGGATTGAACTTTCAGATCGAACACCACCTGTTTCCACGGATCAGTCACGTGAATTACCCGGCTATTTCTAGGATCGTGGAAGAGACATGTCGCGACTTCGGGATCAAATACGTGGAGCACACGTCATTCCGGGCAGGCATGGCGTCGCACTTCCGGTGGTTGCGCCGGATGGGGATGCCGAGTGCGACCGGATGACCATGACCCGTACGGCGGCGGCATTCACCATCACTTCCTCACTTCCGCCGTCGCGTGCCGTGCCGGCCGCCGGCACTCCGACGCCCAGCCCTACATGGCATCCGCCGAGGACTATATGTTTTATACTTAACATACTTGTTCTATAATTGACCGTGTGATATATGTCAGGCGACGCGACGGGGCACCGCAACGCGGCGCGCCTGGAAGAAGGAGGAGGGCAACCGGCCGGCTGGCCGCCATCGTCATGAGAGGCGGAAGGGGCCCGAGGTTCTCCACGTCGTGTAGACCATGAGCCAGCAGGCTCGGACCCAGGAGGGTTCACGCAATGGCGCACAAGCTCTTTGTCGGTAGCCTATCGTTTTCCACGTCCTCGGAAGGTCTCCGGACGCTTTTTGCCGAA
>QHRS01000031.1 GCA_003221435.1 Candidatus Rokuibacteriota bacterium
CGGCGAGCAGATCGCGCACCGCATCCTCGTCGTCGATCACCAGTACCTCCATCGGGCCGGTCGCAGCCGGCGGGGCCGGGGCGCGCCGGGCGGGGGCTTGCACTGGGCGGGCGCTCGTGACCGGCAGCGACACTTCGACCCGCGTGCCGCGGCCGGGCTGGCTCGAGACCGCGATCTGCCCGCCGTGGCGCTGCACGATGCCGTAAGCGACCGACATGCCGAGACCGGTGCCGCTCTCGCCCTTGGTCGTGAAGAACGGCTCGAACATGCGGTCCCGGGTCTCGTCGTTCATCCCGAGGCCGTCGTCTTCCACGCTGGCGAGTACGCGGCCGTTCTGCTCGCGGGCGGAGAGCCGGATCGCGCCGCCGCTGGGCATCGCGTCCGCCGAATTGAGGATCAGGTTCGTGAACACCTCGCGCAGCTCGTAGGGGCGGGCGTTCACCCACAGCCCCGGACCGGAGTCCAGCTCGATCGCGATCGACAGCCCGGCGGCCAGCGCCTCGTTCGACCAGCGCGGCCGGGTGAACTCCATGGCGTCGCGCAGCACGGCGTCGACGTCGACGGGCTCGACCACGGCTTCCTCGCCGGTCTTGCCGAACAGCCGCAGCCGCCGCACCGTCTCCCCGCCGTCCTGCGCCACGCGCTCGATGATCTCGAGCGCGCCCAGCACCTGGGCCGGCTCGATCTCGCCGCGCTCGAGCTGCCCGCGCAAGAGCTGCGCGCGGCCCAGCACTGCCCCCAGGATGTTGTTGAACTCGTGCGCCACGCCGGAGGCCATCTCGCCCGCCACGCGCAGCATGCCCGACTGCACCAGGTAGTCGCGGGTCCGGTCCAGCTCGGCGATGGCGTGCTCGAGGCTCTCGTTGAGCCGCGCGCTGCGCAGGGCCGACGACAGGTGCGTCGCCAGCCCCGTGACGATCTCCGCTTCGCGGGACGGGAACGCATTCGCCTCGCGGGCGGCCAGGATCAGCAGCGCCGGCGGTCCGGTCTCGAGCGTGAGCGGCACCAGCAACGCGGCGCGATAGCCGTCGGCGCGCAGCGCCCGCGCCAGCTCCGAGTCGTCGGCCTCGAGCGCCACCCGCGTGAACGTGTCCACGGAGTCGATGCGGAACACGATCTCGCGGTCGAGCACCTCGTGCTCGCGCAGCACCGCCCACGGCGAGGGGGGATCGAGGTGCGCGAGCTCGAGCGTGCCCGACTCCTTGCCCGGCACGGCGAGCGCCACACCCTCGCAGCCCGTGACGCGGCGCACCTGCGGGGCCACGAGCTGGAACACCTCGACGGGCTCGTGAGTGAGCCGCGCCTCGCGGGCGATCGCCACCACAGCCTCGGTCGCGGTGCGCAGGCGCTGGGCCTCGCCCGACGCCTCGAGGCGCGCCGCGTTCAGGGCGGCGGCCATGGTGTTCATCGATTCCGCCAGGTGCCCGAGCTCGTCGTCGCTCTCCACCGGCAGCCGGCGCTCGAGGTTGCCCAGCGCGATCTCGCGCGCCAGGTCGCCGGCTTCGCGCAGCGGGCGCACGACGACGCCGATCAGCGCCGCGAACGCGACGAGCCCGAGCGCGAGCGCGGCCAGCAGCACGAGCAGCCCCAGGCGCGACGCCGTGTTGACCGATTCCTCGACGCGCCGGGTGGAGGCGATCACGCGCACCATGCCGATCGTGGGAGCGCCGGCGGGTGCCATGCCGTCCGCCCCCATTCCGAACAGCTCGCGAGCCTCGCGGGCGTGCCCGCTCCACTCCAGCGAGTGCCCGCGAATGGGCGCCGTCACCTCCAGCGCCTCCGGCATCCGGGACGCCACCTGCGTGGCGGTGCCCGCTTCCGGCCCGCGCTCGAGTTCCGCCTTGAGCTCCTGCGTCGCCGCCCACCCTGCCACGCGGCGGCCGCCCTCGGTGTAGACGCCGAGCGCGATCACGTCGCTCTCGTTGCGGACGCTGCGCGTCTCCAGCGCGAGCTGCAGCGAGTCCCCGACCACGAGCGGCATCTCCGAGCGCTCGGCGAGCTGCACGGCGAGCGCCCGACTGCGCGACTCCAGCTCGTTCACCAGCCAGCGCCGCGTGAGGCTCGTGATCAGCGCCTCGAACCCCACCGCCTGGAACGCCACGCCGGCGATCAACAGCAGCGCGACCCGCACCCGCAGCCGGGTGAACGCGCGAGCGACCGATCGCGGTCTCATCGCGTGGCTCCGGGCTGGGAAGCGGCCGGGGCCGGATCCCGCCCCAGCGCCCGCGCGGTGGCGGCGTTCACCACCACGCGGGTGCGCTCGAGCGGCGCCGGCGGCAGATCGCCGGCGCGGTCGCCGTTCGTGATCCGCCGCACCAGATCGGCGGCGCGGCCGCCCACCCAGGCATAATCGGGCGCGACCGCGACCAGGGCGCCGGCGTGCACCAGCGCCTCCGAGAACACGAGCAGCGGCAGATGGTGCTCGAGCGAGAGCTGAAGCAGGAACCGGAACACCTCCGGAGAAGCCACGGTGCGATCGGCCGGAAGCCACAGCGCGCCCACGCGCGGCACGATGTCGCGCGCGGCGGCGGCGACCGCGGACGGCGCCGCTACCGGAACATCGACGATCTCGACGCCGATTGCGGTCCCCGCCGCTTTCGCGGCCCGCACCCGGTCTGCGTCCGCGTGCGCGCCGCGCACCAGCGCCACGCGCCGCACCTCGGGAGCGAGGCTGTGCAGGGCGTCGAGCTGCAGTCGCTCGGGAACGTCGGTCGTGACGCCGGTCACCCACTCGCCCGTGAGGTCGTAGCGCTCGGGATCGTGGACGACGCCGTACACGAGCGGGACCCGCGGGAAACGCTCGCGCGCATACTCGGCTGCGGGCGCCCCGATCGCGACGATCACCTCGGGGAACGCCGCCTCGATCTGCCGCCGGGTCGCTGCCGGCTCGCGCGAATCGAGCATCAGCTCCACCCGCGGGCCCTGATAGCCGGCGCGGAAGCCCGCCGCCGCGGCCGTGTAGGGATCGAGGTTGCTGGACACGAGCACGACGACCGATCCCGCCCCGGCGCTGGCCGCGGCGAGCGGCCCGCAGGCGAGGAGGAGCAGCGCCCCGACCCACAAGTTCGTTGGCATTCGGCCGCCGCTGCATCCCGCCCGGCGGCGTTGCTCCTCCTCGACGTATCTCAACGATACGACTTCGTCGTCGCGCCTGGCCGGGCGGGCGCAGCGACGGCCTCGGTGCCACAACGAACTTGTGGGTCGGGGCACTCGCGCCACGGCGCGGCGCGGGTTCACGGCAGCGGTTCCCGTCGCCAGGACAGCGTCAGGAACAGGGCGCGCGGCTCGAGCTCAAGGCGATCCGCGGCCAGGGCGTCGGAGGCGGGATCGTACGCGTGCGCGTCGAACAGATTGCGAGCCTCGAAGCCCAGCACCGCCCTGGGGCCCAGGTGCGCGCCGGCCCGCGCGTCGACGATGGCCGCCCCACCGGTGCGCTCCCCGGCGCGCGTGAGGCGGGACGACAGCCAGCGCACGCCGCCGGCAAGGGTGAACCGCGCGCCCTCCGGCGCGTGAGCCACGAGCACGTGGCCGTTCCAGCGCGGCGAGTTCGTGACGTCGGCGCCCGCCTCCGTGCTGCGCTGGTAGGCGAGCGCCGCCCGCGCGCGCATGTCGTGGGAGGTGCTCAGGCGAAGCTCGCCTTCGATCCCGCGCGAATCGACGGCGCCGCGGTTGCGGTAATAGCTGTTGCCCTGCGAATCGACGTCGACGAGGTCGATGCGGTTGCGCAGCTCGGTGTGATAGACCGACAGCGTTGCCGCCGTCCTGGTCCACGCCCGCTCGACGGCGGCCTCGTACGTGCGCACGCGCTCGGGGTCCAGCCGCACCGCGGCGGAGTCGTCCTCGTAATGGGTCGGGCCCCGGAACGCGGTGCCGGCGAGGAGCTTCGCCGAGGTGCCGGGGGCGAGCCGCCACACCGCGTCCAGCCGCGGGCTCGTGATCGCCCCGAACCGCGTGTCGCGATCGACCCGGGCGCCGCCCGTCACGATCAAGGTGCGGGTCGGCCGCCATTCGTCCTGGGCGTACACCGCCTCGACCTGGCCATGCCAGCGGCGGTCGAAGTAGAGCCGGTACGGGTCGAGGTCATGGTTCTCGAGACCGAGGCGCACCCAGGACTGAGCTTCGGTCCCGGCCGTGACGAGGTGCGACCGCGACGCGGACCAGTTCACGCGCCATTCGGTGCCGAACGTATCCCCGTTGCCCGTGTCGATGTTCTCGACCGGGCCTTGGCCGTAGTCGTAGATGTAGACGCCGTGATAGCGGGCGCCGTCCCAGTAGGCGCGCGCATTCAGCTCGACCGCGCGGCCCCACGGCTGCGTCGTCGAGAGCTCGACGAAGTCGTGGCCGTCCCACGTGCGCGTCCGCCGGTCGCCGAACACCGTGCCGAACTCCGCCGTGGGCACGCGTTTCATGCGGTCGTTCAGCTTGACCGCGAGCCGCGACCGCCGCCATTCCAAGGTTCCGTACGCGGCATACGCCTGCTCGCCGTCGGCGTCGACGGCGCGGCCGTTGCCGGTGGCCGGCGAGTCGTACGCGGGGAAATACCAATCGAGCCCGCGCGCGGCTTGCCACGAGCCGCTCACCAGCCACTCGACGCCGGACGCGTGCGTGCCGCTGAACGAGGCGAAGCCACGGCGCTCCCGTCCGGCTCCGGCCCGCGCCGCCACCGACGCCGCGGGCGCACTGCGCCCGTGCCGCATCACCACGTTGACGACCGCCAGCACCGCGTGGCCGCCGTACAGCGCCGAGCCCGGCCCGCGCACGATCTCGATCCGCTCCACGGCTTCGAGATCGAGGCCAAGCTCGTCGCCGAGCAGCGCGTCCCCGAACACCACCCCGTTCATGGTGTGACCGTCGAACGTGAGCAGCACTTTGTTGTTGTAGTCCCCGGGCCGCTCGAGGCCGCGCACGCCCAGGTAGCTGTAGTTGCGGTCGTCGGTGACGAACATGCCCCGGACCCAGCGCAGCGCGTCGGCCAGCGAGTGGTAGCCCAGCGCCTCGATCTCGGCCCGCGAGATCACGGTCACCAGCGACGACGTCTCGGACACGGGCTGCGGGCGCTTGGCCGCGGCGACCACGGTCTCTCCCGCCCCCACCAGCGACAGCGCTTCGCGCAGATCGTCCGCGCCGGCGCGGGCCGTGCCACCCGCCAGCATCGCGCTCGCGAGCGCGAGCGCCGGCAGCGTCCGGGCGCTCCCGATCCGGTTCCAAATAGTGCAGTTCATCTCGGAGTTGTCGGCCGGGATGGCACTCGACGTGAGCGCCCGGCTGGGGGATTTGCCCCGGGCGCAGGGAAAACAGCCCCGCACGCCGTGACCGAGGGTCCGCCCGCGCGCCGAAGATCGCCTCGATTGTTTCGGGGCGGCAAACGATGGCGTCCCCGGCTGGGTCTCGTTGCATTCCGCGAGGCGCGTTGCAACGTGCCCTCGGTGGCGTGCTCCTTGCGATCGAGAAGACGCCCAAAACGCCGTCGTTCTCGAGAACGTCGTGCTGGACCGCCGCCGGTGCCACGGCTCCCGCTGCCGCCGTTTTCCCGGCGTCAGTGGAAGCGTCTCGGGTCCGTCCGAGGCTCACCCCGGTGAGCTTCCGGAAAACGGCCGGGGCGGCAATTGCCTCGGCCGCTCTCCATGCGGCACGGAGAGCGATCACCACCCTCCAATCCCCTGAGGAGAAGGCCCCCATGACGTACACCATGATCGTCCGGTTCTTGGCCGAGGACCGGGGCGAGGACCTGATCGAGTACGGGTTGCTCGCGGCATTCGTTGCGACCGTCGCGACCGCGACGGTCATTGCCGACCCGCTCGGTCTCACAGCTGCGGTCGTCAACGCGTACAAGCGCTGTGTGGACGCACTGAACAAGTCTTGAGGCACGAAGCGCGGGGAATCCGGCGAGGATGCGCCCGGATTCCCCGATCGCCTCGTGCTCCCTGCTGCCCGCATCCCCCTCGATGACGCGCCCCTGACGTCGTCACCCCGCGCGCGCCGCATCACGTCGACCGCGCCCGCCGGGAAAACAGCCCCGCACCGATCCCGAGCCATGGGTGAACTCGCACGACCCACCCGCGCCCGAGCCGGCGGTCCGCGAGCGCTTGCGCGACCGGTTCCGTGGTCCCGTTGCATTTAGCGCGGCGGCTCGCGCGCCGCACTCGGTGGCGCGCTCCTTGCGTTTGCTTCAAGCGAACTTACGCCGCCGTTCTCGAGAATGTGGTGCTGGGCCACCGCCGGTCCAACGGGGTTCCCGCCATCGCCGTCTTTTTCGGCGCCAGCGGAACCGTCTCGGGTTCGTCGGAGGCTCACCTCGGTGAGCTTCCGGAAACAGCCGTGGCAGCGATTGCCGCGGCCGCTCCGCGTGCGGCGCGGGGAGCGATCACCACCCCTCCAGTCCAAGGAGACCGCACCATGATGAACCTGATCGTCCGCTTCCTGCGCGAGGAAAAGGGCGAGGACCTGATCGAGTACGGGTTGCTCGCGGCGTTCGTTGCCACCGTCGCGACCGCCACCGTGATTGCCGACCCACTCGGTCTAAGAACCGCTGTCGTCAACGCGTACAAGCGCTGCGTCGACGCACTGAACAAGGCATAAAACCACGGAGCACCGGGAATCCGGCCGCCGGATCGGCACGGATTCCCGGGCCTGCGGAGCAACCATGCGGAAGCCAGTGCACAAGCTTATTCACAGGCTGCTGAACGAAGAGCGCAGCGCGGACCCGATCGAGTACCGGCTGCTCGCGGCGTTCGTGGCCACGATCGCCGTAGTGATCCTGCTCGGCGACCCGCTGGGATTGGTTCGCGCGGTCAGGCAAGCCTATACCCGCGTCGTGACCGCCCTCTCACAGGCATGACGGAGAACCCGATCCGATGAACCTCCCGCTCTACATCGTGCTGCCGGTGATCGCGGTATCCGCCGCCGGCGTGTGCACGGACCTCCTGTCGCGACGCGTTCCGAACGCGCTGACGGCCCCCGCGCTGCTGGCTGGGCTCGCGGTTCACGCGTCGCTGCAAGGCTGGAGCGGGCTCGGGGCCGCGCTCGCGGGAATGGCGATCGCGGGCGGCATCCTGCTTCCCGGATGGCTCGCGGGCTGGATGGGCGCGGGCGACGTCAAGCTCATGGCGGCCGTCGGCGCATGGTTCGGCCTGGCGCACGGCACGCTGGCGGCGTTGCTGGCGCTGATCGCAGGCGGCGTGATCGCCGCCGCCGTCGCCGCCCGTCACGGCGTGCTGCGACAGTCGCTGTGGGGCGCCGCGTCGCTCGCCGCGTGGGCGGTGTCGTCGCGCGGACGCCTCGCGATGCCGCAGCCGCCCACCACCGGCATCCGGTTCCCGTTCGCGCTCGCGGTGCTGGCCGGCGCATCCGCCGCGATATGGGTGCGGGCATGAGCCGCTTCCACAGGCCCGCCCGCGGCCAGCGCGGCACGGCACTGGTCGAGTTCGCGCTCGTGCTGCCGATGCTGCTGGTCCTCACGTTCTGCGTCGTCGATATCAGCCGCGCGTTCTGGGCCAAGAACACCGCGACCCCGGCGGCGCGCGAGGGCGTGCGCTACATGGTGGTCCACACCCTCGCCGACAGCGCCGACGTGCGCAGCCGCGTGAGCGAGGTGCTGGCACCCGCGAACCTGACGCTGAAGACGCTCGTGATCAACGGTCCGCTTCCCGGACCGCGCTACGAAGTCCAAGTCGGGGTGCAGTTCAACTGGATGTTCCCGGGTCTGTTCACGTGGCTCGGGGCCAGCTTCGCCAATCCCATGACTTTGCAAGCCACATGCGTGATGAGGAAAGAGGGCTGACGCCCGGGGGAGATTCAACATGAGCCAACGTGGACATACTTTCATGGGCCTCGCCCTCGCGCTGGGCCTCGCGGCGGCCGGCGTGGCCTACTACTCGATCAACGCAATCTCCGCACGTGCGGCCGCCAACGCCAAGGCACAAGTTCGCGACGTGGTGGTGACCGCGACCGACATCACCTACGGGGTGAAGCTCGAGAAGACCCAGCTGCAGGTGGTGCACTATCCCAAGGACGCCGTGCCGCTCGGCGCGTTCTCCACGGTGGATTCCGTCGTGGGCCAGACCACGAAGGTGTTCCTCGGCACGCGCGAGGCGGTCACCGCCACCAAGCTGTCGTCGCGCGGCGGCGGACTGTCGATGCTGGTGCGCACCAGCATGCGCGCTGCCAGCATCGAGGTGAATCAGGTTTCCGGAGTGTCCGGGTTCGTGCTCCCCGGCGACCGCGTGGACGTGCTCAGCACGATCGACAATCGCAGCGCCGACGGCAACGCCGTCACCAAGACCGTGCTGCAGAACATCGAGGTGCTCGCCGCCGGCCAGAAGACCGACCCCAAGGAGCACAAACCGATCTCGGTGCAGGCGGTGACCCTGCTCGTGGATCCCGTCGGCGCGGAGATCCTCGCCCACGCGATGCACGAAGGCGAGATCCATCTCGTGCTCCGCAACCCCGACGACCAGACCCAGGTGGATGTCGCCGCGACTTCCACGATGAGTCTGCTCGGAATCACGCCCAAAGCCCCAGCACCCACGCCGTCCAAGCACCGGTCCGCCTCCCCCCAGCCCGCACCGGTAGTCGTGATGAAGGAACCCGATCCACGGACGATCCGCATCATCCGCAGCGCCAACGTGACCGAGCAGCCGGCGGTCGTCGACAGCAAGTAACCCGCCCGCCTTCGCCGGGCCCCAGGGGAGGAACACGATGTCTCACACGAAACTGACGCGCGCGCGGGGCTGGTTCGCGACCGGAGTGTGCCTAGCGCTCCTGGCCGCCGCTGCCGCCTTCGCCGAAACCGGTCGCTCCACACTGAGAATCCCGCTCGGACGCGCCGAGGTCGTGACGTCCGACGACGAGGTGAAGACGGTGGCGATCGCGGAACCCAAGATCGCCGACGCCGCGGTGGGCTCCTCGCGCACCGTGGTCGTCAACGCCAAGGAAGTCGGGCGCACGAGCCTCGTGGTGTACAGCCAGGGCGGGCGATTCACCGTGTACGACGTGGAAGTCTACGTGCCGAACGCGGACAAGCAGGTCGTGCTCCACGTGCGGGTCGCCGAGGTCAACGCCGACGCGAAGCGGGCGCTCGGGTTCGACTTCGCCGGCGCCGCGCACGACAACACCCCGATGCTGGACGGCACGATCAGCGGCGGCCTGTTCACGACCAGGACGTCGCTCCCGTCGGTGCCGCTCTTGCCCGGCCCCACGACCGACGGCGTCATCAGCTACGTGCGCAACGCCGGGAACCTCGCGCTGGAGACGGCGTGGAGGGCGCTGGAGGAGAAGGGCGACTTGAAGGAGCTGGCGAACCCCACGCTGGTCGCGCGCAGCGGCGAGAAGGCGAGCTTCC
>QHRS01000032.1:0-4684 GCA_003221435.1 Candidatus Rokuibacteriota bacterium
TCACCTTGCCGCTCGGCGCCGGTGCTCCGGCCATCGAGGAGGAGGCATCCGTCACGCCCGATCGCCAGGTTGCGGGAGAGCCCCATGATCGATGAGGATCCGCCGGAGCCGCTGGTGCTCGTGATCGAAGACGAGCCTCAGATGCTGCGGTTTCTGCGGCCGGCGCTCGCAGGACACGGATTCCGGATCAGCGAGGCGACCACGGGACGGGACGGGATCCATCAGGCTTCCACCCGGCCTCCGGACGTGGTGCTACTCGACCTGGGTTTGCCGGACATCGATGGGCTCGAGGTCACCCGCCGCCTCCGCGAGTGGACGCAGGTGCCGATCCTCGTGATCTCGGCTCGAGGACGCGAAGACGACAAAGTCGCTGCGCTGGACGCCGGGGCCGACGACTACGTCACCAAGCCCTTCGGCATCCGGGAACTGCTCGCCCGCTTGCGGGTGGCGCTCCGGCGTGCATCGCGTATCGGCGCCGGAGAGACGTCGCGGCTGACTATTGGCGATCTGGAGGTGGACCTCGAGAAACGCCGGGTGCTGGTGCGCGGGAACAACGTCCACCTCACCCCGATCGAATACCGCCTGCTCGCCGAGCTGATACGTAATGCCGGCAAGGTGCTGACGCATTCGCACCTGCTGCGGCAGGTCTGGGGACCGGGCTATGTCGAGCAGAGTCACTACCTGCGCGTGTACATGACCCAGCTCCGCCGCAAAGTGGAAGTCGACCCCGCCCGACCCAAGCTGCTGCTGACGGAGCCGGGAGTGGGCTACCGGCTGTCGGAGCCGTGAAAGTCGCGAGCGCCCGCCGATTCGGGAGCCCGAGCCTCCCGGTTCCGCGGCGCGCCGCGGCGCCCGCTCACTTGAGGATCACGCATCTCCCGGTGAGCGAGCCCTCGCGCGCGTGCACGCGGTAGAGGTAGATGCCGGGCTCGAGCGGCTGGCCGCGGTCGTCGCGGCCGTCGATCGCCACGTCGTGGCGTCCGGGCCCCAAGTCCGCTTCCCGGACCAGCGCGCGCACCACGCGGCCGTGCACGTCGTACAGCGTCACCTCGGCGGGGCCGCGGCGCGTGGTGCTGAACGTCAGCACCGAGCGCTCGTGCAGCGGGCTGGGGTAGACCCGCGCGGCAAAGTGATACTCGGACTCGCGCTGGCCGAGCGTCGCGGCGCCGCCGCCATCCTCGAGCTCATCGTCGTCCCAGGTCGCGGGATCGTCGCTCGGGGGCGCCGGGTTCGCGCGCAACGCGCTCGCGGACGATGCGCCCGCGGCGCTGTCGATGCGCGCGATCGAGACGGCGTCGATCTGCACCCGACCGCCGGCCCCGCTGTAGAGCGCCTGGAAATCGAGCGTGGTGTGCGCCCGCGCCGTCACGTAGTCCAGCGCCACCTGCTGCCAGTCCGGGCCGATCGCGACCTCGGAGATGGCGGGCGGCACCTTGGGGGCGCCGCCATACTCGCGCACCCGGAGACGCGCCCGGCCCTGGCCCGCCGGCGAGCGCATCCATGCGGTGAACCGGTAACGCTCGCCGGCCGCCAGCGTGGTCGCGACCCAGTTCGGGGTGTCGTTGATGCCGATCCAGCGGGACGTGGTGTCGGCGTCGACCTCGGCCGCGTACCCGCCGTCGAATCCCCCCGCCACGCGGGTGAGCCTCGCGCCGCCGTACGCCGCCCAGCCCTTGAGCGAGCTCTCGAAGCTGGGATTGGCGACCAGATTGTTCGGCGCCTGGATCACGAAGTGATCCATCGGGCTTCCCAGCGTGCAGGTGACATCGTTCTCGGGCGCGGGCGGCCCGCAGATCGCCCAGCCTTCGATCGAGCTGGCACCGAAGTGGAGCTTCAACACGCTGTAGTGCATGGCGCGAAACGCTGTCCATGCGGGCGGCGGGCACCCTCCCAGCCACACGCAGCCGGCCGAAGGATCGTGGATCACGCCGCTCTGCGGGTAGCTGCGCTCGTAGTCGTGGCTGTGGCCGCACAGATCGAGCAGGTACTTGGCGTGCGTCGTGCCCAGCGCGTCGAGAATCCCCTTGAGCTTGGCGCTGCCGGGATGGTGACCCGACGAGTATGCAGGCCGATGTCCAAACGTCACGATGAACGCGATCGTCGGATCCGCCTGCGCCTGGTCCATCAGCGCTCGGGCGTGCACCGCCCAGTCGTCCCAGGCACCAACCCACGGTTCGGGATACGCGATGAAACGCACGTTGCCGTAGTCGAACCAGTACCAGTCCTTACCGTAGTCGGAGATGGCAGGCGTCCCGGGTGAAGACTGCGGGTTGGGCAGATCGAACCGACCCTTGTAATTCCTGAGATCGTCGCTCGCGGGCTCGTCCCACTCGTGGTTGCCCCACGCCGGCATGTAGGCCGCATCCCGGGACCACGCCATCATGTCGTCGAAGTGCTGCTCGACCGCGGCCTGTCCGTGGGCGTTGCCGTAGCTGAGATCGCCCGGCAGGAGGCAGAACTGCGGCAGGTCGGCGGCAATGATCGATTCCAGCACCGGGATCACCCGATAGGCGGAGGAGCTGCCGACGTCCGCGGTGACATAGATGTCGAAATCGGAAGTGCCCGCAGGCGGCGGCGTGTGGAACGTGTGATCGGGGTCGGACCCGATCGCGTAGTGATACACCGTGGCGGGCGAGAGCCCGGTCAAGCGCGCCTCGCGGAACGGGCCCGGGGACGAGAACGGCAGCGGCTGCGGAGCGACGGCGCGCACGATGTTGCCGTAGGAGGAGTCGGGCCCGAATCGAATGAACGGGGAGCCGGCGCGCCAGTCGAACGTCACCGAGCTCGGTCCGGTGAACGTCCAGTGCACCTCGTGGGCCGACTCCGCGGCCGGCTCGAGCACCGTGATCCGGCGCGTGGCGGCCGTCGCGTTCGCGACCCCCCTCGCGTCGGTCACGGTGAACGTGACCGTGTAGATCCCCGGGAGCAGGAACGCCACCGGGCCCGGAACCTCGACGTCGAAGCTCGGACCACCGCCGCCCAGGTCCCAGTGGAACGCAAGCGGCAGGTCTCCGTCGGGGTCGCCGCCGCTGCCGGCCAGCGACAGCGTGTCGCCGGCGAAGATCGTGTCGTCCGCGGCGGGTTCGTCGATCGAGGCGAGCGGCGCGAGGTCGGGCGCCGACGCGTCGGCCACGTACGCCGCGATCGTGGTCGGCGCGCCGCAAGGACCGCAGCTTTGCGCCCAGTTGCTGGCCCACAGCACGCGGCGCCCGTCGCGAGACGGCACCGGGTGCGGGACGCACCGGTAGCAGCCCTGGTAGGCGCTGCGCTTGTAAGCCAGGCGCTCGACCGACCGGCTGCCGTCGAGCTTGACGGCGACGATCTCGTCCGAGAAGCGCTTGCCGTCCTGCGGGTAATACCCGACGTACACCCATCCCGGCCGCCGGTCGTTGCGCGCGGAGACGCTCTGCACGTACGCCTCTTTCGTCGGGTCGGTGAGCGGCGTGAGGGCGCCGTCGCGGAGTCGGACCATGACCACGTCGCCGACGAGCTGGCCGTCCAGGAGGCCGCCGACGTTGCCGCAGTGCTCCTGGCCCACGAGCACGTCCTCGTCGCCGTCGAACGGGTTGCGGGCCAGATCCGCCTGCGTCACGTCGTAGGTGAAACCCTGCGCGGGGTCGCCCGCGCAGCGCGGCGCCGTGGCGGGAAGCTCGTGCGGTGTGAGCGCGAGCGTCACGGGATCCACGTCCAGCACCCGCGGATGCCCGTCGGCGTAACTCGCAACGACATACCTTCCGGATGGCGTGATCGAGAACCACGACACCTTGCAGCCGCCGACGAGTCCGCAGGCCGACAAGTCGAACGCCGGTCCGATGCGCTCGGCCGGATAGGCGGCGAACGGCGGCTGCGGGTCCATGTCGACCACGAACACCCGCGACGTGTCCCCGAGCGCGATGAAGCGACCGTCGGCGCTGGGATTGCCGTTGCCGGAGCCGATGCCGTCGACCGCGAACGGCAGCGACCAGGTGCGCGTCTCGACGCACTGCGTCACGTCGTACCACATGAGCTCCGCGCCCTGCGTGGCGATGCGCTCGTGCGGATGGTCGAATCCGGGATGCCAGCGGTCGTCGCCCAAGTCCGGGCAGCGCCCGTACCTGGGAGCATAGGTTCGTCCGTCCAGGAACAGCGTCGAGGGACTGCCGCGGTTCTGGAGCGCGAGCAGCGAGCCGTCGGAGTTCCAGGGCTGATCGGTGAAGAAGTGATGCCGCGCCTCGGTCGACCAGGTTCCCGAGAAGCTCCCGCCGCCGAGCGCCGTCCCCGGATCGCCCGTGATCCGCGCGACGGTGGTCCCGAACGTGGAATCGGTGGAGGGCGCAAGGTAGCCGGGGACGGGGAGCGCAGGCTCGACGAACACCCGGGCCGAGTCCGTGACGAGCTGAATGAAGCCGGGCGGCGCCTGTGCGCCCGCGAGCCCCGGGAGACACGCGGCGAGGAGCGCCGCGCCGCCAAGGTTCGCGGCCAGTGCCCACGACCGGCGCGCCGCGCCGTTCGAGGCGGGCACCCGGCGTCCATGGTCGCCGTGCATGCTAGTCAAAAGGAAATCAACAAACTGCGGCATTGCCGTCCGTCATTTTCGGGCGTCCATGCCGCTTTTTCCGATGCGCTCCGTCAAGAATCGTCCGTGCGCATGCGGCGACTGGCTACGGAGTCGGATCGTGGCTCGTTCAGCCATCCGGGTGGGTTT
>QHRS01000032.1:4691-17454 GCA_003221435.1 Candidatus Rokuibacteriota bacterium
TGGCGGGTCTAAAAACCCTAGCGTGAGCGATGGCGAATGTCACGCTCATCAATAAGGTTACACCCGCCGGCAGTGTGCCGCCAAGGCGGTTATTCCCCGATTCTGGAGCAGGCGCTCACCTGAGCAAGTCGCAATCGACGACGTTGCGCGCTGCACGCATCGGCCCCCAGCGCCGGCTATCGCAGCCAAATACGCCGAACTTTGAGCCGGCGCCGCAGTGCGGTTTGCCTTTCGGGTCGCCCCACGCTGCTTTCTGCGAAGTACCGGCGCGAACCCCGATCCTCCGCCGGAACCCGGAGCCAGGTGGCGGTTGGAACGCAAGCGCTCGAACGGCGTTACTTCAAGCGCGCGAGCGATCTCTCCGGTCGTATCTCGATCCTTCGAGCGCGGGGTACCTAGAACTCCGGTCGCGAGCCGGTCGGCTCGGGTCCACGAACTGTCGCCCCTCGGGACGGGCCGTCGCCTGCGTGGAGCGAGGCATCGCTCCAGGAAATGACAACAACCGCGGCGACCAGACTGAAGCGGTGAGCACCGGCCCTCATCTTGCCGCTCTCGGGAACTCGGATCGCGACCCGCAAAGAATCCAGGTGTGATTTCTACCATCATAAAAAGTCTGAACTTGGAAAGGTTTTCAACTCTCAGCTGCTTCACCTCGGTATCGGTCGCGCTAAATGCTGGAAAGTTTGGCCTCGCCCTTTTCCGTGAAACGTGGTACGGATCCTGCCAATCGACGCACGAACTTCCGGACCGCGTGGTCATCTCCAACCGCTCCGCCCTCTCGGAGGCCCGCCATGAGCCACTCCGTTTTCGCGCGTGAACTCACATCCAGCGAACAGCCCGACATTGCGAACGCCAAGACGGGGGACACGCTTCCCGACGGTACCGTACTCCTGAGGCTCAGGGACATGGACCGCATGGGCCTGCGCGAACTGCGCAACTGGCTCCATCACACGGTGGTCGAGGAAGCGGCTGTGATTGCGGTCGGTGATAGCTCGGGGGCCCTGCACGGGCTCGACGAGGAGTACACCGACTGACGGGCCGGGAGCCGCTTTATCGAAGTCACGGCTGCCGGTTCAGGATGAGCCCCACGAGGTAGGTGCCTCGTGGGGCTCCCTCTTTGGTGGCGGAAGCTGCATCCCAAAACACCTTGCGGGCAAGCTCGTTCGAGGACGTGCGGAACTCGACCTGCCCCGTAGGGTATCTACCAGGATGAAGCCCCGAGTCACGATGATCATGGGAGCCTTGGGCGCCATTGCCGCGGCCCGGGGCACCCTGGCCGGCGTCGTGTCACCGGCGGACTCGTACGTTGCCCCGCACCTGGTTTCATGCCCGGCCGGTGACTCGAGCTTCGTCGTCATTCCCCGCAATCTGGCGCACGATCCGGAGTACGCCGTGGTCAGCGTCCACCTTTGCTCTTGCCCCGGCTATCGACTTTCGCAGGTCGGGCCACACCCTTACATAGTGGACCCCACCGGGTGCGTGGTATCGACCACGCCCGACCCGGAGACCGGGCCCGTGCTCTTCCCGCTCGCGGGGGGAGGCTTGTGCCCCGGGGACTCGCTCCGCGTCGACGCCGATGGCGTCACGATGGACTACTTGACCCGCGTGGCCTCGTTCGACCAGGACGGCGACCTGAAAGTCGATGGCACGGACGTAGGGCTCGTCGAGTCCAAGGTGGGCACCACGGACCCGAGCGCCGACTTCGATGGTGACGGCCTGGTCACCGCGGCGGACGTCGGGATCGCGCAACAGCACCTGGGACACAGGGCCCCCGATGCGACCACCGATGCTCCCTTGCCGAGCCCGGGGCTGGTCGCCATGTCGCCGCCGCAGCCAAACCCGTTCTGGCGCGAGACCCAGTTCAGATTGACTCTCGATGACGAGGCTCCGGTGGACGTGTCGGTCTACGACCCCAGCGGCCGGAGCGTGGCGACGGTATTCCAAGGCGAGTTGAGCCCCGGACCCCATGATTTCGCGTGGCAGGGCCTCGGTGCCGGCGGCACGGGCGCGCCGAGCGGGATCTACTTCGTGCAGGCTCAGGTGGGCGCGCAGCGCGTGGTCCGGCGGGTCGTGTTTCTACGCGGGAGATAACAGGCGCCTGGGGCCGGCGCGTTTACGCTCCAGATCCTGGAAAGTTTCGGCTCAGCGCGAGCCCGTCCAGCCTATGGATTGCCGCGCAAACACGCTGCCGTCCCGCGCGTCGACGTAGACGAGGCCAGCACGAAGTTTCGGCCCTGCGGCACGATCGTCAGGACACGGGGTTCCCGGAACCCATTCTCCAGCTCGAACTGTACGCCCGTGACGTTGCCCGGCGCGGGGGCTCCGGGCTGGAACAGGGCACGGGCCCGATCTTCGGCCTGGTCTGCGCCGAACACCGGCCGCACCTCCACGTTCATGTCGGGGTAGTAGCGCCCCTCCAGCGAGCCCACACGGCCGTTGGGGAGCACGTGCGCCTCGTACCCGGCACCCGCCACCGACACGCCACGATAGGTCTGCTCGAAGCGCAGGTAGCGCAGCCATCCGCGCGTTTCGCTCCGCACCGCGCGGAAGTCGTCGATTTCCGAACGCAGGCGAAACCACTCAGGTCGGCTGCGAAACACCGCGAGGACGGCGGCCACCGCTTCCTTCTCACCGGCCGGCTGGCTGGTGCTCGTTACCGGCGCGTCCTGCAAAGCACGATTGACGAGCGAGCTGGGGCATCCGAGCACGGGATCGAAGCGCACCGTCCACTGGTCGCTGGTCGCCCCGACGTTGATCCCGCCGCCCTCCGGAGGCAGCGGCATGCAGCCACAGGCGAGAATCAGCGCGGCGGCGACACCGCGCGCAGCAGCGGGGACGGGTGCGGTCACTCGATCCCTATTCTACCAGCAGCAGCTTGCGCGTCGCGCTGCTTTTGGCGCAGCGAGCGGTGACGAAATAGAGCCCGGCCGGAGCCCGCGTGCCGCGATCGGTCACGCCGTGCCACGCGAACTCGTGGTCGCCGGCGGCGAGGAACCCGCGACGGAGCGTGGCCACCACGCGCCCGGCGACGTCCGTGATCACGACGACCGCCGGCCCTCCATGCGGAACGCTGATGGACAGGCTCACAGTGGAACGGGCCGGATTGGGGTACGGGGCCCGGTCGAAGTCGACCTGCTCCCGGGCCGCACCCGCGGGATTTTCGACCGGCGCGTCTTCGACGCGCGCTTCCGCCTCGTCCAGCACCCAGACGTCCGCCAGGAGCCCGCTCGCTCCGGAGCCTCCGAACACGATCATGCGGCGATCCGCCTGGACGGCGCTGTGCCCGGTGCGCGCCTCGGGCGGCGCTCCGCTCGGCGCGCGGTCGACCCAGGAGGGTGCGCCGCCCAGACCATTCGCGAACGTGAGCGTGAGCGTCGTGTCCGTGGGCGCGCCGCCGAGCGTGCCGCCGAACACCGTCAATCGATTGCCGGTGGGATCGTAGACCGCGGGTCCGGGGCCCCACGCGCCTCGAGGCGCTCCGGCGGGCGCGAGCGGCGTCCACGCGGGATCGCCCCGGCCGTCGGCGTCGCTCAGCACCCACAGCGAAGTGTCCGGTGAGCCGCAGGCGGCGGCGCCGCCCACCACGCTCATCCTGCGCGTCGCGGCGTCGAAGCTCGCGCCGTGGAACGCGCGCGGCGGGGGTGGCGCTCCGCTCGGCACCCACGCGTCGTTGGCCGGCGTCCCGCAGGCGCCCGCGCCGGTGGCGCCGCCGAACACCGTCATCCGGTTGGAGCCGCGGTCGTAGATCGCGCTGTGCCCGCTGCGAGCCGCAGGCCCGGGATGAGGAGGAGCGACCCGGATCCACGACGGCGCGCCGCCGAGCCCGTTGGCGTTGGTCAGCACCCACACGTCTCCAAACCGGGCGGGGGAGGTTGGATTCGCATCGTCGCCGCCGAACACCGTCATGCGATTGGTCGCCGGATCGTAGACCGCGCTCATGTGGGCTCGCGGCGCCGGGGCTGCTCCCGCCGGTGCGAGCGGCGTCCATTGCGGCCGCCCGCCGCGGCCGTCCGCGTGGTCGAGCACCCACACGTCCGAGAGCGGACCGGCGTCGGAGCGCCCGCCGAACACGATCATGCGGTCGCTCGCGGAGTCGTACACGGCGGCGTGGCCCTCGCGTGCGCTGGGAGCCGCACCGGTGGGGATCAGGTGCGTCCAGGTCTGTGCGACGCACGTGAGCGATAGCCCCGAGGCCGAGTATTCGGGAACGAGCGCAAGCCCCCCGGGCAGCGTGAGGCCGTCGATGCGCGCGAACACGCCGGCGTGATCGCCCCACTGGATCACCTCGAAACGCTGGCCGGGCGCGGGCTCGAAGCCGGGGACGAGCGAGATGTCGAGTGTACCGAGCGGGATCAGGAAAGCCCCGACGCTCAGCACGTCGTAACCGGTGCCGGGCGCCGCGCCGCCAATCTCGATGTCGACCGAGCCGCCGGGGTTGATCTCGAGATTGCCGATGAAGCCGAGCCGGCCCACGGAGTCCCCCGGCGCGATGTGCCCACGCTGCACGCACGCGGCGGCGGCCAGGTTGAACGTGCCGCCGCCGCGCAGCACGCCCGTGGTGTCGTTCGTGAACGATGTCCCCGTCCCCTGTGAGAACGTGCGGCCGGCGCCGACCGCGATCACCCCGCGGTTCAAGAGGCTCGCCCCGGATCCGGCCGCGGTGAGATTCCCCCCGGTCAGCGTGATCGTCCCGTCGTTCACGTGCGCTGCGCCCGGGCGGTTGATCGTGAGCGGTTGCTGGACGTCGAGCGTCCCGTGATTCTCGAGCTGCGCGCCGATCACGCGCGCGCCATCGGGATAGGAATGCATGAGGGCCCCAGGCGCATTCACCAGCGAAACGTGGCCGGAGCCCGAGCCGGTGGCGTTGATCGTCACGTTGCCGAACCCGAGCGCGCAGGCCAGATCCAGCTCGCCGTAGTTCGTGTAGGAGTCGGGAATGTTGAAGATCGCCGGAACGAGCGGAGTGCCCTCGACTCGCATGATGGCGCCCGGCCGGTTCACGAGGCTCTGCGCGAGATTGGTGCTGCCCTGCAGCACGAGCTTGCCGCGGTTGTCGATGGGGCCCGCGATCGTGCTCGAGGGATCCTTCATCGCGATGAAGCGGTTGTCGAGCATCCCGGCGGAAAGATCGGTCGAGAACAGATCCAGCGTGCCCAGGTTCTCGAGCGTGTCGGCTACGGAGATTGCCGATGACTCGAAGTCCAGGACGCCGTCCGGCGTCAGGCGGAATCCAGCGCCGATCACGAGCGTGGCGCCGGGCGTGTAGAGCGTCTGCTTGTCGTCGGTGGCGGGCCCGGAGGCGCCCAGCGTGAGCGAATGCACGGACGCGTGCACATCGAGCGTCACCGTGTAGGCGCCGAGCAGCGCGATCGACACGTCGTCCGAGGGGCCCGGGACGATGGGCGGCGACCAGTTGGCGGGGTCGCTCCACACGCCGTCCACGGGGCTGTTCCACGCGATGTCCGCGGCGAGTGCGCCGGCAGGCGAGGCAACGAGCGCCGAAAGCAAGATGAGACGGGAGACCAGGATCGACCGGGTACGCACGCGAGGCTCCGGAACCGGGCAGGGATGAGAGAGGAACTCCGACCGCTCCGGCCGGCCATCGCCCCAGACCCACACATCAAGTGTAGCTCACCCGAGGCCGGCGCGGTCGCCGATGGTTCCCGGCGCGCGTCCCCGAGCCTCGACTTGCGGGGCGGCTCCCGAGCGGAACAGATCGAGCGCCGCATCGAGCCGCGCTGCAAGCCGCGCCGATGGCCTCCCGTCGGGCAGCACCTCATTGCCGGGAACGACAATGAGATCTGCGGGCCCCGCGCGGTCGACGAGCCCATCGGCCGTGATCAGCGCGGCGACAAGTACGAAAAGGCCGAGCGCAGCCACCAGCGACCACGCGCAGCCTTTCACGGCTACGCGGCCGGCGCGGGGGCTGTCTTCGGCCGCTTCGGGACCGCGGCCAGGACCCCGCCGAACACGATGAGCCCGGCGAGCCCGAACAGCGCCTCGGTGTACAGCATCCCGCTCGGTCCGAAGCGGTCGTGCGCCCAGCCGTCGATCGTGGTCATGTAATAGATCGGCATGTTGGACAGCGCCGCGAACACGTTGTACTTGGTCGCGGCCGCTCCCAGACCCATCGCCTCCAGCACGAACGCGGAAAACCCGGCGTAGGTGAGCCCCGTGATCACCGCGTAGAGCAGCGTGAAGAACACATACATGGACTCGGTATGCGGCGCGAGCGCCATCAGCACCGCGCACATCCCCTGCAGCACGCCGTACAGCGCGTAGGCTCCCTTGCGGTTCATGCGGTCGCTGATCCAACCGCCGATCAGGCACCCGATCGCGGAGGCGACGCCGCCCATCACGCCCGTCACCGTGGCGACCACGTTCGCGGAGGCTTTCCAGTCGCCGGAGACGGCCGACCACAGGCCGGATGCCGCGCCGGAGCCGATGGGCAGAAAACACAGCACCAGCGCCAGCGCGCCGGCGCGCGCGCGGGCGACGCTCCACAGGTCCTTGCCGACTTCGGCCAGGCTCTTGCCGAGAGTTGCATGGCGATGCGAAGCGGCGGGCTCCGGCACCATCAGCAGCCCGAGGCAGCAGGAAAAGCAGGCGACCGCAAGGACCGCCCCCGGCACCCACGCCGCATGAACGTGCTGCGCGATGAGCAGCGCGGCGCCGCCGCCGATGCCGGAGCCGCCCAGATTCCCGGCCTGGAACCAGCCGCCGGCGCGGCCCTTCTCGGCTTCGGGCGTGTCGTAGGCCATCAGGCTCTCGACCGACATGCCGAGGAACGTCACCGCGAAGTTGGCGGTGAACACGACGATGGTGAGGAGCCCGAGCGACGAGCGCGTCGCGGGCAGCGCGCCGATCATGAAGATCCCGAACGCGCTGACGGTCGCGGCGATCAGGTACCAGGACTTCCGGCTCAGCGTGGTGTCGGCGATCGGGGCCCAGGCGAACTTCCACGTGTGCGGCAGGAGCCCGGTCGCCACCAGTCCCGCGGTCAGCGCCACGGGAACGCCGGCCCTGGAGAGCAGGTAGGCGATCGTGACCTGTACGTAGCCGCTCATCACGCCGAACGGCAGGATGAGCACCATGAACACCCACGGGTGGACGCGATGCTGGGTCACGTCCGCCCTATACCTTGCCCGCCGTCCCTTGATGCTCCGCGATCAGCCGATCCACCACATCCGGATCGGCGAGCGTCGTGACATCGCCGAGCCCGTCGTACTCGCCGGCCGCGATCTTCCGCAGGATGCGGCGCATGATCTTCCCGCTTCGGGTCTTCGGCAGGCCGGAGGCGACGTGGATCACGTCGGGAGTCGCGAACGCGCCGATCACGTGGCGCACCTGCTCCTTGAGCGCGCCCTCCATCTCGCCGCGATTCGCATGCGCATGCTCGCTCGTGAGCACGACGTAGGCGTAGATCCCCTGTCCCTTGATGGCGTGAGGGCAGCCCACCACCGCGGCCTCCGCCACCGCATCGTGAGCGACGAGCGCGCTCTCGACCTCGGCGGTTCCTAGCCGGTGGCCCGCCACGTTGAGCACGTCGTCGATGCGGCCGGTGATCCAGTAGTAACCGTCTTCGTCGCGCCGGCAGCCGTCGCCGGTGAAGTAGTAGCCCTTGTACTGGGAGTAGTAGTTCTCCTTGAAGCGCTGATGGTCGCCCCACACGGTGCGGGCCTGGCCGGGCCACGGCGAGGCCAGACACAGCGCGCCCGACACTCCGTTGCCTTCCAGCGGCGTTCCCTTGTCGGGATCGACCACCACCGGCTTGACGCCGAAGAACGGGAACGTGGCCGAGCCGGGCTTGAGCGGGAACGCGCCCGGGAGCGGGGTGATCAGGATGCCGCCGGTCTCGGTCTGCCACCAGGTGTCGACCACGGCGCAACGCCCCTCGCCCACCACGTCGTGATACCAGCGCCAGATCTCGGGATTGATCGGCTCGCCCACGGTGCCCAGGATCCGCAGGCTCTTGCGCGAATAGCGCTTCACCCATTCGTCGCCGGCCTGCGCGATGGCGCGCAGCGCGGTAGGAGCCGTGTAGAAGATGTTGAGGCCAAGATCGTCCGTCATGCGCCAGTAGCGCCCCGGATCCGGGTAGGTCGGGATCGACTCGAACATCACCGTGGTCGCGCCGTTCGCGAGCGGTCCGTAGACGATATAGGTGTGGCCCGTCACCCAGCCCACGTCCGCGGCGCAGCAGTAGATGTCGCCCGGGTGATAGTCGAACACGAGCCGATGCGTGAACGCGGCGAACACGAGATAGCCCGCGGTCGTGTGCATGACGCCCTTGGGCCGGCCGGTGCTGCCCGAGGTGTAGAGGATGAACAACGGGTCCTCGGCCCCCATCCACTCCACGGTGCAGGTCGAGCGCTGCTTGCGGCACTCGTCATCGAGCCAGTAGTCGCGGCCCTGCTGCATCGGCACCTTGAGCTCGGTGCGGCGCGCGACGAGCACCGACTTCACCATCGACAGGCCGTCGATTGCCCGGTCGGAAATCGCCTTGAGCGGGATCTTCTTGCCGCCGCGCATGCCTTCGTTGGCGGTGAACAGCACCTTGCACTCGGCGTCCAGAATGCGGTCGCGCAGCGAATCCGCGCTGAACCCACCGAATACCACGGAGTGCACCGCGCCGATCCGCGCGCACGCGAGCATCGCGTACACCGTCTCCGGAATCATCGGCATGTAGATGCACACCCGGTCGCCTTTGCGCACGCCGTGCGCGAGCAGAACGTTCGCGACACGGCAGACGTTGTGCTTGAGCTCGCGGTAGCTGATGTGCCGGTAGTCGCCCGGCTCGTCCCCCGCCCAGATGATCGCGGTCTGCTCGGCGCGGGAATCGAGGTGCCGGTCGACGCAGTTGAAGCACGCGTTGAGCCGTCCGCCCAGGAACCACGCGAAATCGATCTCCTCGAGGTCGGCGTCCAGCACCTTGTGCCAGGGATGAAACCAGGTGATCGCCTTCGCCTGCTCGCCCCAGAACCACTCCGGATTGTCGAGCGAGAGCCGGTAGAGGCGCTGGTACTCCTCGAGCGACGCGACGTAGGCGCGTTCGCGAATGTGCGGCTTGACGGGATAGAGGTCTTGGGACACAGCTCCCTCCTGAGACTTTTTCGGCAGGATTGAACTCCGCCTTCCGGACGCCGCCGCGTCTCGTCCGGTGGTGGTGCTCCTCGCTGCCCCGGTCCGGGTCGGGACCAAGAGTTGGAGTCATATGACTCCAAACCGCGGTCGCTCCGCAACGTCGCCCCCAGGCATGCGCGGGCTTTGCGAGACCCTGCTAGACTAGACTCACGCCATGAGCGACAACGCCATCGCCGGCACGCCCGACCCACCCTTATGTCGCCGTGATCTTCACCTCGCGCCGCGCGGCCGAAGACCGAGGCTATGCGGCGACGGCGGAAGAAATGGAACGCCTCGCCCGCCTGCAACCGGGCTTTCTCGGCGTCGAGACCGCGCGCGGCGCGGACGGCGTCGGCATCACCGTGTCCTACTGGGCGAGCGTGGCCGACGCGCGGGCGTGGAAGCGCGTAGCCAGGCACGTCGAAGTCCAGCGCCGCGGGCGCGCGGAGTGGTACGACGCCTATCGCGTGCGCATCGCCACGGTCGAGCGGGAGTACGGACACGAGCGCGCCGAATCCGCCGCGCGGGAGCCCATGACCGAAGCCGCGCCGATCCGCCCGGAACACTGACATGCCGCGCGTTCCGCCCGCCGAACCGCCGATCGCGCCCGCCGCCGGGGAGGAGCTGGACCGCCAGCTCGCGGCGCACGGCCGCGTCACCAACATGAAGCGGACGCTCGCTCATTCTCCGGCCGCGCTGCTCGCACTGATGCAATGGTACCCGCTGCGCGACGAGGTAGCCGCGTTCCTGGGCGAGCGACGGACGACGCTGTTCGCGCACGCCGTCTCGACCGAGACCGATTGCCTGATCTGCTCCACGTTCTTCCGGCGCATCCTGATCGACGGCGGAGAGGACCCGGATCGCCTCGAGCTCGACGCGCGCGACGCCGCCGTTGTCCAGTTCGGTCTCGCGCTCGCACGCAACAACAGCCGGGTGCCGGAGGCCGTCTACGATCGAGTGAAAGGCTTCCTCGAGCCCGCCCAGATCGTGGCGCTCACGGCGTTCGGCGCGATGATGATCGCGACCAACGTGTTCAACAACGCGCTCGAGGTCGACCTGGACGAGTACCTGGCGGCCTATCGCCGCGCGGGCTCGGTGAAATGACCGGGAAGGAGACGCGGTGACGGAGGCGTTGACCGCCCGGGTCGCGTTCATCACGGGTGCGGCGCACGGCCAGGGACGCGCGACGGCGCTGGCGTTCGCCCGGGCGGGCGTTCGGGTCGCGGCCCTGGATGTGGCGAAGCCGCTCGCCTATCCCGCCTATGGGATGGGAACCAGCGCCGAGCTCGGCGCGCTGCAAGCCGAGGTCCGAGGCCTCGGCGTCGATTGCCTGACGTTCGCCGCCGACGTCCGCGACGACCGGGCCGTTGGCGCGGCAGTCGGCGAGACGGCGCGCAGCTTCGGCCGCATCGACGTGCTGTTCAACAACGCGGGCATCTGCGCGTACGGCCTGGCGCACGAGCTGACCGAGGCGGAATGGGACGCGATGCTCGACATCAACCTCAAGGGCGCCTGGATCGTCGCCCGCCACGTGATCCCGCACATGATCCGGCAGCAATCGGGCGTGATCGTCAACAACTCCTCGGTCGCGGGGCTGCGCGGTATGAACCGGTTGAGCCACTATTCGGCGAGCAAGTGGGGCCTGGTGGGGCTCACCAAGTCGTGGGCAATCGAGCTCGCGCCCCACAACGTGCGCATCGTCTCGATCCATCCCACCGGCGTCAACACGCCGATGAACGACGGGCTCGCGGCGATGGAGGGAACGACGCCGCGGGAGATCGCCGAACGCTCGGCCGGCAACCTGCTGCCCGTGCCGTGGATCGAGCCCGAGGACGTGGCGGAGGCGGTGGTGTGGCTGGCGTCGCCCGGCGCGCGGTTCGTCACCGGATCGCAGTTCGTGCTCGACGCCGGCCTGCTGACGCGTTGACCGGCGCCGCGATGCAGCGGCCTCCCGCTCAGTCCAGGTACTTCATGAACACGACTTCGTTGCGCTTCTCGTTGTAGATCAGCTCGTCGACGAGCGCGTGGGTCATGAGGATGCCGAGCCCGCCGGAGCGGCCTCCCGCCGCGGCCAAGCCTGGAGCGTGCTCGCCGAAATCGTGGTGGCTCCCGCCGAACGAAGCCGGCGCCAAGTCCTCGAACTTGAACCCCTGGCCGGGATCGTCAATGCGGTACACCAGCACGCGCTTGGCGCGCAGGAACGAGATCCGCACCCTGCGTGACGGATCCAGCTCGCCGCCCCATTCGACCGCGTTGAGCAGCAATTCGCGAAATGCGTGCCCGACCTTCTCGCGCGTCTCGAGCGGCAGCTCGGCCTCGAGCTGGATCAGGAAGTCGTACACCCGGAACGCGGCCTCGTGCTCGCACGGCACCAGGAGCTCGACCCAGTTGGGCGTGGCCGAGACCACCTCGATCGGCGACGCGGTGGACGTGGAGCTCAGCACGCGTCGCGCGAGCCGGAGCAGCTCCTCGGTGCGGAACGGCTTGGGGATGTACCAGAATGCCTGCTCGCGGACCGCAGCCATCACCGTGGCCGGCGTGTTGTCGCCCGTGGTCATGATCGCGCGCGGCGCCCCCGGCCGGCCCTTGATGCGCGAGAGCAGCTCGAGCCCTGTCATGCGCGGCATCCATACGTCCACCACGATGAGGTCGAACGGCTGCTGGTCGAGCCGCTCGAGTGCCTCCGCGCCGTCCGCCGCTACCGTCACCGTGAATCCATCTCGCTGGAACGCGCGGGCGATCACGTCCCGCACGGAAGGCTCGTCGTCGACGACGAGAATGCGCCTGAGTGGCTGATCCGGGTTCGTCATGCTGACCTCTGCGCTCGCGGCCATGCGGTTCTGTCGGGACGATCGTCGCCCCCAAGAGGATGAGGTTAGGCCCGCCGCCGCAGTGCGGGCAAGGCGAGCTGCCAAGTGGCTTATTCGGGAGCAGGTTCCCGCTTGAGGTAGTGTTCGCGCTCGCATGACCGACCCGACCCCGAACCCGATCCCCGAGCTCTCGATCCTCACCGTCAACTACCGCTGCGCTTCGGCGCTGCTCGAGGCGCAGCGCCGGCTCGCGGCCATGCCGCCCGCGTGCAGCTTCGAGTGGATCGTCGTGAACCACTCGCCCGAGGAGGGGATCGCACCGTGCCGGGCGATCGCCCGGCACGTCCGCCTGATCGACGAGCCGAATCTCGGATTCGCGCGCGGCGTGAACGCCGCGGCGCGCGCGGCCGCGGCGCCGGTTCTGTTCCTGGCCAATCCCGACCTCGTGTTCGACGGTGCGCTGCTCGACGGCGCCCTCGAGCGGCTCGCCGCGGAGCCCGATGTCGGCGTGCTCGGGCCGCAGCTTCTGCACACGGACGGCCGCGTGCAGCGTTCCGCGCGTCGCTTCTACACGTGGCCCGATGCGCTGTTCGCCCGGCTGCCGGGACGCGACGCGCTGCGCCCGCCGAGCTTCTGGCGCCGGCACCTGATGCTGGACGAGCCGCTGGACGAAGCCGCCGACGTGGACTGGCTGCTGGGCGCGGCACTGTTCGTGCGTCGCTCGGCGCTGCGCGACGTCCGGGGCGACGTGTTCGATCCGCGCTACTTCTTGTACTTCGAGGACGTCGACCTGTGCATGGAGCTGTGGAGCCGCGGCTGGCGCGTCCGCT
>QHRS01000033.1:0-1211 GCA_003221435.1 Candidatus Rokuibacteriota bacterium
ACCCGCGCGGAATCGGGAGCCATCGCTCGACGAGCGCGAGACCGAGCAGCCCGACGCCGAACGCGACGCCACGCGGGCGCACCAGCATCAACGCCGCCAGCACGAGGACGGCCGCCGCCACCGCCTGACCTCCGAGCGCGCCCGGCCAGAAGAACGGCCAGAACGGCAGGATCAATGCGTCGATCTCGAGGGCGCTGTACGCCGCCAGCACTCCCGAACCGAGCAGCACGATGGCGAGGCTCACAAGGATGCGCGCGCGGGTCACCCGGTCCTGTTCGGGCATCTCCTCGAGCCGCGCCAACCCGAACGCGGCCCCGGCCGAAAGGGCGAAGCACCAGGTCGGCCCGGCCCAGCGCGGCGTCCAGACCTGATTGAACAGGGGCAGGTAGCCGATCCAGTCAAAAGGGTGAACGCCGAAGTTCTTCAGCATGATCCACGCCCAGACACTCCCGAAGAACAGAAGCGTCGATCGCCGGGTAGCGTCTCGCCACCTCGGGCCCACGAGTCCGGCGACCAGCAGGAACGGCGCCAGGACACCACCGTACCCGCCGAGGAAATCCCAGCGGCCATTGTCCGGCTTGTGGCGGGGCAAGGTCGGCAGCTCGAAGAACGTCGGGATGAAGAGCGCGACAGCGAGGATGGGCGGCGCGGGGTCACGCACCCCCATGTCGCCGCCGGCTTCGTGGAGATGGAACGCCCGCGGCAGATGGACTGCGAGCGGCAGGAGCAGCGGCGCGGCCAGCGCGAAGCCGAGCGCGACCGCCACCGCGGCCCGCGTGATGACCCGCCGCGCCTCGCGCGGCGCGCCGCGATTCACCCCGATCCAACGAAGTACCCCGTACAGCCCGCCCGAGACGAACGTGTAGAGCGTGACCTCGGGCTGCCCCGCCAGCAGGTTCAGCCCGATCGCGGCAGCGACGTACGCGGCCCGTCGCCAGTCGGTCCGCGCGACGAACGCCTCGACGGCGAGAAAGAACAGCGGCAGCATCATGGCCGCGTTCACGTACTGCTCCAGGTTCACGAACCAGGTGAACACGCCCGAGAGCATGTAGAGGAGCCCGCCCAGCGTCGCGGCCGCCCGGCCGAGGCCGGCCCGCGCGAGGAAGCAGTACGTCAGCCAGCCGGCGATCCAGAGGCGGAGCACGAAGAAATAGTCCCAGAGTTCGAAGGGGCTCACATCCAGCAGCATCTGGTACGGGAAAAACGCCCGG
>QHRS01000033.1:1220-10076 GCA_003221435.1 Candidatus Rokuibacteriota bacterium
CGCGCCCGCGGCCTGGTGAGGGTTCCAGAGCGGCAACTCGCCGCGCCGCAGGGCGACACCGATGTAGCGGTTGAGCGGCCACTCGTAGAACGCCGGGGTCGCGGTGTCGACGTCGAACGTCGTGATGATCCGGCGACCGGCATACTGCCATGGCCCGTCGGGAACGACGCCGCTTGTCGTGAAGAACGGCGCCTGGAGCGTTTTGCCGCTGAAGACGACGGGGGCGTAGCACACGGCGAGGACGACGGCGTAGACAAGCGCGGCAACGGCGCGCATCGGCCGCGGGGACGGCTCTACCGCTCCCCCCACTTGAGCTTCGCGCGGAGCACCGAGAAGAAGTGCTTCTGCGGGAAGCGCACGAGCCGGATTCGGGCGGCGGCCTGACGCACCTCAACCGTGTCATGCTCCCTGAGGGCGAAGCCGACCTGGCCGTCGATCGTCAGCATCACGTCCTGATCCGTGAGCAGCGTGACCTCGATGCGCTGGGAGGCCGGCAGCACGATCGGGCGATTGGTGAGCGTGTGGGAGCAGATCGGCGTGAGGACAACCGCGTCCATCGTCGGAAAGAGGATGGGGCCGCCGGCGGAGAGCGAGTACGCCGTGGAGCCTGTCGGCGTCGCGATGATGAGGCCGTCGGCCCTGTACGCCGTCGCCTGCTGTCCCTCGACCGAGACGGACAGGTTGATGATCCGGCTCATCGCGGACTTGGTGATCACGACGTCGTTCAACGCGACATGCTGCGCGAACCGTTCGCCCCGGCGCACCACGCGGGCCGCGAGAATCATCCGGTCGTCGAGGACGATCGCGCCGGCGAACACCGCCTCGAGCGCTGGGAACATCTCCTCGAGCGTGGTCGCCGTGAGGAACCCGAGACCGCCCAGGTTGACTCCGAGGATCGGGACACCGAGGTCGCCCACCATGCGGGCCACCGAGAGCAGCGTCCCGTCTCCGCCGAGGACGACGATGAGGTCGGCGTGCGAGGGCAGCTCGGATTTTGTGACGACGGTCGTGGACAGCGCCGGCACGAGGGCGGCCGTGTCCTTCTCGACGACGGGAATGCGATCGTGGTGCGCCAGCCACTCGGCCAGCCCCGCGACGGCGTCGGCCGCTTCGGCGCGGTCGAGCCTCGCGATGATGCCGACCCGCTTCACGCGAACGCCTCTACGCTCCTCGCGATGAGCCCTTCCAGGTTGGATGGGGTCCGGCCGTGCAGCGACAGGTGGAGGAAGAACTCGCGGTTCCCCTTCGCGCCCTTCAACGGCGAGGCCGTCACGCCGAGGACGTGCCATCCGCGGAGCACCGAGAAGCGGGCAAGCCGGGCGACGACCGCTTGATGCTGCACCGGGTCGCGCACCACCCCACCCTTGCCGACGGCGCCCTTGCCGAGCTCGAACTGAGGCTTGACGAGCGCGATCAGCAGCCCCGCCGGCGCCACCGACGCGAACACCGGCGGGAGCACCTTCTCCAGCGAGATGAACGACACGTCCACGACCGCGACCTCCGGCGCCTCGCTGAAGAGGCGCGGGTCGAGGATCCGGGCGTTGATCTGCTCCATGACGACGACGCGCGGGTCCTTCCGCAGCTTGGGGTCGAGCTGACCCGTCCCGACATCTATCGCGAACACCTTGGCGGCGCCCCGCTGCAGCAGGCAATCCGTGAACCCGCCGGTGGATGCGCCGATGTCGGCGCACGTCTTGCCCCGGACGTCGATCTTGAAGTAATCGAGCGCGTGCGCCAGTTTTTCGCCACCCCGGCTTACGTACGGCGCCCCGCCGCGGACGTCGATCTCCGCCTCTGTGGACACCAGCGCCCCTGCCTTGTCCACTCGCCGGCCGTCGACCAGTACCTCACCCGCCAGAATCAGCCGAGCGGCCTTCTCCCGCGACTCGGCGAGTCCCCGCTCCACCAGGAGCTGATCGATCCGTCTTTTGGCGTCCATACGGCCTTGATTATAGGCGAAGTGCCTGGCGGCGCCTCAGTAGAAACAGGAGCACGATGCCGGCGGCAAACCCGCCCACATGGGCGAACCAGGCCACCCCGCCCTCCGCCTTGCCCTCCAGCATGCCCACACTGTAGGTGACCAGACCGTTGACGACCTGGACGACGATCCAGAACCCGAGCACGAGCACCGCCGGAATCCGCACGACCCGGATGAAGAAGCCGAACACAACGACGGTCAGCACGCCTGCGTGGGGGAACAGGATCAGGTAGGCGCCGAGAACGCCCGAGACGGCGCCGCTCGCGCCGATCATCGGAATTCCCGATGAGGAGTTCACGAGCGTCTGGGCCAGGACAGCCACGACGCCGCAGGCGAGGTAGAAGAAGAGGAAGCGGCCGTGGCCGAGGGTGTCCTCGACGTTATCGCCGAAGATCCACAGGTAGAGCATGTTGCCGAACACGTGAAAGAGCCCGCCGTGCACGAACATCGACGTGAAGATCGTGGCCACCGGGTTCGGAAAGTCGGCCGGCCCGGCGCATTGGCCGGTCAGCCGGCAGGGAATCACGCCGAACTCGAACACGAAGGCCTGCGCGCTCCGGAGGGCGTCGGGCTCCGGGGCGAGTTGGAGAGAGAACTGGTAGAGAAAGACGAGGACGTTCAGCCCGATCAGACCGACGGTGACGACTGGCGTCGTCTGCGAGGGCACGTCATCCTTCAGCGGGAACATGCGAGATCAGCCAGGCGGGCCGAGCCCGACCGTGCGCCTGTCCACGAGACACGTCTCCGCGACGCGGTGGATGTTCGTCACCGTCCCCGCCTCGACGACCCGGATGTACCCGTCCGCGAAGTCATCCCCGACGCCCGCGAGCTCCGGGAACGCGACGTGCCCGGCGTTCCGGTCGGGGAGGCGGCGGGGCCGCGACGGGGCGCGATGTACGGGTGGACGCGATGAAGGTCGCGAGCATCGCGAGCGCCAGGAGGAAAATGGGGCCACGCGGCGCATCGACGAGTTAGCCTATCACAGAGACCGTATGAATCAGTGCACCGCCGATATGCCTGGGCTATGATGTCACCGCCGCGATGATTGTCACCCCGTCATTCCGGTGGAAGTTTTCCGCTGCGGTGGGTGGGGCGCTGCTCGTGGTCGCCGCCTGTTTCCTTCCCCTCCCCGGTGCCGTCGCGCTGGCGACGGCCGGAGGCGCGCTGATCACGGCAGCTGGCCTCGGGTTTTTCCTCGGACCACCGCCGGCACCGGTTCGCGTGAGCGAAGGCGAGCGGCTCGAGGCGATGGCGGACGCCTTTCAGGAGGGTATGCTCGACCTCTACTCGCTGTACGAGGTGGGCCGGACGATCAGCGCCTCCCTCGACCTCGACCAGCTCCTCACGACAACCATGAAGCGAGTCGCGCAGACGACCGGCATCGAGAGCTACGGACTCTTCGTGCTCGACGAGGAAAAGAATGGGCTCGTCACCAAGAGCGTGAGCGGTGCGGCTGCGCAGACCCTGGAGCAGTTGACGCTCGGGCCGGGCGAGGGGCTGGCCGGGCGCGTGTGCCGGACCCGGCTGCCCGAGATGCACACGGGCACCGCGCCGATGTCCTGGCCCGACGTGCCGCGCTCGACGCGGTCGGTCATCGCCGTCCCCCTGATCGGGCGGGACCGGCCCCTGGGCGCGCTGCTCCTGTACTCCGTATCGCCCTCCGCGTTCTCCGAGCGTGAGCTCGCCTATTTCACCGCCATCGGCAAGCAGCTCAGCATCGCACTGGACAACGCGACTCAACACCACCGCGCGATGGAGCTGTCGTATCACGACGCGCTGACCGGCCTCTTCAACCGCCGGTATCTCGAGGAGGCGCTCGAGACCGAGATCCGACGGGCGGCGCGCTATACGGTCCCGCTCTCGCTGAACATGGTCGATATCGACCATTTCAAGGTCTACAACGACACCCACGGCCACACCCGCGGCGACGAGGTGCTGCGTCTCGTGGCCCAGCGGCTCAGAGAGCAGACGCGAACCGCCGACATCGTCACCCGCTTTGGCGGCGAGGAATTCGTCTTGATCCTGCCGATGACGACCAAGCCGCACGCGCGACTCGTGGCCGAGAAGCTGCGCGCCGTCGTCGCGTCTGCGGCCATCGACGCTGGCGAGCCCGGCGGGAAGGCCCGGCTCACGATCAGCGTGGGCGTATCGACGTTTCCCGGAGATGCCGCCACCGCTTCCGGCCTGCTCCAGGCTGCAGACGCGGCCCTCTATGCGGCCAAGGACCGCGGTCGCAACCGCGTCGAAGCTTTCAACGACACGAACGGCTGAACCCTTTCCCGCCGACCTCGCATTTCAAGAAGTGGAAATCTGCCGGCGGCATTCGTCGGGCAGAATGCCGGAGCCGGTCGAAACTGAGCCGGGGCACAACGCCCCCGACGGCACCGCTGGGTAGTGTAAAAGTTGCCGGAAACACGGGCTTCTTTGACGAGTCGGCATCTGGTCCCCGGCTTGCAAACGGTAGGCGTCCGAAGTCAGGAAGCGATCGCTAAAGGGGGTGGCGGCGGCTCGGGTGACTCGAAATCGAGGAGCAAGTCAACGTTAGGAACAAAATCAATCCAAAGCGAAAGGGAGAACATGAAAAAGGTACTCGCAGCGTTGCTGGCAGTGGTGGTCGCCGTGGCCTTTGTGCCGACGGTGGGAGACACTGCCTCTCCATGCCCACCTGAGGTGACTCAGGCCAAAGAGCTTCTGAGCCAGCACGGCCAGGCACCTCGCACACTGGCCGGCGCGCGTATGTCGGATGTGCAGGCTCCGCGCGCGTCCGATGTCCAGGCCCCGCGCAAGGATGATGTCCAGGCCCCACGGAAGTCCGACGTCCAGGCTCCTCGTAAGGACGACATCCAGGCCCCGCGCAAGGATGATGTCCAAGCGCCGCGCAAGGACGATATCCAGGCTCCGCGGACGCTTGCCGGCTCCCAGCAGATTGAGGCCAGTAAGGCCGCCAAGCTCGTGAACGAAGCCGAGGCGGCGTGCAAGGCCGGTAAGATGAAGACGGCAAAGGCCAAGGCCGAAGCCGCGATCGCTCTGCTGAAGAAGTAACGTCTCGCTGCGCTGTCGCGAACTGCGTAGGCTCCAGAGGGAGTTGCCCCCTGGAGCCTACGCTTTTCTGTGAACTTTCCTCCGACGCGGGGGCGATATAAAATGCGCCCCATGAGGCTCTTCACGCTGGTCCGGGCCCTCGCCGTCCTGATCGCCCTGCTGCTCTTCCGGCCTGCCGGCACCACCGCCGCCCATCTATCAGTCCAGGAGGCGGTGCTGCGGGCCAAGCCGGCGGTGGCGCTCGTCGTGTCCGAGGTCTCCGCGGACGTGCGGTTGAACTGCGGCAGCGGCGAGACGCGGGTGGCGCCGACGCCGTTCCGTGAGACCGGCACCGGCTGGGTGATCGACGCCAACGGCTTCCTGATCACGAATGCCCACGTCGTTCAGCCGGCTTACTCTCCGCCGCTCTGGCTTATCAACTCCCTGACCCGAAGGGCCGTCGAATCGGCGTGCATCCCCATCATGCTCGGCAAGATGGGCGTGATGCCCGGCGAGCGGCCGGACCTCGAGGACCAGCTGAAGCGCCGCGCGTTCGAGACGGCGCTGCCGACGGCGTCGGCCAGGATCGAGCCCGCGGTGTTCGTGGTTCTGTCCAACGGTACCCGGCTGCAGGCGGAGGTGAAAAAGTACAGCCCTCCGGTGGCCGGCGGCGAGATGTCGGGCCGCGATCTCGCGCTGCTCAAGGTCAACGCGAAGAACCTCCCCGTGCTTCCGCTCGGCGATTCGAAGAGCGCCCAGATCGGCGATCCCATTCACATCCTCGGCTTCCCCGGTGTGGTGCTGAGCCACGAACTGCTCAACCAGAGCGCGAAGGCCGAGGCCTCGGTGACGAACGGAGCGATCTCGGGCTTCAAGCAGGACGTTGCCGACAACCTGGTCATCCAGACCGACGCGCCGGCCGCGTGGGGCAACAGCGGCGGGCCCGCGGTCAACCTCCACGCCGAAGTCACCGGCGTGCTCACGTTCGTATCCCTCGCGCCCGGCCCCGAGGGGAGCATCGTCCAGGGATTCAACTTCATCATTCCATCGGCGGCCGTCCGCGACTTCGTGCAGGAGACGGAGGCGAAGCCCGACGGGCGGAGCAAGTTCAACGACGAGTGGTGGGCCGGCCTGCGCGACTTCTTCGACCAGAGCTACCGAAGCGCTGGGCGTCACTTCGAAGCGACAGACAAAGTTCAGCCGGGCTTCCCCGACGTCAAGCGCATCCGTGCCGAGGCGAGGTCACGACCGACGCCGATCCCCTGGGCATGGCTGACCAGCGGCGTGACTTTCCTGAGCGTGGCCGCGTACGGGGGCATGTGGACCCTGCGCTGGAAGCGCAATCGGTTCCGCATCCCGGCCTCGGAAGTCGTCCGGCTGCTGGAGGAGTCCGCCGAGCCGCCGATGCTTCTCGACGTGCGCTCGGCGAACTCGTACGCCAAGAGCCCGCTGCGGATCCCGAACGCGGTTCACATCACGCCCCAGCAGCTCCAGGAGGGCGCGACGGTGATGAAGATCGAGCCCGACCGGACGGTTGTCGCCTACTGCACCTGACCCGACGAAGCCACAAGCGCCAGTGTGGCGCAACAGCTTCGGAAGCTCGGGTACCGCGACGTGCGCATCCTCAAGGGTGGGCTCGGCAGCTGGGCCAACGCCGGGTTGCCACTCGAATCCAAGCCCGCGTAAGTCACCGCGGCCGCCGGATCCTATTGGACCACCCGAGTTCGAGCGCCGGCTTTGCCGGCGCCACCCGGGTCCGGGGGAGGTTCGGAGGGGGCCGTCGAGGCCCCCTTCGATGCTCAAGCGCCGGCTTTGCCGGCGCCACCCGGGTCTGGGGGAGGTTCGGAGGGGGCCGTCGAGGCCCCCTTCGATTTTCACCCGCCCCGGCGGCCCGCGAGGAAGTGGAAGTGTAGGTGGTACACGACCTGCCCGCCTTCCGGCCCGCAGTTCGCGTTCACGCGGTAGCCGCGCTCGGCGAGGCCTTTGCGCTCGCCCAGGCGCTTGGCGACCATGAAGCAGTGCCCGACCAGGCCTAGATCCTCGTCGCGCAGCATCGCGACTGATTCCACGTGACGCCTGGGCACGATGAGCAGGTGGGTCGGCGCCTTGGGATAGATGTCCTTGAACGCCACGGCGAGATCGTCTTCGTATTCGATCTCGGCCGGGCTCTCGCGCGCCACGATCCGGCAGAAGAGGCAGGGCACCTCGGGCATCGGTGTATAATACCGCGTCGTTTTCGACCCCGACGGAGAAGGAGCGTCGCCGCGCAATGGGCACCTGTCCGAAGTGCAAGCAGCGGATCCGACGGAACGGCAATCACGTGAAGCTCGGCTCGTCCTGGTTCCACAAGGCCTGCCCGCCCCGGCCCGCCGGCGCCAAGAAGTCCCTCCCGACCTGATCGCTGGCGCACAGCGAGGTGACGCGATGCCAAAGCGACGAAGTGCTTCGACCGGCCTGAGCCGCCGGGACTTCCTGAAGGCGGCTGGCATGGCGACGGCGGCGGCCGGCGCCGGCACGCAGGAGATCCTCTTCCCCGCCCTCGTGCGAGCCCAGGAGCCGATCCGGATCGGGCAGCTCATCCCGTTTACGGGCTTCCTCGGCGCCATCGGCGAGTACGGCAAGCAGGGTGCGACGCTCGCCGTCGAGGAGCTGAACGCCAGGGGCGGCGTGCTGGACCGCAAGCTCGAGCTGATCACCGAGGACGAGGCCAACCCTGGCGTCGCCGTGCAGAAGGCGCGGAAGCTGATCGAGCGGGACAAGGTCGTCGCGATCGAGGGTCTCGTGTCCAGCGCCTCTTGCCTCGCCGTCGGCGACGAGGCGCAGCGGGCGAGGATCCTGACGATCAACGCGGGCGCCAACTCGGACGAGATCCGGAGCAAGCGCTGTCATCGCTACGTCTTCAACACCGAGGGCTGCAACACCCAGTACGTCAGCGCCGTCGGCAGCTGGCTGATCAAGGCTCGCAAGGTCACGAGCTGGTACTTCATCACGTCGGATTACGCGTTCGGTCACGACCTGCTGAGGGTTGCCCGCAACCTGCTCACGTCGCACAAGGGGACGGAGGTCGGCAGCGACCTCGTGCCCACCGGCACGGCCGACTTCAGCCAGTACATCACGAAGATGAAGCAAGCCCGGCCCGAGCTGATCTTCCACAACCTCGCGGGCGCCGACGTCACCAACTTCCTCAAGCAGTACGCCGAGTCCGGAATGCGGACCGAGGTGGCGGGAGGCGTGATCGACGCCGCCTTCGCCTGGCCGGTGGGCGAGTCGCTCCGCGGATCCTTCCCGATCATCTGGTGGCACGAGATCAACAACCCGGCCAGCAAGGCGTGGGCGGAGCGGTACACGAAGCGCTGGGGCCGCCCGCCCGACAACCAGGCGTACGGCGACTACACCGCGGTCCACGCCATCGCCCAGGCGATCGAGAAGGCCAAGAGCACGGACAGCGCCAGGCTCGTCCAGGCCCTCGAAGGCCATACGCTCACCGCGCCGATGGAGGGCCTCAAAGGCCGGCCCCTCACGTTCCGCGCCTGGGACCACCAGCTCCTCCAGCCGATGTACGTGGTCCAGGCCAAGGACAAATCGAAGTGGAAGGACAAGTGGGACATCTTCGAAGTCATCTCGGAGTCCCCGCCGCGCGGGGAGTCGCTCGAGACCATCGCGATTCCCAAGAGCGAGAGCCAGTGCGTCCTCGAGCCGATCGCGTAACAGGCCACTGACCGAGGCTCGGCCGCGGCGCCGCGCGGCCGGGCCCCCGCCCGTCCATGACGCTCCCGGTCTTCACGGAGTTCGTCCTCAACGGTCTCGTGCTGGGTGCGCTCTACGTGCTCATGGCGCTCGGGTTGTCGATCATCTTC
>QHRS01000033.1:10141-21736 GCA_003221435.1 Candidatus Rokuibacteriota bacterium
CGTGGTGGCGCCTGTGCTCGTCGGGCTGCTTGGAATGCTCATCGAGGCCACGATGCTCCGGCGGCTCTACCTCGAGGACCCCTTGCAGGGGCAGTTGCTCACCTTCGGCCTCGCCATGGTCATCGAACAGGGCATCCGGATCGTCTGGGGGCTCAGCCCGAAGAGCTTCGAGCTGCCGCCGGTCTTCGCGGGCGCGCTCGAGCTGGGGGCGCTCACCTACTCGAAGTACCGGAGCTTCATCCTCCTCTGCGTGGTGCTGCTGATCGTCGGCCTGGTGCTCTTCCTCGAGAAGACCCCGATCGGCACGATCGTCCGCGCCGGGAGCCGCGACCCGATGATGGTCCGGCTCCTCGGCATCAGTCTCGGGCCCGTCCTCACGCTGGTCTTCGGGCTCGGCGTCGCCCTGGCGGCGGTCGCCGGCGTGCTCTCGGCCCCCCTCGCGGGCGTCCAGCCGGCGATGGGCGTGAACGTCGGCACCGCGGCGTTCGTGGTCGTCACCATCGGCGGCCTCGGCAGCTTCTGGGGCGCCATCATCTCCGGGCTGCTCGTCGGGCAGGTGGTGAGCCTGAGCATCTACTTCCAGCCCCGCGCGGCCGAAGCGTCGATGTACGTGCTGATGGCGCTCATCCTCCTGCTCCGCCCGCGCGGCTTGATGGGGGAGCGCTGGGAAAAGTTCGAGTGAGGCGGGCGGCCGCGGTCGCGCTCCGCCACCCCCTGACCTGGCTGTACGCCTGGTTCCTCGTCCTCCCGTTCCTCATGAACGCCGTCAAGTCGACGGTGTCGCTCGGCACGGAGATCGTGCTCTTCAGCCTCCTGGCAATCGCCTACAACCTGCTCATGGGCTACACCGGGCTGGTCTCGTTCGGCCACGGCGCGTTCTTCGGGATCGGCGGCTACGCGGCGGGCCTCACGCAGATCCACTTCGCGAGAGGCATGGTGGTCCCGCTGCTCGCCGGCGTCGCGGCGTCCGCGCTCGCGGGGGGCGTCATCGGCTTCCTGCTGATGCGCAAGCGCGGCGTGTACTTCTCGCTCCTGACCCTCGCCTTCACCCAGATGTTCTTCTACATCGTCTACGGCGCCACGAACGTGACCGGAGGCGAAAACGGCCTCGGCGGGATCGAGCGCTTCCCGCTGCGCCTGGGCGTCGCGACGCTCGATCTGGGCGACAAGCAGGTCTACTACTACGCGAGTGCGACCGTCGCCGCGGCCGCGATCTTCCTCCTCTGGCGAATCGTCCACTCGCCGTTCGGCCGGGTGCTCGAATCGATCCGCGAGAACGAGCAGCGCGCGAGCTGCGTCGGCTACGACGTCAAGCGCTACAAGCTGATCGCCTTCATCGTGTCGTGCGCCTTCAGCGGGCTCGCCGGCGCGCTCTACACCTTCCTCCTGAACTTCGCCTACCCCGAGTCCCTTCACGTCACCATGGCGGGTGAGATCGCAGCCATGACCCTGGTCGGCGGGATGAAGAGCTTCATCGGTCCCGCCGTGGGCGCGGCGGTGTTCGTGTTCATGCGCGACACGCTGTCCTCCTGGACCCAGAACTGGCTGATCTACTTCGGCATGATCTTCATCGCCTTCGTGCTCTTCTCCCCGAACGGGATCGTCGGCGTCTTCCAGCGCCTCCGCGGGCCGCGGCGGTTCTCCCCCCCAGCGGTGCCCGCCGCCGTCTCCGCCGCGCCGCGGCCGGCGCGACAGCCGACGGCCAGCCCGCCGCCCGCAGAGGCCGGGTCGCACCTGATTCTGGACGTGCGCGGTCTCGCCAAGCGATTCGGCGCGCTGGCCGCCGTCGACGGCGCGACCTTCCAGGTCCGGCGCGGTGAGCTGCGCTCGCTGATCGGCCCGAACGGCGCGGGCAAGACGACGCTCTTCAATGTTCTGACCGGGCTCCTTCTGCCCGACGGCGGGCACGCGGCGTTTGAGGGCACGGCGATCACGGCCCGCCCGCCCCATCAGATCGTGGCGGCCGGCGTGTCTCGCTCCTTCCAGATCATCAGCATCTTCCACGCGCTCACGGTGTTCGAGAACGTGCGCATCGCAGCGCAGGCCAAGCACGCGCGCCGGTTCTCGATGCTGTCCAGCACGCACCGCTTCGCCGACCTCAACGACGAAGCGCTCGGGCTCGTGCGGCGGGTCGGCCTGGCCAGCAAGGCGTTCACGGTCGCGAGCAGCCTCTCCCACGGCGACCAGCGCCTCCTCGAGATCGGGATCGCCCTCGCGACGCGCCCCAGGCTGTTGCTGCTCGACGAGCCGCTCGCCGGCCTGGCGGCGCCGGAGCGAAGGCGCGTCGCGGACCTGATCCGCGAGCTGCATCAGTCGGTGACGATCGTCCTGATCGAGCACGACATCGATCAGGTCCTGGCGCTCTCGGACCGGATCACCGTCCTGCACCAGGGCCGAGTGATCGCCGAGGGGCGCCCGGCCGAGATCCAGCAGAATCCCGAGGTCCAGACCGCGTACCTCGGCCATCTCGCGGTCGCCAGCGAGGCCACAGGCGTTCCCGCCACATGTACGGGCGAACCCCTGCTGCGGGTGGAGGCCGTGAACAGCGCGTACGGCAAGAGCCACATCATCCACGACGTCTCGCTCGACGTGTATCCCGGAGAGTTCGTCTCTCTCCTGGGCCGCAACGGCGCCGGCAAGACGACGACGCTCGCGACGATCACGGGCGTCGTCCCGCCGCGAACGGGGCGCGTCGTCTACCGGGGCCGCGACGTCGCCGGCCGGCCGCCCGAGGAGATCGCCCGGCTCCGGATCGGCCTCGTCCCCCAAGGCCGCCGGATCTTCCCGAACCTCACCGTGCTCGAGAACATCCAGATCGGCCAGCGCCCCGCGCCCGGTGGAAGCGGCGCGGGCGCCGACCCGCGCGGTTGGACGGTGGAGCGCGTCTTCTCGACCTTCCCGAGGCTGCGGCTGCTCAAGGACTCCCGGGGCGGGACCCTGAGCGGCGGCGAGCTGCAGATGCTGGCGATCGCTCGGGCGTTGATGGGCAACGTGGAGCTGCTGCTCCTGGACGAGCCGTTCGAGGGCCTCGCGCCGGCGGTCGTGGAAGGGATGTGGAAGGTCCTGCAGGAGATCAAACGCGGAACCACGATCCTGCTGGTGGAACAGAACGCGGATCTCGCGCTCGCGTTGTCCGACCGCGCCTACGTGATCAACAACGGCTCGATCGCCTGGAACGGCGACGCGCGGTCACTCCAGGCCGACCACGGCCTGCGGCTCAAACTTCTCGGAGTCTGAGCCCCGGACGAGACGCTATATCCTGTCCCCGACGTCCGAATTCCGCCAACCGCGCTCAAAATCGTCACCCGGGTGAGCGCACCACGTGAGGACTGCCGTCCAAATCCGTGTATGCTAGTTCCCTATACCATGTCCTCGTGGAACCGATCGTTCTGGCCCGCCGTCTTCATCCTCGTGCTGATGACTCTGGCTCGGGGCCAGTGCTGCCTGAGCAATGCGTATGCGGTTTGGCCCTCGAGCGCGACGTGGGACGACCCATGGACGCTCGAGATCCAGGAGATCAACACCCTCATTTCTGTCGCGGCTCTCCACACCAACCCGACTCGTAAGGCCGACGGCCGGCTGATTGCTGCGGTGCCCCGTCTCGGACCGGCCGCCCCGTCCATCGACGCGTGGACGATCGGCAGGCCGGCTCGAATCGGACAGGTCCTCGGCGCCCAACACGTGGGCCTTGCCGATGGCCCGGCCCTTCCTTCGCTTGTCACCAGGGCTCCTCCATCGATCTGAAGCTCCAGAGTCCAATTCTAGGCGAGCGGCATTGGCAGGCTCGGCAGAAGGCCTCCCACGGGACTCGGCGCGACAGAGGAGAGATCGATGAACCAGCTTTGGAGAACGAGACACAGGACGAGGAACGAGCGCGGCTTCACGCTCATCGAGCTGATGATCGTCGTCGCGATCATCGGCATCCTCGCGGCCATCGCGATTCCGCTGTACGCGAACATCCAGGCGCGTGCGCGGATCGCCAAGGCCCGGGCCGACGCCCGGACCGTCGCCAGCGCGGTCAGCATGTACTCGGCGACATTCGGCTCGATCCCGGCCGGCCTGGCCAACCTGACCGTCGCGACGACGATCAACGGCACGAGCGGCGGGCCGTTCATGAAGTCGATCCCGACCCCGCCGGTGGGATGGACCGCGTACAGTTACACGTCCGCGACGGACGGTACGTACACTGTCGGCGCCAGCGGCGACGCCACCACGGTGGCAGCCCCCTAGCACCGCGTGACCCGTGATTCGGGAGGGGCGTCGATCGCGCCTCTCCCGGATCACCGCCGCTCACCCCGGCTCCATTCTCTCCGCACGAGCCCGGCATCTTCGTCGTCCCAGGCCTGGCACCGCTGACGCTGCAGCTCAAACGGTCGGCAGGGACCTCGACGCGGTCCGGGTGCGCATCGGAGAGTCGCAGGCTCGCCCCGGGCCGCCTGCGCTCGCGAGCGATTCAGCTCTTCCGCGACGTCTTCGAGAAGAACGTCCCGAGCCGTTGCTCCAGGCCGCGGCTCCCGCAGCTCGGGCAGATCGCGCCCCGCTCGTGCTCGCTGATCGTCTGCGTGATCGACACTTCGCGCTTGCAGGACGGGCAGTAGTATTCGTAGAGCGGCATAAGCTCCTCCCCACTGAGGCCAGTCCAGATCGAAACCGCGCCCAGCGTAGCCCCGTGGAGGCACGGGGTCAAGACGTCGCATCGCCTCCACATTTCAGTTACCGACGGCGTACATAGGACGTGGAACAGCCTTGACAACTTCGTCTGGGCGGTGATAAGCGTGCTCCATCCCTCGCTGTGAAAGATGCCGTGAACCTCAGACGAAAGAGGGTGCGCCGTGTGCTTCATCCACTCGGATAGCGTCATTTCACGGAGAAGCTTCATCGAACAATTCTCCCTGGGCGCGGCGGCCGCAGCGGCGGTCGCCGGCGTCGGCTCGCGGCTCGCGGCCGCCAGTGAGGGCGTGGCCGCTCCGGGCGCTGGTGAACCGGACGTGGTCGTACCGGTTTCCCAGAACCCCCCGGCTCGCGGCGGGCTCACGACGATAGACGGCTTTTCAAAGACCCTGCACAACCGCTGGAACCAGGATATCCCCGCCGCCGCACGGGTACATGAAGGTGACACGGTACAGTTCTTGTGCCGAGACGCCCTGGATATCGGCACCGCCGCACGGACGCTCAGGCCCGACGGCGTTCTGACGCTCGATCTGGGAAAGGTGCATCCTCTGACGGGTCCCGTCGAGATCGAGGGTGCCAAGCCCGGCGACATCCTGGAAGTCGAGATCGTCGATGTCGCGCCGCTCGTCGACTTCGGTTACGTCGTCATCGGCCCGGCCCTCGGCCTGTTCGGAGGTCTCCGCCCCGATATCCTGGCGCCGTTCAACCAGTTCACCGAAGCCTCAGAGCTTAGCGACCCGAATCCGGGAAGGGTGCCGGGCGCCATTCCCGCGGACCAGCCGTTCAATAGTGGCGCACCATTCGTCCAGATATTCACGTTCAACAAGGGACAGAACACCGGGTTTGCGATGTTCGAGGGGAAAGACACCGGGAGGAAGGCCAAGATCCCGATCGCCCCGTTCATGGGAGTGTACGGCGTGGCGCCCCTGAGAAAGGGGATGTATCGAACGGTCCCGCCGAATGTGAGCGGCGGGATGGGGGGCAACACGGACATCAAGCAGTTCGTCAAGGGCTCCAGGCTTCAGTATCCGGTCCTCGCGGACGGCGCGAAGTTCTCGGTCGGGGACGGTCATATGGCCCAGGGGGACGGAGAAGTCTGTGTGACCGCCATCGAGACCCTCATGGCCGTGACCTGCAGGTTCAAGATCATCCCCGACACGATCATCGAGTCGCCGCGGGCGATTGTGCCGGCGGCCGACCCTACCGACTTCGGGTTGACCAGGGAGATGCTGGCGAAGGGCTTCTACCACACGACCGGCGTCGGACCGGACCTCATGGCGAACGCCAAAAGCGCGGTCAGGGCCATGATCGACTGGCTCGTGCGCGACCAGGGCCTCAGTCTCCACGAGGCTTACGCCATCTGCAGCGTCGCCGGCGATCTCAAGATCAGCGAAGTGGTGGATATCCCGAACTGGGTGGTTTCGATGACCGTGCCCCGAGGGATATTCGAGTAGGATCATTTCCGCGTCGCGCAGCGCGCGCGAGGGCAGCCCCGACCCTGCCCTCGTTTACCGGGTTACTGTGCAGGTCTTGCTCGCGCCGTCGGTGATGCGGAAGACGGCGTCGAGCATTCTCGGTTCACTGAACTCGCCATGTCTTCTCGGATCCTCGCGTCCGTTCTTGAGCTTCACGAGAAAGAATCGCGCGGGCACTTGATCTGGGGGAGTGAAATATTCGCGAAGATTCTTCGCACGCCCGAAGACCCGATCGCCCGGCGCGTTGATCCGCTGGAAATAGTGGTCGATCCACACCAACAGGCTGCCCCGGTCGACCATGTCGAGGGAACCCCATTCGAGTGCTTCTCGAGTCTCGGAGAGACTGAAGGACCAGAATGTCGTGGCCTGGTGGTGGACGAGATACGGAATGACGGCCGAGCGGACATCGTCGATGCTCGCCGCCGCAGCCATGTACACGATCTTCTCGAACCGGACGTCGTGATACTCGTCCAGGATTCGATCCAGCACCAACGTCCCCATGCTGTGTCCCATCAGAGTGATCCGCAGCTCGTGGTCTCTCCCGTCCGCGCCATGCCACCGTCCGTGCGGCATCTGCGCGCGCAAGTCATCCATCAACACGCGTACCGCGCCGCGCCAGTGGCGGAGGGGCTCCTTCAGGCTGATCGCCTTCTCGGTCGCGAGCAGGAGTTCGGCGCGTCGCTTCATGGTGTCCCAGGCAGGAGTACCGAACGCGTGAATGACCGGCACCGTCAGGGCGCGAAGCGGGTAGAGCATGGCGAAGGCGGCCGCGTTCACGAGCGCTGACCCGTTCGAATCCACGTCTGGCTGAGACAAGCTGCACTCAGTCCACGGCCAACGCTTCGTGTCCCGCACCCCCACGGCGTCCACGGCGTTGCCGAACTGAACATACCACGACTGCGGAGCAAGGAAGCCGGTCGCTGCCAAGCGAGACGCGGTGACGAAAAGGGCGGAGGGAGGTCCCGTGGCGCGCGACTCGCCAAAACGCAACCAGACGAGATCGTCGAGGACAGACGTCGCCAAGGAACTGTCCCAGAGCACAAACAGGAAATGGTAGCTTGCCAGCTGAGTGAACAGGGAGTCTTTCTGGGCCTCAAGCACGCGTGCGACGTAATCGAGCGACTCCTGGTAGGTTCGCAGACCGCCATGGACATAGACCACAAGTCGCGGAACGCGTCCAACCGCCTCTTGTCTAAGAATGTAGTCGTCGATCGACGCTCTCACCCGATTCCACACTGTTGAGTCAAACGTGTCTGGCAGAACCGCAGCGCGCTGAAGATCGATGGGATAGCCATCCTTATGCGCGACGAGAAGCTGATCCGTGTGCTCGGACGTCAGGGTCGCGCATCCCGTGAGTGTGATCGCCGCGACCGCGCCCAGGATGAGGCGGGCCTGGAGCCGGATAGCGCGAAGAGACGGCTTCGCAGAACGCATCGTCATCTCTATGCCTCCGTCGGCAGATATGCCCCACCGCTCAAGTAGACACGGCGCAAACCAGGTCACGGCCATGTCGGGCAGGTCAGGAAGCGGTGCCACCGCGCCAAGAGGCGGGCGGCAACGTTGCCTCAAGTCGCCTTCCACTGCTCTAGGGCATCGGGCATCTCCGGGGGGAGCGCTGGATCACGGGAAATTCAACCGCAAAAGTGGCTCCCTTTCTGTTCACGTCATTCCGGGCGCGGATGCTCGCACGATGAGCGTCGGCGATGCTCCGGCAGATCGAGAGACCGAGACCCGATCCTCCCGGCTTGGTGCTAAAGAACGCGTCGAATATCTGCGGGAGGATGTCTTCGGGAACGCCCGTCCCGCTATCCGTGACCTCCGCGACGAGTATGCGCCTTCGAAGTGTCTTCCGGGCGTCGAGACGGATTTCGAGTTCCCCGCCCGGTTCCATTGCTTCGAGCGCGTTCACGAACAGGTTCAGAAAGAGCTGCCTCAGGAGGTTGGCCTCGCCGAGAATCAATGGCACGTCGTCCCCGTATTCCCTGCTCACTTTGATCTGCTTCTGCTCGAACAGGCCACGCAGGAGTACCAACGTTTCCTCAATCGGCCGTCGGAGGTCCAGAGGCGCGAGCTGCTGCGCCGGTTGGGTCGCGAGCTCTCGAAGGCGAGCGACCATCCCATCGATCCGCTCGATCTCCTTGATAACCACCTTCGAGAATTCACCCTGAAACTCCTCATCGCGAAAGCGTTCCGGAAGAAGTTCGGCGAATGTCCGGATGGCAACCAGCGGATTCTTGATCTCATGCGCGAGCCCGGAGGCTAAGGTCCCGATCACCGCGAGCCGTTCCGCTCGCAGTCTCTCGTCTTCCATCTGGCGATGGAGTTGTAGGTTTTCGATCGCAATCGTGCCGTGGCCGACGAGCGTCAGAAGGAAATCGATATCCTCAGAGAAGTATGGATCTCCAGATAATTTCGCGCCCACCAGGAGAAACCCCGACAGCCGCCCCCCGTGCCACGACGCGATCGCGAGCTCGCCGCCGAGGTCTCGAAGCTGCGCTGTTGCCGCCACGATGCCTCGGTTCGTTGGGTCTTGGAAACCGTCGTCGCGGACCAATAGTCGTTTATCGCCTTCGAGAAACGAGACGAGAGGCGACGCCGCCGACACGCCGGGTGCTACGGCCTGAATCTCGCCGTGGACATCCCGCCGGATGGCGAGCGGCACGAACGCATCGCCGGCGTGGTCGCGCAAATAGACCCCGACCAGCTCAGCCTTCAACGTCGCTGACACGAGCTCAATCAGGTAGGTCGCCATCGCACTGGGATCGAGGATCATGCTCAGCCGCTGGCTCGATTCTCTGAGGATTCTCGGGGCATCGAGTTTTTCCCGATACACGTAGCGGTTGAGCGCGCGCTCGATCCAGCTTTTTACCGGGTGGAAGAAGACCGCGACGATCATGGCGAGCGCTATCGATTCATCCAGCGATATCGACGCGTCGCCTGGCGTGAGTGACCCAACCAACCGAAGAAGGCCGCCAAAGATCGCGGCGGCGGCCGCAATGGCGCAGCCGTAAACGACTGCCTTTTGGACGAAGAGTTTGATGTCCATTAAACGGTGGCGGATGATGGCGTGAGCGGTCACCGGCAAGAAAACGAGCGCCACGAGACGGCCGTACGGCGCGAGATCGGAGACGTTGAACACGAGGGGCAGGAGAAGGGCCATGCCGTCACGGAATGCCGTCACGGAGAGGGCGAAGAGACTGAAGTAGTTCCGCAGGGGACCGGGGCGCGCCTTGAGGCCGACCACCATCCCCAAGGCGAGACTCAGGCAGGCCAGAAGAAGGAAGATAACTGGGCTCGGGGGAGCCAAGCCCATTACACTTGGGGGTCGACGCGACCCAGAATCAGGACCCCATTGGTCCCGCCTAATGCTCTGGTGTTTGTCAGGACTCGCTTCACACGAGCTACCCTAGCGTTGTTTACAACGTAATCGAGGTCGCACGCGGGGTCGGGGGTCTCAAGATTTAAGATCGGTGGAATCACACCGTTCTCGAGGATGAGGCAGGAAGAAATGATCTGCAACATGCCGTCGCCGGCAAAGGACGCCCCTGTCATCGACTTGATTGAGGTGATCGGAAGACGGTACGCGGCTTTCCCGAGCGCTGACTTGAAGCCGTGCGTTTCGAGCAGGTCAAAGACTGGATGAGACAACCCGTGGGAGTTGACGCAGTCGATTTGATCCGGCCTCAACTGTGCGTCCTCGAGTGCGCCTTCTATCGCGAGGGATAACCCGTGGCCGTCACGGGCGCGCTCATGAGCGCTATCCCCCTCCGCGGCAGAGGCGTAGCCCAGATATTCCGCGTAAATCCGCGCACCTCGCTGGACGGCCGACTCGAGACTTTCCAGAACGATCACCCCAGCGGCCTCGCCAGGAACAAGCCCATCCCGCTGCAGGTCGTAGGGGCGCGAGGCCTTTGTCGGGTCCCACTGTTTGGTTAGAAGGTTTCCCGCGCTGCAGGCGGCCACGATCAACGGCGAGAGGAGGGAGTCGCCACTCCCTGTCAGCACAGTATCGAGGCGACCTTGGACGATCTGGTTGGCCCCCCACTCCACCACCATGAGTCCGGTACAACATCCCGCTGAGCATGTAGCGATTGGCCCGGAGAAGCCGAATTCGTGCCCGATATGTGACGCGGGGGCATGCGGTGAGAACTCCGCCCACGCGGTTGGCGCGAGGCCGGCTACTCCGCTCTCACGAAATTTCGCAGCATCGTCACCGAAATCCGGTTTGCCGGTTGTGGCGCCATAACAAATCCCGGTCCGGCGTTGATCGAGCCTCGCGCCCTCTATGCCGGCATCGTTGAGCGCCATCTGAGCGCACGCGACGGCGAATTCGGACACCCGGGACATTGATTTTCCAGAGTTGCGGCTTCGCGGGTCTCGGTACCTGGATAGGTCGAAGTCAGTCACCGGGGCGGCGACATGGCAGAGCAGCTGCGGGTCACCAGGGGAAGAATTCTTCCGGATGCCCGATTCCCCGGAGATGAGTGCGGTCCCAAACCTGTCCTTGCCGATTCCGTTCGGCGCGACCACGCCCAGCCCGGTAATCACGACCCGACGCTGCTTCATTCAAATGATCCGCCATGGCTCCATGAAATTTTGATCATAGCGGATCGCAAATCTGGCGGTCAAGCATTTGGCTCTGGCCGCGGTGCTTGGGGCCGCGCGGCCAAGAATCATCGCCTACTGGGTCTTGCGATGCTGTCCCCGGTATTTGCTCGGCGGATTCGGGGTCGGGATGGGTCCCTCAGGACCGTGCACGTAGTTCGAGTACTGGAACTGAACAGGAGCGGTCCCGCCGCCTGCGATCGGCACTTCCTGAAACACGAGCGTGAGAGGGTTCGCCTCGAAGACCGGAAAGTCGCCGCACTCTTCGCCCTGTCTCGATGTCCAGCCGAGCAACGAGGGCCTTCCTCCCTGGATGACCTGCTCGACGTCCGGATCGGTCCGGGCCTCATTGAGCTCATGGTAGAACGTTGCCACCACGTTCTTCCACGGAGCATTGAAGACCGGGATTCCGTTGGTTTCCCCGCCACTCGCTTCGGAATACACCCCGACCGCGTAGTACACAATCCTCCCGCCAATCTGGACGGAACCGTGGTAGCCGCCCAAGCCGTGAAGCGAGTCGGCTTCTTCCTCGTGAGGAACATCAGGGCGCCTGGACTCGCCTTGAGGCACACCTTGAGCCCCACCCGGTTGCGGGTTGTCGTTCAAGACCACGCCGCGTGGCAGCATGACATTGAATACGGTTGAGCCGAGATCGAAGCCGTCAAACTTCCCCTCTCCAAAGAGATCACAAACGAGTCCTTCAACATCGCCCTGGGACATCCGGACGGGCGCCGGCCCGGGAAGCTTCTCCGACCGCTTGAAAGCGCTCGTCGGTGGGCGCGAGAAATACTGCGCCATAACGTTGTTTAGAGACGGATCGCCCATCGCCGCCGCCAGCGCGCGA
>QHRS01000323.1 GCA_003221435.1 Candidatus Rokuibacteriota bacterium
TGGTCGGAGGCGTAGTCGTAGAAGACACCGGCGACCGCGAACTCGCGCTCGCCGCGATCGGTGCGGAGCCGGATCGACGACCCCACGTGCGCGCCGTGGCGGTAGGCGTACGGCTCGGACACGATGACGGCGCCACCCCCCTCCCACGCGGTCCACACGGATTCTGGCGTGCCCGCCTTCAGGTGGAAGGTGAAATATCTCGGCGACGCAATCCCGAGGGCAACCAGGCGCGTCGGGCCCGTCGCCGACTCGACGGTCACCCCGCGGTGGGTGCTGACGCTCGCCACGCCGGGCGCCGACGCCAGAGCCCTCACGAGCGCGGGATCCAGGGGAGAGTCCGTCCGGCTCGGGACGACGCCCGGCGACGACACGTAGACGTCGGCCGTCAGCGAGGCCTCGAGCCAGCGCTGGACGGTCTGGCGGAAGCTCCCCACCATGATGCCGACGCCCACCGTCGCCGAGATCGAGATCATCAGCGCGGCGGTGGCGACGGATGTGCGGCTCAGCGACTGCACGACGCTGCGCGCGGACATCCGCCCCAGGACCCCGAAGAGCCGCCCCATCAGCGGCTCCAGCGCGAGCATGAGCAAGACCGTGGCGCCGGGAGTCAGGAGCGCGAAGCCGAGCATGAGGGCGAAGAGGGCGGTGTAACTGAGCGCGAGGCTCGTGCGCGAGACGAGAAGCAGGCCGGCGCCCGAGAGCAGGAGGAGCAGCCCGGTCGCGGCCAGGCGCGGGACCGAACGGCGGACGCGGGCCTCGATCGTCGAGCGACTCAGCACGGCTCGCGGCGGCGCCGCCGTCGCCTCGAGCGCGGGCGCGAGTGAGGCCAGCACCGTCGCGCCGAGCCCGAGCGCGACAACCTTGAGCAGCGCCGCGGACGTGATCGCCACCTCCCGCACCGACAGCACGAAGTAGCGGTCGTTGATCGTCTGAGTCACGAGGCGCAGCAGGCCGCGGGCGAGAACAATCCCGAGCGTCAGGCCGAGGGCGGTGCCGATCAATCCGACGAGACCTGCCTCGGCGATGAGGAGCGTGAAGATCTCCCGGCGCGTGACTCCGAGCGCGCGGGCCAGCCCGATCGATTCCCGCCGCTCCACCACGGAGGACGTCATCGTGTTGTAGATCATGAACGTGCCGACCATCAACGCCAGAAGGCTCAACGCCGCGAGGTTCACGTCGAACGCGCGCGTCATCTCGCCGACGACCCGGGAGCGCTCGGAGGCGCGAACCACGTCGGCGCCCGGCGGCAGGACCCGCCGGATGCGCGCGAGCATCGACGCGCCCTCGGGGCCGTCGGGGACGACCAGGTCGATGCGGCTCAGGCGGCCGCGGAGACCGAGCAGCTCCTGAGCGCTCGCGATGTCGGTCACGAGCAGGCTCTCGAGCGCGTGCCGGCTCATCTCGTCGGCCGGCTCCAACAGCCCCACGAGGCTGATCGTCCGGCGGACACCGCCGACCCGGATCGCAAAGGTGTCGCCGGGGGCAAGCCTCATCTGCTGCGCGGTCTGGCTCACCAGCAGGCCGGCGCCGGGCCGGGCCATGAGCGCGGCGAGATCGGGCTCGGTCCCCGCGCCGCCGAGATACCCCCTGAACGAGCGGTCGGCCAGCGGGTCGATACCCAGCAGATGGAACGTCCGGCCGGGAAAGTTGGGCGCCGCGACGTAGCCGTCCACCACCGGCGCGGACGGGCGGACTCGCGCGTCGACGCGCAGCCGGCGGTAGACGCCGTCGGGCAAGCCCGACGGCCCGCCGATCACCTGGTGCGTCGCCCGCCCGGTCACGCTTTCCGCCGACAGCGCGAAGGCGCGCCGCGCGCTCGCATTGGCGAGGTCGATCCCGGCGACGACGGCGACCCCGAGCGCGATCCCGAGGATCGACAGCCCGGTCTGCCACGGATGGCGCAGCAGGTACCTGAGGCTCGAGCGCCAGAGAATTGCTCTCGACACGGCTCAGGAGGACTCGACGAGGCGACCGTGGTCGATCGTGAAGATGCGGTCCGCGATGCCGATCACCTCGCGGCTGTGCGTGGCCATCAGCATCGTCTTGCCCGCTTCGCGGGTCAGCCGGTCGAGCACGGCGAGTACTTGGCGGCCAGTCTCGAGGTCGAGGTTGCCCGTGGGCTCGTCGGCCAGGATCAGCGGCGGGTCGTGGGCGAGCGCGCGGACGACCGCGATCCGCTGCTGCTCGCCGCCGGAGAGCCGGTCGGGGAAGCTCTTCGCGCGGTCGGCCAGACCGACCATCTCGAGCAGCGCGAGCGCGGCCCGGTGCCCGTCGCCTGGCACGGCGTTCAACTCGAGCGGCAGCCTGAGGTTCTCCTCAACCGTGAGCGTCGGGATCAGGTTAAAGAGCTGGAAGACGAAGCCGATGTGGCGGCGGCGGAAGAGCGTGCGCTCCCGCTCGGACAGCCGCGTCAGGCACGTGCCGTCGATCACGACCTCACCGGCCGTCGGCAGGTCAACGTCGGCAAGTCAATGCCGCTGATCAGGTTGAGGAAGGTCGACTTGCCCGAGCCGCTCCGCCCGAGGAGCACCGCCAGCTCGCCCCGCCCGATGGTGGCGTCGACGTCGCGGAGGACGACCCGTTCGACGTCGCCCTCGGTGTAGGCCTTCGTCAGGCCCCGCACTTCGACCAACGGCGCGCCGCTCATTCCTGACTCCAGCCTAGCATTGAGTCCCCCGGGCCGGCAGACGCACTTGAACCACTCCGGTGCTCGCGCTATAGCAGCTGCAGGAGAACCCGAGGTCCAGCGCCGGCTTTGCCGGCGCCATCGGTCCTGGGGAAGGCTCGGAGGGGGCCGCCTCATTCACAACACCCCGCCGGTTTAGCCCGGCGCACGGAGGAGCGATCATGGGACTCGAGCATCCGTCAAGACGCTGCGCCGTTGCCCTCCTCGTCGCCTGCGTCGCCGTCGGCTGGGGGACGGCGCTTGCCGACCACGAGGCCTCCCGCCCCGACAACGAGATCCTCGTCGAGGAGAATGTCATGGTCCCGATGAGCGACGGGACCCGGCTCGCGACTGATATCTACCGCCCGAGGGCAGCGGGCAAGTTCCCCGCGCTCGTCGAGCGGACTCCGTACGACAAGAAGAACTCGTCCGAGATCCAGGTCGGCGCTCACCGGTTCTTCACCGAGCGCGGTTACGTCGTCCTCGTGCAGGACACGCGAGGCCGTTACGCCTCGGAAGGGACGTTTTACCCGAACCTGGACGACGCGTGGCTCGCCCGCCGGGACGGCTTCGATACGGTGCAGTGGATCGCGGCGCAGCCGTGGTCGAATGGCAAGGTCGGCGTGATCGGAGGCTCCCAGAGCGGCCAGACCGCTTACATGATCGGGCCGACCCAGCCGCCCGCGCTGAACTCGATGTTCGTGCGGGAGTCCGCGTCCGATCTCCACGAGGAATGGTTCTACCGCGGCGGCGCTTTCGAGCACGGCTTCGTCACGGGCTGGACCGGCATCTCCTTCGGGAGCGACATCCTGCACCGCGCGTTCCGGGACCAGTCGCGGGAGGCCGCGCTCGGCACCCTGAAGGCCTTTATCGACAACCGGGAGAGCTTCTACTGGCACCTCCCGGTGTCGGAGTTTCCGGTGTTCAAGGTCGCGCCGGGCTTTCAGTTCTATTACGACTGGACGCGACACCACGACGACGGCCCGTACTGGTGGCAACAGGACGTCGGGCTCCGCCATCACCTCTTCCAAGTCCCGGTCTACCACCTGGGCGGCTGGTACGACATCTTCCTTGGAGGCACGATCAAGAACTATCTCGGCATCCGGGCCACCGGAGGCGCGCGCGCCCGGCCGAATCAGAAGCTGGTGATCGGTCCCTGGATCCACGGACCGAAGAATGTCGGCGCCACGAAGGTCGGCGCCTTCACGTTCCCCGGAGCCGACGCGGTGCAGTACAACGAGATCCGGCTCCGGTGGTTCGACTACTGGCTCAAGGGGATGCACACGTCCGTGATGGACGAGCCGCCGGTCCTGATCTACGTCATGGGCGACAACGTCTGGCGTGCGGAGCGCGAGTGGCCTCTCCCGCGAACGCGCTACACGAACTTCTACTTCCACGGCGGGACGGGCGGCAGCGTCTACTCGCTGAACGACGGCAGGCTCTCCATCGCGGCGCCCGACGCGCCGGAGCATCCCGAGAGCTTCACGTACGACCCGCTCCATCCGATCCCGACGCTCGGCGGCAACACGCTCTTCATCCCGAGCGGGCCGCAGGATCATCGGGACGCGGACGCGCGGAGTGTCACCTACACGTCGGACGCCCTCGGGAGCGACCTCGAAGTCACGGGGCCGATCCGGGCCGTCCTCTACGCGATGTCGTCCGCGGTCGACACGGACTCAACGTTGCCGACGGCGTCGTGCGGGCGCGGTACCGCGACTCGAGGGCGGCGCCGCGCCTGATCGAGCCGGGGCGGGTCTACGTGTACGACATCGACCTGTGGGCGACCAGCAACGTGTTCAAGGCAGGGCACCGTCTCCGTGTGAGTGTCCACAGCAGCAACTTCCCCCGCTGGGATCGGAACCTCAGCACCCCCGACAGCCCCGAATCCGGCGCAAAGCCCGAGACCGCGCTCAACACCATCTTCCACGACGAGCTTCGTCCCTCGCACATCGT
>QHRS01000324.1 GCA_003221435.1 Candidatus Rokuibacteriota bacterium
GAGGCGGTGGCGCGTTGTCCGGCGCTGATCGTGCGGGCCGCTTCGGAGGAGCGTGACCACGCCGCCCAGGAAACGCTGCTCGCTGTCGCGCTCGGCACCTCGCCCCGGATCGAAGATGGTGGCCCCGGCAGCGTGTATGTCGATCTCGACGGGCTCGGCGCGCTCTACGGCGACGAATCCGCCATCGGCGAGCGCCTCGCGCACCACACGTTGCGGATCAGTCTGCCGGCGCGCGTGGGCATCGCAGGGAGCCGCGCCGCCGCGCTCTCGGCCGCTCGGCTCGGCCGGCGGGTGTCAGTCATCCCAATCGGCGAAGAGGGGGCGGCGCTGGCGGCGGCGCCGCTCTCGCTGCTCGAGCTCGCTCCGGAGCTCTCCCAGGTCCTCACGCGCTGGGGGGTCCGCACACTCGGCGATCTGGCCGATCTTCCCAGAGCCGGGCTCGTCGCGCGGTTCGGCAGTGCCGGGCTCGCCGCCCAGGATCTCGCGCGCGGCGTCGACTCCTCCCCGTTCCGCCCGTACACGCCGCCGCCGTTCTATCAGGAGGTGCAGGGGCTCGAGTGGGAGATCGTGTCGCTCGAGAGCCTCGCGAGCGTCGTAGAGCCGCTTCTCGAGCGCCTGACGGCGCGGCTCGACGTGGCGCATCTCGCCACCGATCAGCTCACGCTCGCGCTCGGCCTCACCGACGGCGGGCGCCACGAGCGCGTCGTCGATCTCGCGTATCCGATGAGCGAGGCCCCGCCGATGCGGGCACTGCTCCGTCTCGACCTGGAGGCACATCCGCCGCGCGCGGCGATCGTCCACGTCGCGCTCGCGGCGCGCCCGGTGCGGGTGCGCGCCGGACAGGGCGGGTTTTGGCACCCGCGCACGCCGGCCGCGCGCGAGCTGGCGGTGGTGCTCGCGCGGCTCGCTGCGCTGGTGGGCAGCGCCAATCTGGGGTCGCCGGCGTCCGTCGATTCCCATCGCCCCGATGCTGTCGTGATCGAACCGTTCGCGCTTGCCCAGCCTGAGAGCGGCGGCGGGAAGCAGACGCAACAGGAAGATCCGGTACGTACATCGCTTGCGCTCCGCCGCATTCGGCCACCGTGCCCTGCAGAGGTCGACACCTGTGCCGAGCGGCCTGTGGCGGTATCGGCCGGGTCCGTCGCCGGACGCGTGATCGCGTGCGCGGGGCCGTGGCGCACGTCCGGCGAGTGGTGGCGCGAGGAGGCGTGGGCGCGCGATGAATGGGATGTCGCCCTCTCCGATCGCACTCTCTGCCGCCTCGTCCGGGACCACATTGCCCGCCGATGGTTTCTCGACGGCTTGTACGACTGAGAGCGGTGTGTTCATAGAGCTGCACGCGCAGTCGGCGTTTTCATTCCTCGAGGCGGCCGAGCAGCCCGAGACGCTCGCCGAGGAGGCCGCGCGGCTCGAGATGCCGGCCCTCGCCCTCGTGGACCGTGACGGTGTCTACGGCGCCCCGAGGTTCTACCAGGCGATGACGAAGCTCGGACTCCGCGCGATCGTCGGCAGCGAGATCGCGCTCCAGGACGGCTCGCGCCTGCCGCTCCTGGTGGAGGACCGCGAGGGCTACCAGAATCTCTGCCGCCTGATCACGAAGACCAAGCTCCACGAGACCCCCGCCGGGCTCGACGACATAGAAGAGCATGCGGCCGGCCTCGTCTGCCTGACCGGAACCGCCGACGCGCATCTCGACCGCCTGCTCGGCATCTTCGGGCGCTCGAATTGCTTCGTCGAGATCCAGCGCCATCTCGATCGAGAGCAGGAGCGCCGGACCCAGAGGCTGATCGCGCTGGCCGACCGCTATCGCTTGTCGCTCGTGGCGACCAATCAGCCGACGTACTGCCGCCCGGGCGGGCGCGCCGTGGCCGACGTGCTCACGTGCATCCGCGAGCACACGGATCTCGACCACGCGGGCCGCCATCTCGCGCGGAACGCCGAGCGCTCGCTCAAGGCGCCGCGCGCCATGGCGCGTCTGTTCGCCGACCGCCCCGACGTCATCGCCAACGCGGGCGAGCTGGCGACGCGCCTGAACTTCACGCTGAAGAACCTGGGCTACCGCTTCCCCGACTACCCGCTGCCGCCGGGCGAGACGTCGATCTCCTATCTCACAGCGCTCACCGAGCGCGGCGCCCGCGAGCGCTACGGCAGGGCGCGCGAGCTCAGCCTGATCGGCCGGCTCGATCTCGCGGGCTACTTCCTCATCGTGTGGGAGATCGTGCAGTACTGCCGCACCCGCGGGATCCTCGTGCAGGGGCGGGGATCGGCGGCGAACAGCGCGGTGTGCTACAGCCTCGGGATCACCGCGGTCGATCCCGTCGGCATGGAGCTGCTGTTCGAGCGCTTCCTGTCCGAGGCGCGGGGCGAGTGGCCCGACATCGATCTGGACCTGCCGAGCGGCGATCGCCGCGAGCAGGTGATCCAGCACGTGTATCAACGCTACGGCACGCAGAACGCCGGGATGACCGCCAACGTCATCACGTATCGCGGCCGGCTCGCGGCGCGCGAGGTCGGCAAGGCGCTCGGGCTGCCGCCGGACGTGCGCGACCGCCTCTCGAAGCTCGTGTCGAACTGGGGCTACCAGGATCCGAACGACCTGCTCATCCGACACCTTGACGAGGCCGGGTGTGACAGCCGCCATCCGCGCATCCGCCAGTTCGCGAGGCTCTGGTGCATGGTCCAGGACCTGCCACGGCATCTCGGCCAGCATTCGGGCGGCATGGTCATCTCGGGCGGCCGGCTCGACGAGGTCGTGCCGCTCGAGCCCGCGACGATGCCCGGCCGCGTCGTCATCCAGTGGGACAAGGACGACTGCGCCGCGCTCGGCATCGTGAAGGTGGATCTGCTCGGCCTCGGCATGATGGCGGTCCTGCAGGACGCCATCACGCTCGTGCGCGAGCAGGGCGGCGAGTTCGATCTCGCGAAGCTGCCGCCGGATGATCCCGCGGTCTACGCGGCGCTGCAGAAGGCGGACACGGTCGGCCTCTTCCAGGTCGAGAGCCGCGCCCAGATGGCGACCTTGCCGCGCATTCACCCGGAGCGGTTCTACGATCTGGCCGTCCAGGTTGCGATCATCCGGCCCGGCCCGATCGTCGGCCACATGGTGCACCCGTACATCAACCGCCGGCGCGGCCGCGAGCCGGTCACGTATCCGCATCCCTCGCTCGAGCCGATCCTCAAGCGCACGCTCGGCGTGCCGCTCTTCCAGGAGCAACTCCTGCGCCTGGCGATGGTGGCCGCCGGCTTCAGCGGGAGCGAGGCGGAGGAGCTGCGCCGGGCGTTCGGCTTCAAGCGCTCCGAATCGCGCATGCAGGAGGTCGAGGCCAAGCTCCGGGCCGGCATGGCCCAGAACGGCATTACCGGCGCCGCCGCCGAGGAGATCGTCCGCTCGATCACCTCGTTCGCGCTCTATGGCTTCCCCGAGGCCCACGCCTCCAGCTTCGCGCTGCTCGCGTACGCGAGCGCCTGGCTCCGCACGCACTACCCCGCGGCCTTCTACGCGGCGATCCTGAACAACCAGCCGATGGGGTTCTATCACCCTGCGACCCTCGTGAAGGATGCCCAGCGTCACGGCCTACGCATCCTGCCCATCGACGTGACGGTGTCGGATTGGTTGTGCACGATCGAATCAATTGTGGACCCGTCGCGGCTGGCGGGGACCGCGGGTCCTGCCGCCGCGGTCAGCCCCACCGTGCTCGCTCCCGCGAGCGCCCGGCGGTCTGATCACGATACGGCTCCGGCCAACGCGTGCGATCGTTCCGCGGTGCGCTCCGCGCGGTGGGGCGCCCCGCCCGCGGCGTCACCCGCTGGGTCCCACGCCAGCCAGAGCCTGACGCTCGATCGGGCGATCGGGTCATATCGGGACGATCGTCCGGGCACAACGCATGGGGTGGCGGTGAGGCTCGGGCTGCGCTACGTCAGAGGGCTGCGCGAGTCAGCGGGACGCGCCATCGTCGCTGAACGGTCTCTACGCTCGTTTCGCGATCTGGACGATCTCGTCCGTCGCTGTCAACTCGCGAAGGACGAGGTCGAGACGCTGGCGGAGATCGGCGCGCTCGCGGCGTTCGGGCTCACGCGCCGCGCCGCCCTCTGGGAGGGCGCGCGGGCCATCCGGCCTGCCGGGGCGCTGTTCGAGGCCGGCGGGGCTCCGCCCGATGTCGCCGGCGCCCCCTCGCCGTTAAAAGAGATGACGCATGAGGAGCGCCTCGTGGCGGATTACGGCGGCACGGGCATCACGATCGGCCCGCATCCGATGGCGTTTCGGCGCGCGGAGCTCAGCCGGCTCGGCGTGCTGCGCGCGATCGACTTGTCTGCAGTCAGTCACGGCCGCTACGTGCGCGTCACCGCCAAGGGGTTCGTGTTCCTGAGCCTCGAGGATGAGACTGGCATCGCGAACGTCATCGTGCGTCCTCGGCTGTTCGAACGGTGCCGCCTCACTCTCGTGAGCGAGCCGTTCCTCCTGATCGAGGGCACGCTCCAGCAGCAGGACAACGTCGTCTCGGTCCGCGCCGAGCGCGTCGAACCCCTGCCGTTCCTCCCGTGCCACGTCCCGTCCCACGATTTTGGGTAAGGACCGGGTCGAAGAGGCCGTCCCCGTTGACGTCGTGGACCGAGGTCACCGGCGCGTGCGGGCGGACGGGCCGGAACCTCCAGAAAAGGAGAGAACGACGATGCCCCCTTGAGAAACTAAGAAAGGGAGGTGCAACCCCGGCAAATGAGCCGCGAGGGTAACGCTCACCGGCGCCAAGCAGCGGCCCCAGCCCCGCTGTCACTTCCCGCCCCTATCGCCGGGAAGCCTGGGGCTCGCACTCGGGCCCCGGGGTGGGTCCACTGGCTTGTCCCAGAGCTG
>QHRS01000034.1 GCA_003221435.1 Candidatus Rokuibacteriota bacterium
GATCACGACGTCGTACCGATCGCGCAGCGGGCGCGCCGTCCACATCCGCGACGTCCGGAAGAGCTGGAACATCAGGCCCCCAGCGTCGCGCGGGCCGCCGCGCCGACGGGTGTGAGGCCGAGGTCATGCCCGGCCTCGCCGAGCCCATTCCAGACGCACTCGCCGTACTCGCGCGCGACCATCACGCGAAACGCCGGCAGGCGCGCCAGGTCGAGCCGGACGATGATCGCGCGCACGCGGCTGAGCTCGCCCTGCACGACGGCGAGGGACGGCGCCGCTGCCGGCGAGAGGTCGAGCGGCGAGACCCTGGCGAGCAGCGCCGGCGCGTTCGGGCCGATCAGGTCGAGAGCGGCGAGCGCCGAGGTGAGGTCGATGAGGTGAGCGCAGCCGACGGTCTCGGCGGCGTGGGCGAGCAGCCTGCCGACGCCGGCAGCTCGTCGGCCGCGAGGCGGCAGAGGAGCGACTCCGCGCCGTCGAGCCGGACGCGACCTGCGCGTCCCGGCTCGGGTGCGCCACCGCCCGAGACCTTCACGATGAGCGCATCGACGGCCTCGCCCCGCACTCCGAGCTTCCCCCCGGCGCTCACATCGGCCAGACCGACCGCCGCACGCGCCCGCATCGCCTCAGTGTCGGCCGACGTGTACGCGTCCGCCACCTGCCAGCCGTCGACCTCACGGAAGCGCGCGCCGAGCGCCAGTTGAGCCCGGTGCATCGCGGTGGTCCGAACCGGCGAAAAGGTCTTCATGAGCGGAGCCGCCGGCCCTCGGGATCGTAGAACGCGCGAGTCACGACGCGGGCCGTGCGCGTTCCGCCGTCGACGCGCACCTCGACCGTGGCGCCGTCGCGCGCGAGGTCTGCGGGAAGCCACGCCATCCCGATCGCCCGCCCGAGGTGCGCGCTCCACTTGGAGCTGGTCACGCGTCCGATCGGCCGGCTGGCGGCGACGACGGCGGCGCCTTCACCCGGGAGCGGGCCGCCGTCCGGCAGCTCGAACCCGACGAGCCGGTGCCCGCCGCCGCGCCCGCGCGACGCGATCAGGGCGTCGCGGCCGACGAAGTCGGGCTTGTCGAGCTTCGCGATCCAGCCGAGGTTCGCATCGAGCGGATTCGTGAGTGCGTCGGTGTCGTGCGACACGATGAGGAACTGCTTCTCGAGGCGCAGCACGCGCTGCGCCTCGACGCCGAACGGCCGAACGCCGAGCGGCGCTCCGGCCTCCATCAAGGTGTCCCAGGCGTACTCGCCGTAATCCGCCGGGAAATGGATCTCGTATCCCAGCTCGCCGACGAACCCGATCCGGAGGAGCAGGCTCGGCACGCCGGCGACGAGCCCCTCCTTCACGGCGAGGTAGGGAAACGCGTCGGGCGACAGATCCACATCCGTGAGCGGCCCGAGCAACTCGCGCGACCTCGGCCCCGCCACGTTGATCGCCCCGAGCGCGCCGGTCACGTTCGTGACGTGGGCGCAGCGCCCGGTCCCGGCCAACCACCATTCGAACCATTGCTCGATCGCGTCGATGCCGCCGGTCGTCGTCGTCACGAGGTAGTGATCGTCGCTGATCCGCGCGACGACGCCGTCGTCCAGGATGATGCCCGCGTCGTCGCACATCACCCGGTAGCGCGTGCGGCCGGGCTTGAGGTCCGAGAAATGGTTGGGATGAAGCCAGTCGAGAAACGCGCCGGCGTCGCGTCCCTTGAGATCGAGCTTGCCGAGCGTGCTCACGTCGATCAGGCCGACCGCTTCGTGGACCGCGCGGCACTCCTCGTCGACCGCGGTATACAGGAGCGGCCGCTTCCACGCTCCCATGTCCATGAGGCGTGCGCCGCGCTGGACGTGGCGATGGTGCATGGGCGTCACCTTCACGGGCTCCTCGGACCGCGCCCCGAGCGCGCCGAGCGGGACCGGCTGGATCGGCGGCCGTGCGGTCGTCGTGCCGGTCTCGGCGACGGTCCGCCCCGTGAGGCTCGCGCAGAGGTCGATCGAGGCGCGGTGGCACATCTTGCCCTGGCACGGGCCCATCGTGACGGTCGTGTAGCGCTTCATCGTCTCGATGTGATCAAAGCCTTCGGCGATCGCCTGGCGGAGGTCGTTCTCGGTCACGTCCTCGCAGAGACACACGAACTTCTTCGCGCCCTCGCGCGGGGCGCTCACCAGCGCGCGCCGGCGCTGCTCGCGCCGTCCCGCAGCGATCTGATCGCGCAGCTCGGCGACGCGCGCGCTCGGGCGGCCGTCCGCACCCCCGCTCAGGCTGAGCGCCGCGCCGGCGCCCGCGAGTCGACCCGAGGCAATCACCGAATCGAGCCCCTCGACTCCCGCCACCTCACCCGCCGCAAAGATGCCCGGTGGAAGCGCGGCGGGCACGAGCCGGCCGCCGGGGCCGTCCGGACGTAAGCGCCCGCCCGCCTGACCAATGAGACCTGCCGCGGGCTCGAATCCGGTTGCCACGCAGATGAGGTCGCACGGGATCACGCGCGGCTCGCCGCCCGAATCGACGCGACCGATCAGCGCGCCGCTGACGGCGCTGCGCCCGCGCGCCTCCAGAACCGTCTGCGCGCTCAGGATCTCGACGCCCGCGGAGCGAAGTCCGGTGTCGCGCGGTGATTCCGCGGCCGGGCGCGAGTCGGCAACGGCCGCCACCGTGACGCCGGAGGCGAGGAGGTCCTGCGCCAGATCCAGCCCCCGGTCGTCGCCTGCGACGACGACGGCGCGGGCGCCCGGCCGAACGCCGTACAGAGCCTGGAGGCGTTCCACGCCCGAGCCGAGCATGACACCCGGCAGGTCGTTGTTCTCGAACACCAGGGGGTGCTCGAAGCCGCCGGTCGCGATGACCGTCACGCGCGCGCGGAGCTTGACGAAGCGCCGCCCCTGGAGCACGCCGAGCAGGCCGTCCTCGTACAGGCCGAACGCGGTCGCGTCGGCGAGCACGCGGATCCGCCGCTCGGCGGCGACCTCCGCCGCGAACTGCGCCGCGACGTCCCAGCCGGCCCGTCCTTTGAACGGCTCGTCGGCGAACGGACGGAGACTCGCGAGCAGCCGGCCGCCCAGGCGAGGCTGGTCATCGATCAGGACGACCGTCGCGCCCGCGGACGTTGCTTCCAGCGCCGCCGCCATGCCCGCCACGCCGCCGCCCGCGACGGCGATGTCCGCGAAGAGGTGTTCGCGTTCGTAGTCGCCCGGCGGCTCCCCCGGGAACGCGATCCGGCCGAGCCCCGCAAGACCCTTCAGCACGCGCTCGTACACGGGCCAGAGCCGCCTCGGGTGAATGAAGGTCTTATAGTAGAACCCCACCGGCAAGAACCGATGGAGCTTGTCGAACACCGCGAACACGTCGCGCTCGAGCGACGGCCACGCGTGCTGCGGCGTGACGGTCATCCCGGGGCGCACCGGCTCCGTGCAGGCCCGCACGTTCGGGATCCCGTCGACGTCGACGAGGCAGTTCGGGCACCGGCCGGCGCAGCAGAGGAGCCCGCGCGGGCGGTGGTACTTGAAGCTGCGGCTCACGATTCGCACGCCGGCAGCGTGGAGCGCCGAGCCCACCGTGTCGCCCTCGAACGCGCTCACGCCCCGTCCGGCGAACGTGAACTCGAGCGCCTTCGAGCGGTCGATGCGCTCCGCGGGACCTGGCGGGAGACGGTCCACCATCAGCGGAGAGCCTCCGGCTTCGCGCCCTGGCTGGGGTCGGGCCAGAAGGTCCGCTCGACCGCGTTGGTGCGGGTGTCACGCACCGCGAGAAACCAGCGACGGCAGCCCATGCGGTGATACCACCATTCCCGCTGCACGCCGGCGGTATTGCTCCTCATATAGAGGTACTGGGCCCAGGTCTCCTGCGAAGAGCCGGGCTCGGGACGTTGCGACTGCTCGCCGCCCCAGCGGAACTCGTAGACGTCGCGGGGTCCGCACTGCGGGCACGGCAGCAGGAACGACATCAGTCCCGATCCCGCCCGGGCACCCAGTGCGTACCGACCAGCGGAATCCCGGTAATCGCCGCGGCTTCGAGTGTCAGCGCGCGGAGGTCTTCGGGCTCGAGGTCGTGGACGTCGGCTTTGCCGCAGGCGCGCGCGAGCATCTGGATCTCGAGCGTCATCGCGTGGAGGAAATTGGCGACACGGTCGGCCGCCTCGTCGATTGGCAGGCGCTTCATCAGTTCGGGGTCCTGCGTCGTGATGCCGACCGGACAGCGGCCGGTGTGGCAGTGGTGGCAGGCGTATGGCTCGGTCCCGAGCGCGTGGTAATCCTCGACGTAGAGCGGCTTGTTGCAGTTGAGCGCGATCAGCGCCGCGGTGCCGATGTAGACCGCGTCGGCGCCGAGCGCGAGCGCCTTGGCCGCGTCCACGCCGGATCGGATGCCGCCGGCGATGATGAGCTGGACCCGGCCGTAGAGCCCGACGTCCTGGAGCGCCTGGCGCGCCTCGCACACGGCGGCCAGCGTCGGGATGCCGGTGTGGTCCTGCAGGATCTCGGGCGAGGCGGCCGTGCCGCCTTCCATCCCGTCCACCACGACGACGTCGGCGCCGGCCTTCGCGGCGAGCTTCACGTCGTCGTACACCCGCGTGGCGCCGAGCTTGACGAAGATCGGCACCTGCCAGTCGGTCGCCTCGCGCAGCTCCTCGACCTTGATGATCAAGTCGTCGGGGCCGACAAAGTCCGGATGGCGCGCCGGGCTCCGCTGGTCGACGCCGGGCGGCAGATCGCGAGCCGCGGCGATCTCGCTGGAGACCTTCGACCCGAGCAGCACGCCGCCCGTCGCCGGCTTCGCCCCCTGCCCGATCGTCAGCTCGATCGCATCGGCCGCGCGGAGGTGATGCACGTTGATACCGTAGCGGCTCGGCAGCACCTCGTAGATCAGCACGCGTGAGTGCTCCCGCTCGGCGGGGAGCATCCCGCCGTCGCCCGTCGTGGTCGAGCTGCCGACGCGCCGCGCCCCCTGAGCGAGCGCGACCTTCGCGTTGTAGGACAGCGCGCCCCAGCTCATCCCCGTGATCATCACAGGGACGTCCAGCTCGATGGGCCGTCTGGCGTGGCGGGCGCCCAGCACGGTCTTTGTGCTGCAGCGCTCGCGGTATCCCTCCAGCGGCACCCGCGTCAACGAGCACGTGATGAACGTCAGGTCGTCGAAGGAGGGCAGTGGGCGCGGCCGGAGCGTACCGAAGCCGCGGAAGCGGTAGCGGCCGAGCTCCGCCTTGACGTGGATGTCCTCCATCACGTCCGGCCGATAGATTTGGCTCGTGCGGAGCGGTCTCAGAACGCCGCCTTCCATAGGTCCAGCTCCTTTTTGTCGTAGTTCCAGAGCCGGCGTCCCGACACGATCTTGCGGAACGCGTCAGGGCCCTTGACGCCGTACCGCGCGAGCGCCGCACGGATCTCCGCCAGTTCTTCCGCGCTCGCCTCCGACACGACGGCGTCGTTGCCGGGCGCGGCGATCTCGCCGCCGACGTACACGACGCCTTCGTACATCGAGTCGGCGACCGCGTCGGCGGCATCGCCGCAGACGATGATCGTCCCGCGCTGCATCATGAACCCGGTCATGTACCCGCAGCCGCCGCCGATCACCAGCAGGCCACCCTTCATCGCGATCCCGGCGCGGGCGCCCGCGTCGCCCCGCACCACCACCGTGCCACCGCGGATCGAGGCCGCCGCCCCGTTGCCCGCGTTGCCGTCGACGATCACCGTGCCCGACATGAGGCACTCGGCGACGCCCCACCCGGCCGAGCCCCGGATCTCGAGCCGCACGCCGTCGCTCATGCCGCCGCAGTAGTACCCGACGGGCCCGTCGATCGTGATCTTGGCGTCCGTCAGCGCCGCCACGGCGAGGTTGTGCCGCGCGCCGGGCCGGCGCACCACGATCTCGCGCTCGCCGGCATCGATGTGCCCGCGGATGGCCTGGTTGATCTGCCGGACAGACAGCCCGTCGCAGTCGACGATCGTCATCTCAGTCCGAGCATCCACTCAGCCTTCACCTCGATCTACTCGGCCCGGCGGGGGCGAGTCGACGCCAGCGTGCGAGGCGCCGACGGCGGGCGCCCACGCCACGCCGCCTGCGGGCTGATTTTCCACACGGCCACGGCGCCGGCGCCGGCCTCGCGCGCCGTGTACGGGCCCCGCAGCGCGGCCTGGAGCGCGATCTCCTCGTTCGCGATCGCGATCGCGTCGGCGTCTTCGCCCACGATCAGTGGCTTCAGGCAGAACGGGTCCTTGGCGAACCCGAAGGCGTCGGCTGTTGCGACGAGGTAGCTGAAGCTCCCATCCAGCTCCCGCACCGACGCCTCCAGGGCTTCCTCGAGGGACGCGCCCTCCCCCAGCTTGCGGGCGACATAGATCCCGATGATCTCAGAGTCGTTCTCGGTGTAGAAGCGGACGCCCTCCTGCTCGTACATTCGGCGCAGCCGGTGGTAGTTCGTGATGTGGCCGTTGTGCACGACGGCGAGGTCCGGCGTCCCGTGCGCCCAGAACGGCTGGGAGTGCGACAGGTCGATCCGGCTCTCCGTCGAGAGCCGCGTGTGCCCGAGCCCGTGGTCGCCGATCAGCTTCGAGACGCCGAACTCGGCCTCGAGATTTTGCGGCGCCCCCACCTGCTTCACGATCTCGAGCCGCCGCCCCATGCTCACGACCTCGACGCCGGGGCCGATCGCCTCGATCGCTCGGGCCAGCTCCGTCGGGTCAGCGGTCGCGATCTCGACGCGGACCAGCGCGCCCTGCGTCGCCCGCGCGCGAACCCGCTCGACGCAGCGGGCAATGTCATCAGGGGCGGGCACCCGGGCTGTTTGACTCGGGTCTCGCCTCGCACCGGGCTCCGGCCGACGCCGCGCAGCTCGACCTTCAACGCCTACCCCGGCGCCCGTCTCGCCGGGAGCGGCGGTCTTCACGCGGACGATCAGGCCCCGAGACGCGGGCCCCCAGACGGCGACACCCGAGGAATCTGGTCCACGGCACGCAAGCGCGGTGAGCATGGCAAACAGCCTCTCTCCCACGGCCGCTTGCGCGCCCGACTTGTTCAAGTAGCCCACGATGCCGCACATCGCGATGCCCCCTCCGGCGCGCTCACCGCGCCTCGCGCCGGCGTCCAGCGGTCAGCCGGGTGACCTCTTCCATCGCGGCCTCGAAGTCCGCGCGCGTCACCGTGAAGCGATCGGCGAGCGAGTCATCGTACACCTGCTGGCGGCTGACGAACTCCTGGATCCGTCGCATCGCCGCGCGCTGGCACACGCCGGCGATCTCGGCCGCCGTGAACCCCTCCGAGTGGGCCGCCAGCTCGGCGAGCGAGACATCCTCGGAGAGCGCCATCCTGGCGGCGTGCACGTCGAAGACTCGCTGCCGCTGGTTCTTGTCGAGCTCCCTGAATTCGATCACGAAGCCGAAGCGACCGGGGGTGAGCACCGCCGGGTCGACCAGGTCCAGCCGGTTGGTCGCCCCGAGCACGATGACGTCGCTCAGCTCCGTGAGGTTGTCGAGCTCGTTCAGGAACTGACTCACGATCCGATCAATGTTCCCGCCCTCGATTCCCCCGCGGCGCGTCGGCACGATGGCGTCGATCTCGTCGAAGAGCAGGATGCAGGGCGCGGCCTCCTTCGCCTTTCGGAACACCTGGCGCAGCGCCTTCTCGGATTCGCCGACCCACTTGGAGAAGATCATCGCGGCGTCGGCCGTGATGAACGACAGCCCGGTCTCGGCGGCGAGCGCCCTGGCGATCAGGGTCTTGCCCGTGCCGGAGGGGCCGCTCAGCATGACGCCCTTGGGCGGGCGGATGCCGCAGCGCGCGAACAGCTTCGGCGCCTTGCGGGGAAACTCGATGATCGACTCGAGCTGCCGCCGAACCTCCTCCAGGCCGCCGACGTCGGCCCAGCTCACGTTCGGCCGCTCGACGAAGAACTCGCGGGTCGCGGTCGGATCGATGTGCTTGAGCGCTTCGAGAAAGTGCCGCATGGTGACGCGCGCGTCCTTCACGAGCGCGGTCACGTCCTTGACCATGAATTCGGCGCCCCCGAGCAGCTCCTGAAGCGCACGCATCCCCGCTTCCTTGCAGAGCACCTCCAGGTCGGCGCCCACGAAGCCGTGCGTGATCTCGGCCAGCCGCGGCAGGTCGACGTCGGCGTCGAGCGGCATACCGCGCGAGTGGATTTTCAGGATCTTCAGCCGCCCGACGCGGCTCGGGGCGCTCAGCGAGATCTCGCGATCGAAGCGGCCGGGCCGCCGGAGCGCGGGGTCGAGCATCTCGGGCAGGTTCGTGGCCCCGATCACGACCACCTCGCCGCGCGAGACGAGCCCGTCCATCGAGGCGAGGAGCTGCGCGACCACGCGCTTCTCGACCTCGCCCGTCACGTCGGAGCGCTTCGGCGCGATCGCGTCCAGCTCGTCGAGGAAAATGATGCTGGGCGCCTTGCGGTGCGCCTCGTCGAAGATGCCCCGGAGCTTGGCCTCGCTCTCGCCGTAGAACTTGTGGATGATCTCCGGCCCGTTGACGTGGATGAAGTGCGCTTCGACCTCCGAGGCGACCGCGCGAGCGATCAGGGTCTTGCCGGTGCCAGGCGGGCCGTACAGGAGCACGCCTTTCGGCGGCTCGATGCGCAGGTGCGCGAACGCCTCGGGGTAGCGCATCGGCAGCTCGACCAGTTCCCGCACGCGGACCAGGATGTCCTCGAGCCCGCCGATGTCCTCGTACTTGACCTTGAAGGGCTGCGGCGCCGCGACGCCCGCCGTCTGGATGCGGACGTCGGTGGCGTTGCTGAGCGCCACCGGGCCGTCCGGCTCGGTCCCGGCCACGCGGAAGAGATGACCCGTCTTGGAGAACGCGAGGACCTTGACCTTGTCGCCCATCACGACGACGCGGCCCGAGAGCGCTTCGCGGATCTGGCGCACGTCGTCGGCGTCGAGCCCGAGCGGCTCGAGCGGGGCGATCAGCATCGTGCGCGCGAACGGCGCGGCGACCGCGGCGACCTCGACCTTGCTGTTCAGCGTGACGCCGGCGTTCTCGCGCGTGACGCCGTCCATCTGGAGCAGGTGCCGGCCGTGATACTCGGCGGGCGCCGGCATGACGCGCGCGAAGGTGGTTCGCGCGCCGACGACCGCGATCCCGCTGCCCGGCACGGCGCCGAGCTCCTCCATGTCGGCGGGCGCCATGCGGACGACGCCCGTGTCGACGTCCTCCAGCAGCGCCTCACCGGCGCGCAGGGTGATCCGTGGTTCCGCCGGTCCGTCCTCCAGCACCTAGCGGCCTCCGCCGCGGCGCGACCGGCGCCGGCGCACCGAGCTCGCCGGCCTCCGCGCCCGCGCCGAGCCGCCCGTGGATTTCGCGCGCTTCACCGGCTTCGCGCGCCGGCGGCATCACCGTCGCCGCGTTCCCGCGCTCGATCGTCGCGGCCGCCGCGCCTGGGGGAAGCCACTCGTGATACACGACCAGCTCGGCGCCGCGGATCTCCTTGTGCATCAGCCGGCGGCGGCGCCCGGCGACCGCATCGATGTCGCCGACGTTGACGTGCACCAGCTGAACAGGATGGCGCAGCTCGGCCGTCACTCCGTCGCGGTCACACTCCCACGCGATGTCCTTGTTCTCCAGGCCGCCGACCGTGATGGTCTGCGCGACCTTCATCGCTTGTCCGCACCTGGGGCATGCGCGCATCGCTCCCGTCTCTCCTCACTCCTGGGTCATGAGCAGGAGCCAGCCCGTCCCCTCGGGGTCGGAATTCACGAGGAACGGCTGGTCCTGCAACGCCGCGTTCTGCTCGATGACCGTCCCGCTCACGGGCGCGAACAGATCGCTCACGACCTTCTGGGATTCGATCACGCCGAGCGGCTCGCCCGCGCGAACGCGCGCGCCCACGCGGGGCAGCCCGACGTGCGTCACATACATCAACTGCTCCGCGGCTTCGCGGGTGATGCCCAGGCGGACGTGATCGCCTTCGGGGCGCCCCCACCAGAACCCTTCCGTGAACTGGAGATGCGGATACTCCAGAGCCATCGAGTCCTCTCCGACAGACATGAGGGGGGATACAACGTATCCCCCCTCACGTACTCTACCTCGACCGACGAGACCGGCGCGGGTCGTTCGAGCCGCCTCTAGGAGCCCGCCTCGGCCCGGCTCAGCGCGTGGTGGCGGCGACGGGAATCGCCGTGGCCCGCGTCAAGCTCTCGACCATCTGCTTGCACTTCTGCGGATCCGTCACCCACAGCTTGTAGAAATCGAACGGGCACTCGGCAATGCCGTCCGGCGGGATCGCCGTGTAGCCACGGTGGAGCGTGTTGAACAGGTGGTTTTCCGCCGTCCAGGTCTGCCGCGCATCCCGGATCGCCGACACGGAGAGCAGCGCGTACTGCACCTCGCCCGGTCCCGTGCCGCACTCGCCCAGTACCCGGCCGTCGAAGTCGACGATGTTCGAGTGCCCGAAGTACGAGTAGACGAGGTCGCGGCCCGCCATGTTCGCGACGGCGAAATAGGTGAGGTTCTCCCACGCCCGGACCTGCGAGATCATGCGCTGCTGGTCCTTGGACGGGTACATGTAGCCCTGAATCCGGATCACCAGCTCGGCGCCCTTCATGACCGTGTCGCGGACGATCTCGGGGTGGTTCCCATCGTAGCAGATGATCGCCCCGACCTTGAGGCCCTTGGGCCCCTCGACCACCATCGTCTCGTTGCCCGGATACCACGGCTCCATCGGCACCCAGGGCAGGATCTTGTGGTAGTTGAGGACAATCTCACCCTTGTCGTTGATGAGCAGGAACGAGTTGAACGGGGCGCCCTTCCGGTTCTCCTCGCCCGTGATCGAGAACACGCCCCACACCTTGTTTTTCCGGCAGGCGTCCGAGAAGATCGCGGTCTCGGGCCCCGGCACCGTCGTGGTGAGGTCCTTCCACTTCGTCGGGTGAAAGCCCTGCGTGCTGTACTCGGGGAAGATGATCAGATCGAGGCCCGGATAGCCCCGCTTCGTGCCTTCGATGTACTGCGCGATCTTCCGGCAGTTGCCGAGCACTTGCTCCTTGGTCTCCACCACCGGAACCTCATAGTTGACGACCGCCACACCAACCGTGTCCTTCGAGGACGAGATGGTTCCTGTCGGCATTCCTCTTTCCTCCTATGGTCGAGAGTTCGAAGGCGCGAGCCCCAGTGAACGAACGCGAGTGTCTCGGGTTCCCCCTTTTTACGCCCGCTAGATGGTCAGGTACTCACGGATCACCTCGTCCGTAAGACTGTGGATGTCGGCTTCGCGCGCGACCCGGCCCTTCACCATGATGGTGAACTCCTGGGAGACGTTCTTCGCGAAGTCGATCTTCTGCTCGACCAGGATGATCGTGAGCTTCTTTTCCTGATGGATCCGTTTGAGGATCCGTTCGATCTCCTGGACGATCGACGGCTGGATGCCCTCGGTCGGCTCATCGAGGAGCAAGAGCTCCGGATTGCCGCAGAGGGCGCGCGCGATCGCGAGCTGCTGCTGCTCGCCGCCGCTGAGCAGCCCACCCTGGCGATCGACGAGCGGCTTCAGCATGGGGAAGAAATCGAAGATCTCGTCCGGCACCCGCGTCATCCCGTCGCTGCGCGCGACGAGCCCGAGGCGCAGGTTGTCCATCACCGTGATGTCGGGGAAGATCTCCCGCCCTTGCGGGACGTAGCCGATGCCGAGCCGCGCCCGCTTGTTCACCCGCATCCGCGTGATGTCTTCGCCCTTGTACACCACCCTGCCCAGTCGGGGCGGGGTGAGCCCGATGATACTGCGCAGCAGTGTGGTCTTCCCGACACCGTTCCGCCCGAGAATGCACTCGATCTCGCTCTGTTCCACCCTCAGCGAGAGCGAGTGCAGGACGTGACTCGCCCCGTAAAACGTGTCGATGTCCCGGACGTCAAGGAGCGGCACTGATCTTCTGCTTCCCCAGGTAGACTTCGGCGACCTTCGGGTTGTTCTCGATCTCGCGGACGGAGCCCTCGGCGAGCTTCGAGCCCTGGTGCAGCACGGTGATCTTGCTGGCGATCTGGCGGACGAAGCTCATGTCGTGCTCCACCACCATCACGGAGCGGGTCTTCGCGATGTCGCGGATCAGCCGGGCGGTCGCACTGGTCTCCTCCCGCGTCATGCCGGTCGTGGGCTCGTCGAGCAGGAGGAGCTGCGGGTCCGAAGCGACCACCAGCCCGATCTCGAGCCATTGCTTCTCCCCGTGGGAGAGCACGCGGGCTTCGTCGCGTGCGCGCTCGAGGAGGTTGATCTGGGTGAGGATCCTCTCTACCTGGGCGGCGTGCGCCGGCGTGATCCGGAACGTCAGCGAGGAGAAG
>QHRS01000035.1:0-21511 GCA_003221435.1 Candidatus Rokuibacteriota bacterium
GTCGCCGCGGCGGTGACGGCGTGCGCAGGGTGGAAGTGCGGGTTCACACTGAGCGCCTCGTAGAGAAATCTCTGGGCCGTCACGCGGTCGCCGAGCCTGGCGTAGATCATCCCGGCGTGGAACAGGATCTCGGCGTCGGGGGTGTGCTGGGCCAGCGCCTTCCGGATGGCGCTCCGCGCCTCCTCGTAGCGTCCGGCCTTGCAATAAGACCAGGCGAGCGTGTCGAAGGCGTACACGGTCTTCCGCGTGCGTGAGGCGGCTTCGGCCTCCTGCGCGGCCTGGGCCACGTTCCGATCGTGGTCGGCGTAGAACTTCGCCATCTGCAGATCGGTGCGCACGCCGGCGGCTCGGTTCAGCCGGTTGATCGTCTCCACCAGCGCGTACTGCTTCTCGGCCTCGTCCGTCTGGCCAGTGACGGCATAGAGATCACCGAGGGCCACAACGGTCTCGAACTGCGGCACCACCGCGATGGCGCGCTTGTAGTGGTCGATGGCTGCCGCGTAGTCCCCGCGGGAGGCTCTGAGGCGTGGCCTTGAGGGCTGCCTCCAGGACCTGCTCGGCGGGGAGGAGAGCGCCCTGACTCCACAGCAACAGCGCGAGCTGGGCGCGGGCCCACGCGGTGTTCTCGGCGTAGGACCCGCCGGCGTTCACGGCCTTGTCCATCATCCAGACGGCCTTGCGCTGGTTCCCCGTGACCCAGAGGACCTGGGCGCCGCGGCTATATGAGGAGAGGTCCGGGCGGAGGTCGAGCATCTTCTGGTAGTGCTTGAAGGCCAGGTCGTAGTCGCCCATCTCGAGGGCGGCGTCGCCGAGCAGGCCGTGGGCGGGCTGGTAGGTGGGATCGACGGCCAACGCCTTCGTGGCCCACTCCACGCTCTGCTCAAACTCGTGGAGCGCGCCCTGGACCCACGCCATCCCCGCCAGCGCTCCCGCGTACCGCGGGCCGACCCCGAGCGCCTTCTGGTAGGCCGCCTCGGCCCGGCGATAGTAGCCGGGGTCCGCGGTCTCGCGAGCCTTCTGCATGAAGGCGTCTCCGAGCGACGTCCAGGCCTCGGGGTCGGTCGCGGCGATGATCGTCCGCTGGGTCCCGCGGGCGATCGCCTCGTCGACCGCTGAGCGGCGGGCCGCCGGTGTCGCGGACTCGGCCGCCGCGACTCGGGTCGAGGAGCCCAGGTCCCCTGCGATCACGGCGAGCCCCAGCGCGACCATCGCGAGCCACGTCCGCGTGGAGCGGTTCTGGTTCATGGCCCTCGAGAGGCCTAAGGATCTTTTCGGTTCAGCGTGCCCGAGTGCGGCGTTCCCGAGTACGGGAAGACCTGGTTGTAGACCTGATCGTTGGCGTTGACGTTGTCGCCGAGCACGGTCACGGGGGAATAGGTCGGGCCACTGGCCACCGCCGTCAGTCCGATGTCGCAGACGTCGTCACCCAGCCGCCGGCCGTTCGGCCAGCCGCTCGACTTGACGCGTCCGGAGCTGTCCGTCGTCGTGTCGCCGCCGATGAAGCCGAGGCGGTTGAACTCTGTTTGACCGGCCAGGGTGACCGGAGGCGTTGTGGTATCGACGCGGAGCACCTCGGGGATGAACACGGCCCTGAGGTCGGCGCGGCCGGACATGGCGAACGTGGTGCCGAAGACGGAGTTGAGCAGAGCGGCGATCTCTGGATTTTCGGCGTAGGTCGCGAAGGCGTCGTCCTCGGTCGGCGAGCTGCTATTCAAGTTGTCCTTGTCCTTCAGCGCGACGAACGCCTCGTTGAACAGCGGGTTGCCCATCCGGGCAACCTGGACGAATTCTCTCCCGTTGCGGACGCCACGATCGTCATCATCGTCATCATCATCGTCTTTCGCTTCGCGCGCACCCTTTCGGATGGTCACCTTCGGCCGGCTCGTCGACGCGTAGACGCCGACCCCCGTGGCCCGCCCGACCGAGGGGAGCGGTGTCGCGAGGTCACCGAACGCCGCGTTGTAGGGGAACGTGGTCAGCGAGTTGACCGGAATCTGGATCGCGTAGGCCAGGACGTTGAAGCCCTTGAAGCCGTCGACACCGTTGCCGGTCTGGCCAAAGCCGTCTGGCCCGAGGAGGCGGGGGTCCAGCGAGTCGAAGATGCCCGGGATGTCGCAGTAGAACCCATCCTCGCGCGGCCCCGCGAAGACCGCCTCGCCGGTACGCAGGCTGTGTACCGTCTGCTGCGTATACCTGTCGAGCGCGGCGAACGTGGCGGCGCCGGAGACGGCCATGCCCGAAACCGGGTCGTTGTACTTGGGCGTCGTCCGATTCCCGACGTTCGGTGGCGGCGTCAGGAGCCCTCTCCCGATGACCTTCGAGGAGTCGCCCCTGGTCTGCGTCACCGTGTAAGTCTGGGTGAAGTTGTGTCGGGCGTCGCCGACGTCGACGATGGGCCCCGGGCCGTAGGAGAGGACGGTGTTCAAGTTCTTGTAGGCCGAGCGGCTGGGGGTGACCCGCGAGAACCGGAAGTCGTACCGCAGGGTCGTCTTGCCGGTCGCCGGGTGGGTGATGTGGATGCTGTAGAGCGCGTCGTCGGCGAACCGGTCGTAAATGGCGCCGTCGCCCGGCTCGGAGAACGGCCGCACGTGGACGATGACGTTGAGCACCTTCTGGGCGGGGTCGTTGTACTTCGTCCCGACGAAGGCGTAGACGTCGGTGAGGTTCGTCTGCGGGTCCTGCTTGCTGAGCGGGGCGTCGCTGTGGTTGGCCGCCCAGGCGTAGGGGGTGCTGCTGGCGAAAGTGAGGGCGACGAGGAACGAGGTGACCACGCGTGACCGCCTGTGCTTCCTGAGTGTTCTCATCCTGGTCTTTCCTCCTCTCCTTCTACTACGAGCGCTACGGGCCGCCCGGATTGCCCCTGCGGCGCCGAAACGCCGGAAGTCTAGCGGCCTGTCGCAGTAGCCGGCTTTGAGCGCCGGCTTTGCCGGCGCAACCGGTTTCTGGGGGAGGTTCGGAGGGGGCCGCCGAGGCCCCCTCCGATGATCTAGCGGCGGAGGGCGCGGAGGGCGTCCTCGAGGCGCTTCTGCTCGGCGCCGTACGCGGCCCAGTCGCCGCGGCGCAGCGCGTCCTGGGCGTGCGTCCACGCGTCCCACGCGCGCTGGACGGCTGCCGCATCCACGCGGCCGGCCGGCGCCGCCGGCCCAGCCTCGGGCGCACGCGGAGCGGTCTCCAGGCGGCCGCCGAAGATCCGGTTGAGCGACTGCTCGAGTGTCGGCTCCATGGCGATGCTGTTGCCGTAGGCGACGATCACGCGCCGCAGCTCCGGCAGCGCGCCCCGCTCGGACGCCGCGAGGTAGAGCGGCTGGACGTAGATCAGGGACTGATCGATCGGAATTGCGAGCAGCGCGCCGCGGATGACGGTCGAGCCGCGCTGGTTCCACAGCGAGAGCTGCTGGGAGATGACGGGGTCCTGGTCGATACGCGCGTCGATCTGCCGCGGCCCGTACACGAGCTTCTGCTTGGGGAAGTTGTAGACGATGAGCCGGCCGTAGTTGGGCGGATCCGAGCGGGCGGCGAGCCACGCGATCATGTTGTCGCGCCGGCTCGGGTTGAACAGGCTCAGCAGCATGAACTCTTCGCGCCGCTCGCCGGGCAGCCGCATGATCGTGTAGTACGGCTCCATCTCGACCTCTCGCCCCTCGACGACCCGGCCGGGCGCCGCCCACAGATCCTCCTTGTTGTAGAAGACCTGGGGGTCCTGCATGTGGTACGTCGCGTACTTGCGCGCCTGGATCGTGAAGAAATCCTCGGGATACCGGAGATGCCGCCGGAGGTCCGCCGGCATCTGGTCGAGCGGCCGGAGCAGCCCGGGGAACGCCTTCGCGTACGTCCGCACGATCGGATCGCTCTGGTCGGCGAGGTAGTAGGTGACGGTGCCGTCATAGGCGTCGACCGTGACCTTGACGGAGTTCCGAATGTAGTTGCCCATCCCGCGCACCGGGTCCGAGTACGGGTAGCGGTCCGTGGTCGTGTACCCGTCGACCATCCACACGAGCCGCCCGTCGTCGGTGACCACCAGGTACGGGTCGCGGTCGAACTCGAAGAACGGCGCGATCTCCCGGATCCGCTCGGCCACCTTCCGGTAGATCATGATCCGGCTCGTGGGGGTCAGGTCGTTCGAGAGCAGAATCTTGATCTCGCCGAAGCGCACCACGAACGCGAGCTTCCGGAGCCACGAGGAGACCGCGATGCCGCCGCGCCCGGTGTACGTCGCGTACACGTTCTGGTCGCCCGACGGGTAGTCGAGCTCCTGCGAGCGCGTCAGGACAAAGGCGTACGCGTTGGAGATCTCGCCGTAGTAGATCTCCGGGCGGGTGATCTTCGGGAAGTTCCGCGTCGAGCGCGGCGGGATGTCCTTGACGAAGAACTCCGGCAGGCCCTCGGGGCTGATCCGGTTCACGGGGCCGACGACGATGCCGTAGCCGTGGGTGTACGTCAGGTGCTCGTTGATCCAGATCCGGCTCGGGAGGTGCTGGTAGGACAGCTCCCGGGGCGAGAGCATCACCTGCCGGTATTCGGCGTCGACCGTGTACCGGTCGTTGTCGACGTCGACGTACTTGTAGTACGTCCGGATCTCCTGGAGCTGGCCGTACGTGCGGAGGAGCGGCCGGTAGTCCCAGAGCCGGATGTTCTTCACGGTGGCGGCGTTCCGCTCGAGCGCGCGCGCGTCGAGGTTCTCGTCGACGGGAAAATCCTGCTCGACGATCCGATCGAGGCCGTACGCTTGCCGCGTCATCCGGATGTTGCGCTCGATGAACGGCCGCTCGGCCACCAGCTCGTTCGGCGTCACGCTGAAGCGCTGCAGCAGGGCCGGATAGACGCCGAGCCCGACGATCCACACGACGGCGAGCGCGATGACGCTGCCGGCGACGATGCGGAGCCCCGGGCGTGAGATCTGCACGACGCACGCGGCCGCGCAGAGGAGCGCAAGCACCGCGAGCGCGCCGAGCGCGGGCAGCGAGGCGTAGATGTCCGTGTACGCCGCACCAAAGACGATGCCCCGCGGGGAGAACACCAGCTCGAAGCGATCGAGCCAGAATCCCACGGCCTTCAGCACGAGCAGCGCCGCGCCGAGCGCGAGGAGGTGGGTCCGCGCGCCCTGCGCGAGGCGCGGGCCGCGATTGGTGAGCACCAGGCTTCGCTGCAGCACGTAGAGGACCAGGGTCAGCACGAGCGTCGCGGCGGCGAGCGTGATGGCCCAGCCGTGGAGCAGCCGCCAGAACGGCAGGCTGAAGACGAAGAACGCCAGGTCGCGCCCGAAGAGCGGATCCGTCGTCCCGAACGGGACCTGGTTCCGATAGGCGAGGACGGTCTCCCAGTTGCCGCTGGCCCGCATCCCGGAGACGAACGCGACGAACAGGAGGAAGAGCGGCAGCGCGCGGCGGATGAGCGGCTCGATGATGACGCGGCTCGGCAACCCGAGCTGGTCCTCCAGCTCCCACAGCACGTCGGGCGGCGCCGTCCGCGCCGCGAACGTCAGGTTGGCGTAGAGGACGAGGAAGACGGCCGCGCCCAGACCGATGACGAGGTAGCCGCGCAGCGACAGGATCGAGAGGAAGACCTGCGCGTACCCGACCTCCTGGAACCAGAGCCAGTCGGTATAGAGCGGGATCGCGGGCGCAAGGAGCCCGATGACCAGGAAGGCGATGAACAGCCAGACAACGGGCTGTGGGACGTTGTTCGCCATGACGTGTCCCGGAGGCCGGCCAGGAGGCGGTCTACGTCCCGTGCGTCCAGGACGCCAGGTACGATTCCTGCTCGGGCGTCAGATCGTCCACCTGAATGTCCATGGAGGCGAGCTTCAGGCGGGCGATCTCTCGGTCGATCTCACGCGGGACGACGTAGACCTTCTTCTCGAGGGTCCGGCCGTGCTTCACGATGTACTCGGCCGACAGCGCCTGGTTGGCGAAGCTCATGTCCATGACGGCGGCCGGATGGCCTTCGGCTGCCGCCAGGTTGATCAGGCGCCCTTCGCCGAGCACGTACACCCGGCGCCCGCCGCCGAGGACGAATTCCTCGACGAAGGGCCGCACGGGCCGGCGCGACGTCGCGAGCGCCGCGAGCGCGTCGAGGTCGATCTCGACGTTGAAATGGCCGGCGTTGGCGAGGATCGCGCCGTCCTTCATCCGCGCGAAGTGCTCCGTGCGGATCACCGACTTGTTCCCCGTGACCGTGACGAACACGTCGCCCGCCTCGGCCGCCCGGGCCATCGGCATCACGTGGTGTCCGTCCATCACCGCCTCGAGCGCCCGCATCGGGTCGACCTCGGTCACGATGACCTGGGCGCCCATGCCGTCGGCCCGCGTCGCCACGCCTCGGCCGCACATGCCGTAGCCGCAGACGACGACGGTCTTGCCGGCCAGCAGCAGGTTGGTCGCGCGCAGGATGCCGTCGATCGTGGACTGCCCGGTGCCGTAGCGGTTGTCGAAGAGGTGCTTCGTGTCGGCGTCGTTGACCGCGATCACGGGGAAGCCGAGCACCCGGCCCTTCTCCATCGCGCGCAGCCGGACCACGCCGGTCGTCGTTTCCTCGGTGCCGCCGATGACGTCCGGAAGCAGGTCCTTCCGGGCCCCGTGCAGCTGGGAGATCAGGTCCGCGCCGTCGTCCATCGTCACGTGCGGTCGCGTCGCGAGGACCGATTCGATGTGCCGGTAGTATCGGGCGTTGTCCTCCCCCTTGTGCGCGAAGGTCGAGATGTCGTACTCGCGGACCAGCGCCGCCGCGGCGTCGTCCTGGGTGGAGAGCGGATTCGAGGCACAGAGCGCGATCTCGGCCCCCCCCGCCTTGAGCGTCAGCATGAGCACCGCCGTCTCCGTCGTGACGTGGAGGCAGGCGCCGAGCCGCGTCCCCTTGAGCGGCTGTTCCTTCGCGAATCGCTCTCGGACCTGGCGGAGCACCGGCATCGATTGCTCGGCCCACTCGATGCGGAGTCGCCCGGCGCCAGACAGCGACAGATCCTTCACGTCGTGCGCAACCATTCCGTCTGTTCCCTTCGTCAGGCGCCCCGTGGGAGGCCACAACCCCGGCGGGACTCGCCGGGGTCAGGCGGAGACGTGTCGGTCAAATACCGGCGTCGTCGCGCAGGTCTTTGACGCGGTCGATCCGCTCCCAGGTGAACTCCGGCTCGTTTCGGCCGAAGTGTCCGTACGCAGCGGTCTTCTTGTAGATCGGGCGGCGGAGGTTCAGGTACTTGATGATTCCGACAGGCGTGAAGTCGAAGTGCCGCCGCACCAGCTCTTGGTCTCCACCATGATCGACACGGGATCGGCGACGCCGATGGCGTAGGCGACCTGGACCATTGCCCGCTCGGCCAGCCCCGCCCCGACGATGTTCTTCGCCACGTGCCGGGCCATGTAGCACGCTGACCGGTCGACCTTCGTCGGGTCCTTGCCCGAGAACGCGCCGCCCCCGTGCGGGCACGCGCCCCCGTACGTATCGACGATGATCTTGCGCCCGGTCAGCCCGGTGTCCCCCATCGGGCCACCCGTGACGAACCGGCCCGTGGGGTTGACGTGGAAGACGGCGCGCTTGCGGTCGAGCAGATGCGCCGGAATCGTCGGCAGGATGACCTCCTCGATGATGTCCGTGCGTATCTTCGAGCTCTCGACGTCCGGCGAGTGCTGGGTCGAGATGACCACGGTCTCCACCGACACCGGCTGACCGTCGACGTATCGGACCGACACCTGGCTCTTGCCGTCCGGCCGCAGGTAGTCGAGCCGTCCGGCCTTCCGGAGCGTCGCGAGCTTCTGCACGAGCCGGTGCGCCAGCATGATCGGCAGCGGCATCAGCTCCTCGGTCTCCCGGCACGCGTAGCCGAACATCAGACCCTGGTCGCCCGCGCCGAGATTGTCGACGCCCATGGCGATGTCCGGCGACTGTTCGTCGATCGCGGTGATGACGCCGCAGGTTTCGTAGTCGAAGCCGTACTTCGCCCGAGTGTAGCCGACAGCCTTGACGGTCTCACGCGCGATGCGCGGGATGTCGACGTAGCACGAGGTCGTGATCTCGCCACCCACGACGATGAGGCCCGTGGTCAGCAGCGTCTCGCACGCCACACGGCCCACGGGGTCCTGCGCGATGATCGCGTCCAGCACGGCGTCGGAGATCTGGTCGGCCATCTTGTCGGGATGGCCTTCGGTCACCGACTCCGACGTGAAGATGTACTCGTCCCGGACCATGTTCCCTCCTCGTACGCGAAGTGACGGTTCACTGTAACACGGCGCCGTCGGCCGTCTCAAGGACGAAGTCGGCGTTTGACCTCGTCGAGCATCGGCACCACCCACGGATCCACGCCGTGCAGCAGCGCGAGGTAGTAGCTCGTCCACTGCCCGAGAGAGATCAGCGACAAGAGCCGCGCGAGCCGCCCCTCGCCCCGCGACCACACCTCGGAGACGCCGCCGGCCGCCGGCTCGATCATCGCGCGCAAGATCGCGAAGCGCCGGTCGATATCCGGGTGCTCCCCCGGGTCCCGCAGAAAGATCGCCTGGAGCCGGCCCGCCTCGGGCGCGCGCCACGCCTCGAGCTCGTTGTGGTTCATCTCCGGCAGCGCGCCCGCGACCGCGAACCGCTTCGCGTTCTCCTCGACGTCCGTCTTCCACCGGTACGCGGGGCAGGCCGTAATCTGGCCGCCGTAGATGATCGGCATGCGATCGCCGACGGCGAGCGCGAGGCGCTTGGCCTCGTTGTGGGGGGTCTGCTGTGCGGGCCCGAGCGCGGCACCGACCGCCTCCACGATCTCGAGCGCCTCGGCGACCTCCTCGGGCGGGACCGTCGGCAGAAGCGTCACCGCGGGCACACCGCGCAGCGCCGCGAGCGCGCCGAGACGCCCGCCGGTGGTGAGGACCAGCGTTGCCGCGCCGGTCTTGAGCGCGGCTTCGCACGCCGACACCGCCTCGGCGGTGTCGCCCGAATATGACACCGTGACGACAAGGGTCGCCGCGTCCGTCATCGCAGGCAATCCGTAGCCGCGGTGGGTGAGCACGGGAACCGTGAGGCGGTCGCCGAGACACGCCGCGAGGAGGTCGCCACCGACCGCCGATCCGCCCACCCCCGCGATCACGACCAGACGCGGTGGGGAGACGCGGACTTCGGGGACCGGGCGCAGCGCGAGCGCCTCGCGGCACTGCGCGGGGAAGCGACCGAGGACGTCACGCGCACCGTGCGGATCGAGCCGCGCTATCGCGTTGGGATCGTCGAGGGCGGTCATGCGGGCGGTGTCGCCGTGAGGGTGAGAGTGACCCGCTGGGCCCATTCCCGACCGCGGGCGATTCCAAGGGGCCACGTGATGAGCAGCGCCGTCCCCTGATAGATTCGCTCGAAGCCACCTTCCGAGATCGACACCGTCTCGACTGGGCCCCAGCCCACGTGCGCGGGCTCTATCCACTCGAGGCCGATCTCGACGCCGATCCATTCGTCGCAGAGCCCGATGGCGTAGAGCCCCTGGACGCCTCCGCGGCTTCTCAGAGCCGGCCGGTCGGCCAGCCGCAGGTAGCGGCCGGATGCATCGCCCGCGGTCAACGCCAGGTTCCATTGGACCGCCCAGCGGCCGTCGAAGGGCTCATCGCCGAACCAGCGCACCCGGTACTGAACGTCGATCCGAGCGCCGCCGACCGAAACCGTCTTCTCAACCTAGCAGGGGTAACCATTTGGCCTGTCGACCGACAGCGAGGCTGACGCCCGATCGGCCTCGGTCGCGATCCGGCACGCCATGCTCGCGTCGCCGAGCGCCTGGTGGGCGCCCGCCCACGGCTCGACCGGGTCGAGGGCGTCGCCGGCCGGAAACAGGCCATCCAGGAGCGAGGCCCGCCGGAAGCGGTCGTAGGCGAGCAGCGCGTCGAGACCGGCTTCCTTGGCGGGGCGCGCATCGTGAATCGTCCGCACCCCGTCGCCGACCGCTCCCCTCGCCTTCACCTGCTCGTGGTACACCTCGGGCCGGCGCGTGAGCACGTCGGCGACATCGAGCGCGCGCGGCTTCCAGCCGATCTCGGTGAGCGTGCCCCCGCGCTCGGGGTGGAGCGTGAGGGACAGCTCGGGCGTGCCCAGGAGGATCTCCGACAGGCCATCGCCGTTGACGTCGTCACGCGTGCACCAGGCGCGCCTGCCACCGGCTTGCCCCTCGAGCCGTTCGGCGGTCAGCAGGGCCGACTTCACCGCCCGGCGGAGGTGCGGGAGGTAGCAGCCTCCGAACACGCCATGCCAGTAGGCGTCGTTGGCCTGGCCGCGCCAGAGCGCGAGACGCGCCTCCCGCAAGCGCTGATCGTCAGGATGCGCGACGAGGCCCTCGTGAATGACCCGTGACAGCCGCAGCATCTTCCAGTACAGGTCGCCGACCTCCGGATATTTGATCAGGAACGTGCGCCAGAAGCCGCCGCGGAGCAAGCCGACCAGCCGGTCGCCGTCGGGGAGCGCCGCCAGCCGCCGTTTGGTCTCGTCGAGAGCCATGCCGGCCCGGGTCGGCAGCGCCCAGTGCCCCATCTCGCTGTACGACGCGGTCGGGAGATAGACGGGACCGGTCGCGGGATGGGCGTCGAGGAAATCGCTGAACGCCGCCGTTTCCAGCCAGTCGGCCGAGCCGAGCGCCTCGAAGAACCGGGCGAGCCAGCCGTCCTCATAGACGTGCCTGTAGGTGCCCGGCCACAGGCCGAACTTCTCGCCATCGTCCACGAGGGTCAGGCCGGCGCCCCGGCCCCGCCACGCCCGCAGGTAGTCGAGGGTGGCGGCCGGCTCGGCGAACGGGACCAGATACCGCAGCCGTTCGCTGATCGGGAACACCGCGATCTTGGCGCCCTGCTCCTCGGTCACGTAGTAGCCGGCGAGCTCCGCCGTGTCCATGCCCGTGAGCGCGAAGTGGCGGTCGTCCACCAGCACGAACTCGACGCCGGCGTCGGAGAGCGCCCGAGGCAGGTGGGGTTCCCACACGCGCTCGGCGAGCCACATCCCGCGCGGGCGCACGCCGAAGTGACTCTTCAGGAACTCGGAGAGGTGCTGGATCTGACCGATCTTGTCGTGGTCGGGGAGCACCGGCAGGATCGGCTCGTAAAAGCCCCCGGTCAGCAGCTCGATCTGGCCGCGCGCCGCGAGCGCGCCGAGCAGATCGAACGCCCGCGGCGCACGGTCGCGGAGGAATTCCAGGAGCGTGCCCGTGCAGTGCACCGTCAGGCGAATCGAGGGGAACGCCCGCGCCAGCTCCAGAAACGGCTGGTACGCGCGCTTGACCGCGTCAGCCATGACGTCGTCGAAGTTCCCGGCCGGCTGGTGATTGTGGACGCCGAACAGGAACGTCACGCGTGGTTCACTCACGGTCGATGTCCCGGTGCACCACCGTCGGCCCGAGTCCGAGCCCTTCCATGAACTGCCGCAGCGCTTCGACGACCGCCACCGATCGGTGGCGCCCGCCGGTGCACCCCACCGCGATCGTCAGGTACGCCTTGCCCTCCCGCCGGTAGAACGGCAGGAGGAACTGCAGCAGATCCTGGAGCCGTTCCAGGAACTGGCGACTCTCGGCGTGCGTGAAGATGAACTCCCGGACGCGGTCGTCCCGCCCGTCGAGCGGCCGGAGGCCGTCGACGAAGTGCGGATTCGGCAGGAACCGCGCGTCGAAGACGAGGTCGGCGTCGTACGGGATCCCGTGCTTGTAGCCGAACGAGATCAACGACGTCGCCAGCCCGGGCCGCGTCCTCGGCGTCCCGTACAGCTCGATGAGGAAATCCTTGAACTGGTGCACGGTCAGCGCGGAGGTGTCGACGATCCGGTCGGCGATCTCGCGGAACTGGGCCAGGGCCTTCCGCTCCGCCCGGATGCCGTCCAGGATGCTGCCGTCGCCCGCGAGCGGATGCTTCCGGCGCGACTCGTGGTAGCGACGCACCAGCGCCTCGTCGCCCGCCTCCAGGAAGAGCACCTGGACGGCATGGTTCCGGCGGCGCAGCTCCGCGAGCGCTTCCACGAGATGCGGCAGGTACTCCCCTTCCCGCACGTCGACCCCGAGCGCGACGTTCCGGATGTCGCGCGTCGACCGCGCCGTCAGCTCGGCGAACGTCGGGATCAGGGTCGTCGGCAGATTGTCCACGCAGAAGTACCCGATGTCCTCGAAGCACTTGATGGCGAAGCTCTTGCCGGCGCCGCTCAGCCCGGTGATGATGACGAAGGAAACGGTCTGCGAGGCCACGGCTCACGCCCGCGCGGCTACGACCGGCACCGCGCGACCGGCGGGGCCGGGTCCGTCGTGAGGCGCCATGCGAGAGCGTCCAGGCGCGTTACCGCTTGCGCGGCGCGAGGCGCCGTTGATGCGACGGCAGGATGCAGAGCTCCTCGCGGTACTTCGCCACCGTGCGTCGCGCGATCGTCAACCCCTGCCCCTTGAGGATCTGCGCCACTTCCTGGTCCGACAGCGGCTTGGCCTGGTCCTCGTTCCCGAGGAGGTCCCGGATCATCTTCTTCACGGACACGGAGGAGACCATCTCGCCGTTGCCCGAGGCGATGCCGCTGTGGAAGAAGAACTTCAGCTCGAACAGCCCCTGCGGCGTCTCCACGTACTTGTTCGTGGTGACGCGGCTGATCGTCGACTCGTGCATGCTGATGTCCTCGCCCACGTCCCGGAGCGCCAGCGGGCGGAGGTACGGCAGCCCCTTGTCGAGGAACTCGCGCTGGAACTTGACGATGGACTGCGTCACCCTGCGCAGCGTGCGCTGCCGCTGCTCGACGCTCTTGATCAGCCACATGGCCGACCGGAGCTTCTGCTCCACGTACTGGCGGGCCTCGTCCGCCGAGCCGCGGAGGAGCGAGCGATAGAGCGAATTGACCCGGAGCCTCGGGATACCGTCCTCGTTGAGGACGACGGTGTACTCCGAGCCCGTCTTGATGACGGACACGTCGGGCACGATGTAGCGGGACTCGTTGGCGCCGAACGGGCGTCCCGGCTTCGGCTCGAGCGTCATGATCTGTTCCACCGCCTCCATGATCCGGTCGAGCGGCTGCTTGAGGGCGCGGGCGATCTCCGCGTACCGCCGCCGGCTCAGGTCCTCGAAGTGCAGCTCGACGATCTCGATCGACAGGGGGTCCGGAAGAGGGTCGCGCCGAAGCTGGAGGAGCAGGCATTCCCGGACGTCGCGCGCGGCCACCCCCGGCGGATCGAACGACTGCACGAGTAGCAGGACCTTCTCGACCTCGTCCGGCGTCGCCTCGCAGCGTCCGGCGATCTCGCCGAGCTCCGCCCGCAGGTAGCCGTCCTCGTCGAGGTTGCCGATGATCTCCCCGCCGATCCGCCGCACCTGCGCCTCTTCGGTCGCGAAGCGGAGCTGCTCGTCGAGGTGGTCGGCGAGCGAGGATGCCGACCGGGCGATGTTTTCGAACTGCAGATCCTCGCGCTCTTCCTGAGCCACCAGCGAGCGCTCCTCGTGGTCGTCGAAGAGCCTCGCCGCGAGGTCGAAGGGGAGGTCGTCGATCTGCTGGTCGTTCCGGCTGTTCTCCGGCACCGGCTCCGGCGGTGGCGCCGCGGCCACCTCCGGCTCGTTTGGCCCCGCGGGCGCCTCGCCGTCCTGCGGCTCCTCTTCGAGCAACGGATTCTCCAGGAGCTCCTTCTGCACCACCTCCTGCAGCTCAAGGGTCGAGAGCTGGAGGAGCTGGATCGCCTGCTGGAGGAGCGGCGTCATGACGACGCGCTGGCTCTGTCGTAACGAGAGACGCGCCTCCATCGCCATGGGTCCGGTTCCTCTGCCCTCTAGTGCCGTTCCAATTTACTTCGCCATACTTCGTTGCCCATCGAAGGGGGCCTCGGCGGCCCCCTCCGAACCTCCCCCAAGGGGCTGATGGCGCCGGCAAAGCCGGCGCTCGTACTCGGGTTCTCCGACAGGTTCTCGGTCGTCGGCGACCATTGATCCGGAACATGCCCCATGGCATGTTGACCGTGGGCGAGACGACGCGCGAGACCGCGTACGCTCCGGTCGCCTCCTCCCTCGGGCCTCGTCCGCCTCGCAACTTGGAACGGCACCGGCGGCCCCACTCGCATTAGCCAGAACTCGTTGCGAGTGCACTAGAGGGCGAACTTCTCGCCGAGGTAGATCTCGCGCGCCGTCGGGTTGTTGGCGAGCTCGGCCGCCGTCCCCGAGACCAGGATCTTCCCGTCGAAGAGGATGTACGCGCGATCCGTGATCGCCAGCGTCTCGCGCACGTTGTGGTCCGTGATCAGGATGCCGATGCCGCGCTCCGTGAGGCGCGCGACGATCTCCTGGATGTCGCCGATCGCGATCGGGTCGATACCGGTGAACGGCTCGTCGAGCAGCAGGTAGCTCGGCGAGGTCACGAGCGCCCGCGTGATCTCGAGGCGGCGGCGCTCGCCGCCCGACAGCGTGAAGGCCGGGTAGCGCGCGAGCCGGGTCAGGTCGAGCTCGGCGAGCAGCTCCTGCACGCGGGTGTGGCGCTCCCCCGGCGTGAGGTCGAGCGTCTCGAGGATCGCGAGAAGGTTCTCCTCGACCGTCAGCTTCCGGAAGACCGAGGACTCCTGCGGCAGGTAGCCGAGCCCGAGCCGGCAGCGCCGGTACATCGGCAGGCCCGTGATCTCCTGCCCCTCGAGGAAGATCCGCCCGCTATCGCACCCGATGAGGCCCACCATCATGTAGAACGACGTCGTCTTGCCCGCTCCGTTCGGGCCCAGCAGGCCGACCACCTCCCCGCGCTGGATGTCGAGCGAGACGTCGTCCACCACCTTCCGGCGCTTGAACCACTTGGACAGGCCCTGCGCCACCAGCCCTTCCATTTCAGTTCTTGCACTCGGACTGCGCCGTCGCCTGCGCGCCGTCCTGCGGCTTCTCTTCCTTGGGGTAGAAGATCGCTTTCACGCGCTCCTGCTTGCCGCCCTCGACCACGCTGCGCTCCTGGTTGAGGTAGATCGTGATCTTCTCGCCGGTCACGACGTTGTCCGCCTGCCAGACGCGGGCGTTGCCGATGAGCTCGACCCGCTGCTCTCCGTCGTAGTACTCGGAGCGCTTCGCGGTCCCCATCCGGCAGTCACGCGTGATGATCCGGATGCTGCCCGTCGAGACGGTCCGGATCACCCGACCCGCCGCCTCGTCGAGATAGACCTCCATCCGGTCGGCGTACTGCACGGAGCCGTTCTGCCGCGCGACGACATTCCCGGTGAAGATGACGAGGCTCTCTTTCTGGAAGCTCTCCATGTGGTCGGCGTCGACCGTCACCGGTTGATTCTTGTCGTCGGCCGGCTTGGCCTTTTCGTCAGCGGCCCTGCTCGGCTTGGCAGCCGGCGGCCTGCCCGACGGCTGCTGCGCGAACGCCCCGGTTGCCGCCGCGACGAGCGCCGCGAGCAGCAGGCCGCGCGCGGCGCGCGTCACGGTGAGACTCTCGGGAATTTCGTGAACTGCGCGCGCACGCGCCCCTTGACCTCCGCGGTTTGCCGCGTCATGTCGACCGCGAGTCCGGAGCCCTCGATCACGGTGCCGTCACGGGTGATCCTGACCGGCGCGTCGGTCCAGAGGCGCTTGGTGCTCGCCTGCCACCGCAGCACGGAGGTCTCCAGCCGCAGGCCGTCGTTGGAGACCAGCACCACGTTGCGTCGCACCTCGAGGTCCTTGGTCTTCTGGAGCACGTCGCCCTCGTCGCCCCACACGCGCCAGGAGCGGAGCGGCTGATGGATGTCGACCACCGGCCGCCGGAGGCCCGTCCGCCCCTCCGCGTCGAAGACCTCGGCCTGATCGGCGACGAGCTTCCAGCGGACGTTCCCCGACTCCTCCTCGAGCTGGACGTCCTTGATTCGGTAATCGGCCTTCGACGTCGGCGGCTCTGCAGGCTCCATTCGAATCGCCCGGCTCTTCATGACCAGGGTGCCGGTCACGAGCACCATGAAGACAGCGACTGCCACAAGAATGCCAAAAGATATTCGCCGCATGGGATTGTCGATGCAATTTCGATACCAGACTATCATAGTCGGATGACGCGGGGGAAGGGCAAATGCGGTCAGGCGGTCGCCGGCGGCCACGCCCCTCGACATCGGAGCAGCCACTCGATCGCCTCGCGGACGGCCCCCGATCCGCCCGGGACGCGCGAGATCCAGTCCGCCACCCGGCGGACCTCGCGGACCGCGTTGGCCGGGGCCAGGGCGAGCCCGACCCTGCGCAGGAGCGGCATATCGGGGAGATCGTCCCCCATGAACGCGACCTGCGCCGGGGCAACCGCGTGGCGCGCGCAGAGAGCGGGCAGGAGCGCCACTTTGTCGGGGACCCCCTGGTGGATTTCCCGGACGCCCAGTTCCACCAGCCGGCGTGTCACTGCCGCGGAGTCGCGGCCGGAGACAACGGCGATGTCGAGCCCCGCGGCGCGCGCCGACACGATCGCGTGGCCGTCGCGCACGTAAAACACCTTGGTGTCCTCACCGGTGGGCCCGTAGATGAGCCGCCCATCGGTGAGCACCCCGTCGACGTCGAGAATCAGCAGGCGGATGGCGCGGGCGCGCGCCGCGGCCGTAGCCCGGGCGGTCACACGATCTTGGCGCGCAGGATGTCGTGCAGGTGGATGAGGCCGACGGGCTTCTCGGCGGCACCCACGATGGCGAGGCTCGTGATCGCGAACGATTCCATCATCTCGAGCGCCCTCGCGGCCAGTTCGCCGGCGCCGATCACCTTCGGGTTGCGCGTCATGCAATCGCGGGCGCGCAGCCCGAGGATCGAGCCCTCGCGGAGGTGCAGGCGGCGCAGGTCACCGTCCGTCACGACGCCGACCAGGCGGCCCGTCGCATCGACGACGGTCGTGACGCCCAGCCGCTTGGCGGTCATCTCGACGATGACGTCCTTCATCGCCATCTCTTCGTGGACGACGGGCACCCCGTCGCCCGTGTGCATCAGATCGGCGACGCGGAAGAGCGCCCGCCAGCCGAGCGTGCCCCGCGGGTGCAGCGCGGCGTAGCCCTCCGGCCGGAGCCCTTTCCGGTCGAGCAGCACCATCGCGAGCGCGTCGCCCATGGCCAGGACGGCCGTCGTGCTCGTCGTCGGCGCGAGGTTCATCGGGCACGCCTCCTCGGCGACGCTCAGGTCCAGCACGACATCGCACTGCCTGGCGAGCGTCGACTGCGGGTTGCCCGTCATCAGCACGATCGGGGTGCCGAGCCGCTTGAGATGCTCGAGGATCGCGAGCATCTCGCCCGTCTCGCCCGAGTTGGAGATCGCGAGGATGACATCGCCGCGGGCCACGATACCCAGATCGCCGTGCACGCCTTCGGCCGGATGCAGGAAATACGCGGGCGTTCCCGTCGAGGCGAGAGTCGCCGCGATCTTCCGGCCGATCAGCCCGGACTTGCCCATGCCGCTGACGATGACGCGGCCGCGGCACTCGTGCAGGCACTGGACCGCGCGGACGAACGCGTCGCCGAGCCGCGGCACCAGCGCGAGGATGCCCTCGGCTTCTAGCCGCAGCACCCGCTCGGCGAGCCGGCGCTCTCTCGGAGGGGGGCTCTGCGCCCCGTCCGAACCTCCCCCCAAAGACTTGCGCCGGCGAAGCCGGCGCTCGAAGCCAGACGACTTGCGGTCGCTCACCCGGGGACCGTGCCGCGGATCGCGAGGAGTTGGGCGAGCAGGCGCGGGAATCGCTCGGCGGGGGGCTCTGCCCCCCTTCCGAACCTCCCCCCAAAACTTGCGCCGGCGGAGCCGGCGCTCGAAACCAGCCACGATACGGCGGCGACCGAGATGTGATCCGTCATCCGGGGACCGTGGCGCGGATCGCGAGGAGTTGGGCGAGCAGGCGCGGGAGGTCGTCGAGGCGGAGCATGTTGGGCCCGTCCGACAACGGGCGGCCATCGGGCAAGGTGCGATCGGGGTCCTCGTGCATCTCCATGAATAGCGCGTCGATGCCGAACGCAACGGCCGCGCGCGCGAGTGCGGGCACGTACCTGCGCTCGCCGCCCGACCGGTCGCCGGCGGCGCCGGGCAGCTGGACGGAGTGGGTCGCGTCGAAGACGACCGGATAGCCGAGATCACGCATGTCAGCAAGCCCGCGCATGTCCACGACCAAGTTATTGTAGCCGAACGACGTCCCTCGCTCGGTCAGGAGAACGCGCGCGTTGCCCGCCGACCGGATCTTCTCGACGACGTTCTTCATGTCCCGAGGCGCGAGGAACTGTCCCTTCTTGACGTTCACCGGCTTGCCGGTGCGCGCGCATGCGAGCACGAGATCCGTCTGCCGGCACAGGAACGCCGGGATCTGCAAGACGTCGAGCACCTCGGCCGCCGGCGCCACCTCGGAGACGTCGTGCACGTCGGCGAGCACCGGCACGCCGACGCGCGCTCGGACGAGCCCGAGGATGCGCAGCCCCTCGGCGAGCCCGGGCCCGCGGTACGAGTGCGCGGAGGAGCGGTTCGCCTTGTCGTAGGATGACTTGTAGATGAAGGGCGTGCGGTGGTCGGCCGCGATGCGCGCCAGGCGCTCGGCCGTCGCGAGCGCGTGCTTCTCGTTCTCGATGGCGCACGGCCCGCCGATCAGCGCGAGCGGCTGGCCCTCGCCGATCAGAATGCTGCCGACCGCGACCGGCCTCACCGGTCCCCGTGCGCGATCGCCGCCTTGACGAAGGCGGCGAAGAGCGGGTGGGGCTGCCACGGCCGGGAGCGGAACTCGGGATGGAACTGCCCGGCGACGAACCACGGGTGATCGGCCAGCTCGATGATCTCGACGAGTTGCTTCTCGGCCCAGATGCCCGACACGCGCAGACCGTTCTTCTCGAGCCTCTGGAGGTATTCGTTGTTGACCTCGTACCGGTGGCGGTGGCGCTCGTGGATGATCCCCTGCCCGTACGCCCGGGACGCGAGGCTGCCCTCGGTGAGGAGGATCGGGTAGAGGCCGAGCCGCATCGTGCCGCCCTTGGCCGCCACATCGCGCTGCTCCGGCAGCAGATCCACGACCTTGTGCGGCGAGGCCGGATCGAACTCGGACGAGTTGGCGCCGGCGAGCCCGCAGACGTGGCGCGCGTACTCGATCACGGCGCACTGCATACCGAGGCAGATCCCGAAGTACGGCACGCCGTGCTCCCGCGCCCACCGGATCGCGCCGATCTTGCCCTCCACGCCCCGATCGCCGAAGCCGCCCGGCACCAGCAGGCCATTGACCGCGCCGAGGTGGGCCGCGGCGCCGTCGCGCTCCATCTGCTCGGCGTCGACCCACCGAAGATCAACGCGGGCGTCGTTGGCGATGCCGCCGTGCACAAGCGCTTCGGTCAGGCTCTTGTAGGAGTCCTTCAGCTCGACGTACTTCCCCACGACGGCGATCCGGGTCTGCCGCCTGGGCGACGTGACCTTCCGGACGATATCCTCCCATCGGGAGAGGTCGATCGGCCGGGCGGGGAGCCCGAACAGCTTGAGGACGATCTCGTCGAGGCCTTCCCGGTGGAAGACCAGGGGCACTTCGTAGACCGTGTCGACGTCCTTGGCGGTGATCACCGCCTCCTCCTCGACGTCGCAGAACAGCGAGATCTTCGACTTGATGGCCGGCGGCAGATACCGGTCCGTCCGGCACAGGAGGAGGTCCGGCTGGATCCCGATAGCCCGCAGCTCCTTGACGGAGTGCTGGGTCGCCTTCGTCTTCAGCTCGGACGCGGCCTGGATGAACGGGACGAGCGTGAGGTGAACGTAGATGACGTTGTCGCGTCCGACGTCCTTCTTGAGCTGGCGCACCGCCTCGAGGAACGGCAGGCTCTCGATGTCGCCGACGGTTCCGCCGATCTCGACGATGACGATGTCGACGCCGCTGGCGACGCGCAGGATCGACGCCTTGATCTCGTCGGTGATATGCGGGATCACCTGCACGGTCCGCCCGAGGTAGTCGCCCCGGCGCTCCTTCTGGATGACGGAGAAGTAGACCTTGCCGGTCGTCACGTTGTGATCGCGGGTCACTCGGGCGGACGTGAAGCGCTCGTAGTGTCCGAGGTCGAGGTCGGTCTCGCCACCGTCGTCGGTCACGAAGACCTCGCCGTGCTGGTACGGGCTCATCGTCCCCGCGTCGATGTTGATGTAGGGATCCATCTTCTGCAGCGTGACGCGGTAACCGTGCGCTTCGAGCAGCGCACCGATGGAGGCCGCCGCGAGCCCCTTGCCGAGAGACGACACGACCCCTCCGGTCACGAAGATGAACCTGGTCGCCACGTCACCCCTCCCTACGTGCCGTCGATGGCTCCGCCATCCCGGCCGCCCGCCACGCGCGCACGAGCCCGACCTCATCGTCCCGGCTCCGCGCGCTGCCGTCGATCCGCGCGTCCCTGAGCCGCCGCAGCACGAGCCCGACGGCCGGCCCGCGCGGCACGCCCAGGTCCACGAGCTCCTCTCCGCGAAGCTCCGCCCGGACCCGAGACGCGCCCGCGAGGTACCAGTCGAGCTGCGCGCGCGCCTCGGCTCCCCCGATGAGCCACGCCCATGCGAGATCGGTCGCCGGCCGGTCCCTCAGCAGCGTCGCCCGCGTGCTCGGCGCTGCCGCGGCGGCGTCCGCGAGGCGTGCGAGCAGCGCCGGCACGCCCGCGTACGTGCGGAGCAGCCGGGCGACCGGGTCGCCGGACAAGCCGAGAGCGCGCAATGCCGCCGTCACCACCTCGGGGCGCTGGTCCGCCACGATCGCGAGCGCGGCCAGCTCGAGCGGGGCCGCCGTGAGGCGTCTCGCGCGGACCCAGGCGATCGCGTCAGGGAGCACCGCGATCCGGCGCGCGGACGCGCGCGAAATCCGGAACCGGCGGTCCAGGAGGCGGAAGGCGCCGCACGCGGCGAGTCGGCCGAGCGTCGTGCCCGGCGCCGTATCATCGAGCACCAGCTCGATCTCGGCCGCGATCCGCCGCCCCGACAGCGCCGCGTACGGCCCGAGCCGCAGCGCCAGCGCCCGCGCCCGCAGGCTCGCGCGGTCCAGGGTGAAGCCGAGACGCGTTGCGTAGCGCGCCGCCCGGAAAATCCGCGTCGGGTCCTCGACGAACGACAGCGGGTGGAGCACCCGGATCCGACGCCCCTCGACGTCCTGTCGCCCGCCCAGTGGATCGAGCAAGCCGAACGCCCCTGACGACAGCTCGAGCGCCATCGCGTTGACGGTAAAGTCCCGGCGCTGCAGGTCGTCGATGATCGTGCCCGCGCGCACGGTCGGCAGCGCGCCCGGCGCGCCGTAGCGCTCGGCGCGAGCGGTGACGATGTCGAGCCGACCGCCGGCCTGTCCCTCGATCGACGCCGTCCCGAACGCCTCGTGAACGGTCAGCATCCCGCCGAGTGCCTGCGCCGCGCGCCGCGCCAGACCGATTCCGTCGCCTTCGATCACGATGTCGATGTCGCGCGGGCCCCGCCGATCCCCGACGACGTCGGCCCCCGAATCGATCAGCGCATCGCGGACGATTCCACCGACGGCGAAGGCGCGCGAGCCCACCGTCCCGGCGAGCCGTCCGACCTCGGTCAACAGGCGGAGCGCCGCCGGCGAGACGCGAGACCGTAATCGCGCCGCGAGCGACAGGCCGGCAACGGCGTCGGCGCGGACAGCGGAGCGACCGACGGCACCG
>QHRS01000035.1:21538-28568 GCA_003221435.1 Candidatus Rokuibacteriota bacterium
TCTCGTTGGCCGTCACGACCGGGACGGGTCTTCGCAGCGTGTCTGCCGCCAGCGCGGGCAACCCGAGCTGGACCGCTCGAGTCACGTCCTCCAGGAGCACGAGTCCCTTCTTCCCGTGAAGCACGAGCGCCCGCCCACTCCGCTTCAGCACGATATCGAGCGCCTGCGCGGCGGTCGCGCCCGCGGGGCACGCGATGACTCGGAGGTTGATCAGCCCGGCCGCGCGGGCGTCGACCTGGGGGTAGGCATGGGCCCGCCTGGCCGTCACGCGGGCCTCCCCCCGGGCTCGCCACGATGGACGATCCTCTGCCTTCTCGCCCGGCCCGCCGCAGGGTGGCCCGGCGATCCACCGGCTCTGGGATGGAACTGCCGGTACATGCGGAGGACGACCGACGAGGGGAGATGGGTGTAGATCTGCGTCGTCGAGATGTCGGCGTGGCCCAGCATCGCCTGGACCGAGCGCAGGTCCGCGCCGCCCTCGAGCAGATGGCTCGCAAACGAATGCCGCAGCGTATGCGGCGAGACGGATCGCCGGATTCCGGCCCGGCGCGCCCACTTCCGGACGATCCCCCAGAGGGCCTGGCGGGACAACGGGCCACCGCGCGGGTTCACGAACAGCGTTCTGGCGTCGCGCCCGCGCGTGAACCCGGGGCGTGCCGTCGCCAGGTAGGTGCGTGCCCATTCGAGCGCGGGGCCGCCGACCGGGACCAGGCGCTGCCGGCTTCCCTTGCCCGTGCAGACGACATAGCCGGCGGACAGGTTCAGATCCTCGAGCCGGAGCGACAGACACTCCGACGCGCGCATCCCGGTCGCGTACAGCACCTCGAGCAGCGCCCGATCGCGGACCCCGTTTGACCGGGAGACGTCCGGCGCCTCGACGAGCCGCGCCGCGTCCTCACGAGACAGCGTGCGGGGCAGCCGGCGCGCGGGGCGCGGCGTTTCCAGATGTTCGGTCGGGTCCGCGCCGAGCACGCCTTCGCGAAGCAGAAACCGGCAGAGCCCGCGGACCGCGGACACACGGCGCGCGATGCTCGCCGGCGACAGGCCGGCGCCGCGCAGCCGGCCGATGTACGCGACGACCTCCGCAGCGTCCATGTCCGTCACCCGGCGCCGGCGGGACGCGAGAAATCGGCTGAAGCTCTCCAGATCGTGGCGATAGGCCGACAGCGTGTTTCGGGAGGCGCCCCGTTCGGTCTGGAGGGCCCCGAGAAACTCCACCGTCGCGTCCATCACGAGCTGGCGGGCCGCAGGACGCCGGTGATTCGGAGATGGAGCCACGCGGGGACACGCCGGAGCCTCTGACGGTCGACCGAGGACGAGGCACCCAGCGGGATCGGGCTACCGGACAGGCTGATCAGAGTGACCACGAGGGAGTATATCAACCGGACCCGCTCGAAGGCAAGGACCGGAAGAGCGCCGCCCGCTCGGGCGAGCGCAGCGCCGTGCTCAGCAGCCAGAAGATCAGCCCGCCGCCGGCGATCGCCGCGCCGAGCCACACCGCCTCGACACGGAGGCTGGCCGGCGCCGGCCAGCGCCACAGGAGCACGCCGCACCATGCCGCGAGGCCCGCCGACGCGAGCCCGGTGCGGCCGACGCTGCGGGCGATCTCGCGTCCGCCGAGCCGCCCCAGTCGGCGCCGCCCGAGCCACACGAGCAGCACCAGGTTCACGTACGCCGAGGCCGACGACGCGACGGCCAGGCCCGCGTACTCCATCGGGCGGAGCAGGGCCACCGCGATCACGACGTTGACGGCGACCGCGCCGACGCCCGTCACGACGGGAGTCCGGGTGTCGCCCATGGCGTAGAAGGCCTGGGCGGCGATCCGAGTCCCGGAGAACGCCGTCAGCCCGAGCGCGTACCAGGCGAGCGCCCGGGCCGTCGCCGCGGTCTCCGCGGGACCGAACTCGCCCCGCTCGAACAGCACGCGCGTGATCGGCGTGCAGAGGACGATGAGGCCGACCGTCGCGGGCAGCGCCGCGTAGCACGACAGGCGCAGGGCGAAGTTCATCGTGGTCGCGAGCGCCTTCCGGTCGCCGGATGCCGCCTCGCGCGACATCGCCGGCAGAGCCGCCGAGGCCAGCGCGATGCCGAACACCCCGAGTGGGAACTCCATCACGCGGTCGGCGTAGTACAGGTACGAGATGCTGCCGGGCCGAAGCAGCGAGGCGAGCAGCGTGTTGATGAAGACCGTCACCTGCACCGTTGCCAGGCCGAAGACCCCGGGCAGGAGCAGCCGCATGAGGCGGCCGAGGGCCGGATGCCGAAGCTCGCGCGACGGTCGGAGCGGGACGCCGGTGCGCGCGAGCTCCGGGAGCTGGATCGCGAGCTGACCGACGCCGCCCAGGAGAACGCCCACGGCGAGGGCGAGGATCGGTGGCCGCACGTACGGCGCGAGCGCGAGGACGCAGGCGATCATGCCGACGTTGAGCACCGCGGGGCCGAGGGCCGCCGTGAAGAACCGCCCGTGGGCGTTGAGGGCGCCCATCACCAGCGCCGCGAGCCCCACCAGCACGAGGTACGGAAACATCAGCCGCGTCAGCGTCACTGCCAGCGCGAGTTGAGCCGGCTCGCCGGCGAACCCGGGCGCCATCACCCGGACGAGCCACGGCGCAGTCAGGACACCGAGCACCGTCACGGTGCCGAGCACGACGAGGGCGGCGCCCAGGATCGCCCGGAACAGCCGATTGAACTCGCCGCGCGGGCGCGTGACGAGATAGTCGCTCAGCATCGGCACGACCGCGGTGGAGAGCGCACCTTCGCCCAGCAGCCGGCGGAGAATGTTGGGGATCCGGAACGCGACGAAGAAGGCGTCGGTCACGGGCCCGGCGCCGAAGGTGCTTGCCACGACCATGTCCCGCACGAACCCGAGGATCCGGCTCGCGAGCGTGGCCGCACCGATGCTGCCGAGCGCCCGAACTACCTGGGACTCGTGATCAGGTCTTGCAATCACCCGCGATTTTTCGCATTATGTATCGGCGCGATCGGCGTACCACCGTCGCCCGAAGGAGTCATCTCTTGGCCAACACGAAGTCGGCGATCAAGGCCGCGCGGCAGAGCGAGCGCCGGCGACAGCGCAACCGCACCGTGCGGTCCAAGGTGCGGTCCGCGGTCAAGCTCGGGCGCACTGCGCTCGGCGAGAAGAGCGCGGTAGCGCGAGAGTCGGTCAGTGACGCGATCCGGACGCTCGACAAGGCCGTCAGCAAAGGCGCGATCCACCGCAACACGGCGGCTCGGAAGAAATCCTCGCTCGCCCGGCGACTCGCGGCGCTCGCGTAGCCCGCTTCGCGCCAAGACGCTCCAGCAACCCCGCCGCGACCTTCGCCACCCGCTCCCCGGCCTCTTCGCCGTACAGACTCGCGCATTCGATGTACCCCGTGCGGTGGTATGCGCCGGGCGTGAGCAGGTAGCCGAGGTAGCCGTTCGAGAGACCGGCGACGAACGCGACGCCGAAGTGGCGGCGGCCGACGCTCTTCACGACTTGCCCGAGCCGGGTCTCAAGCTCTCCCGGGACCGTGACCCAGGCGCTGTCGCCGACGCTCACCGCGACCAGCTCGGCCGAGCGCGGCAGGGCGGCCCCGAGCGGGACCGTGAGAAAGCCCGGAACCCAGCGTCCCAGACAGTTTCGCATCGACACGAAGGGGGCTTCCAGCTCGACCCGAGCATGCGAGACTGACAGCGCCCCGCCGTCCCGCGCCTGGACGCGCGTCCACGCGCGGCCGATCACCTCAGCCAATCGCGCGCCGGCCTCCTCGGCCGCGGCTTCGCCGTGCTCACCCGGGCTCACGTCCCCCACCGCGCCGTTGACGTACAGCGCCGGCGCGCCGATGCTCCGCTCGAGCTCACGGGACGCGGCGCCCATGACGTCCCCCGAGAGCTTCAGGTTCCGGGGCCCGAGTGTCGTCCCGTGGATCGCATAGTTCCAGACGAGCGCGACCGGCGCGCCATCGGGCCGGACGAACTTCACAAGAGCGATCTGGGGGTCGAGCGGCAGGTCGAGCCGGCTCTGCGTGAGCGCCGGCGCCGTCTGGCTGCCCGCGCCGACGTGCGCCGGCGCCTTGCCCCGCTCGGCGTGCCGGACCGCCGCCTCGATGCCGTCGAGCAGCACCCGGCGCACGCCCGGGTCGAACCGATCCGTCGCCACGACGCCGAACAGCATCGAGTCGACGAACGCGCCCGGCCCCGAGTGCGTATGCGACGCGGAGAGGATCACGGCGGAGTACGTGAACCCGTCGGCCGCGGCCCGCGCCCTGACGTCGTCGACGAGTCCCGCGTCGACCGCGACCAGGTCCACGGCAACCCACAGGAGCCGCTCCGCTCCGGCCTCGGTCACCAGCGCGCGCGCCATGATCGGATCCCGCGAGCCCCGGGACGGCTTGAACCAGAACGCATGGGGATGTCGGCCGAGCACGTCGGGCAGGAACAACCGGCGCGCGGGGCTTCCGTACCCCGCCAGCGGCACTCCCGCCGGCATCTCCAGCTCGATCGACGCGGCGCCGGCGAGCAGCGGCGATCGGGTCGCCTGCGCCCGCAGGGAGCGCGAGCGCGGGGGCGACGTCCCGGCCTCCAGCCGCCAGTGTCCGCCACTGGGGGAGTGCCGGGGCCAGGTCCGGGCTCCCGCAGGCGACGACGGGCAGTTCACGGAACACTGCGGACGCGCGATGCGGTGCGGGGGCGATGTCGGAGCCCCGGCAGCAGAGAATGTCAGCGCGAGGACCAACGGGAGGGCGAGGGTCGTCCGCGTCAGCACAGGTCGGCGATCATGACCGTCATCTCCGCGCTCGGCTTGCCGCCGGACTTGATCCGCAGCTCGACCTCCCAGCAGCGCTGGAGGCGCCGGGCGAGCTCCCGTGCGGGGAGCCCGCTGATCCGGCTGAGCAGCTTCTCGACCACGGGGGGCGGGCGCCGCAGGCGCCGCGCGATCTGGTCCACGGGCAGCCCGCGCGCGGCCCACTCCTTGACGGTCCACGCCGTGCGCAGGTCGGTCGTGAGGAGGCCGAGGATCCTGAGCGGCTCCTCTCCCGCGCGCAGGAGCTGGTCGAGCAGCGCCAGCGCCCGCCCGCGCTCACCGCGCTCGATCGCGCGTGTCAGCTCGAACAGCTCGCTCACCCGATGCTCCCCGACGACGGCGCCGACCTCGGCGACGCCGACCCGGCGGTTGTCAGCGCCGCGCGCCAGCGCCGCCTTGTGCGCTTCGGCGAGGAGCAGCGCCAGGTCGTCGCCGACGAACTGCACGAGCAGGCGCGCCGCCTCGTCGTCGACCTCGAGACCGTCGAGCCCCGCGCGCCGCTGCAGCTCGCGCTCGAGAGCCGCACCCCGAGGGGGGGACAGCTCGATGGCGGCCCCGCCCGGCATCGCCTGCAAGAGCCAGTGATCGGTCTTCCGGTTGCGGTCGGCGCGAAGCGATTCCGCCGCGAGCAGGAGGAGGCACGTCGAGGGGCTCGGCGCCCCGAGGTACTGCACGAGCGTCTCGTTGTTCCGGGCGGGGAGCGCCTCGGCGCGCCGGACGACGACGAGCCGGCGCGGCGCCAGGAACGGAAGCGTCAGGGCGGACCGCGCGACGGTCTCGGCGCTCGTCTCGCGGCCGTCGAGCACTTCGCGATCCAGCGCCGCGCTCGAGGGATCCGCGAACAGCGCGCGCGAGATCAGGAAGAGCGCGTCGTCGAGGAGCAGCGATTCGGGCCCGTGCAAGAGCGCGACTGCCGGGATCCTGTGGCGCTCTATATCGCGCAGCAACGCAGCGTAGTCCACGCTAGGGCCGTTCCAAGTTACGAGCCAGACGAGGCCCGAGGGAGGAGGCGACCGGAGCGTACGAGGCGGTGCGCGGCGTCTCGCCCACGGTCAACATGCCATGCGGCATGTTGCGGAGAACTGATCGCAACCGAGAACGGAGTCTGACGAAGTAAATTGGACCGACAAGAGAAGCCTGTCGGAGAACCCGAGTTCGAGCGCCGGCTTTGCCGGCGCCATCGGTCCCTTGGGGGAGGCTCGGAGGGGGCCGCCGAGGCCCCCTTCGATGGGCAACGAAGTATGGCGAAGGAAATTGGAACGGCACCGGCGCTAGAAGCGGTCGATGGCGAGATTGACGATGGCGCGCCCGATGTCGGTCGCGGCCTGGCGCAGGGCGCTCTGCTCGCTGGCAATGCTGACCGCCACATCAGACGCCGCCCGGAAATCGGCCTTCTCCTGGATGCCCTTCTCGTCGAGAAGCAGCTCGTTGGTGCGAACGTCCTTGAAGCGCAGGTTCAGCGTGACGACGAGGCGGTACTCGCGAACGTTGGCGGCCTGGTTGAACGCGAGCGGTTGGAGCTGGTAACCGACGATCTCACCCTCGAGGATCGCGTCGGCGTCCTCCGGGTTCGCGACCCGAAGCCCGCTATTGGTCGTGAATGCCTCGACGACGGCGCGGCTGATGAGGTTCTCCACCGCGGGCTCCTGCGTCCGATTCGCGAAGATCGGCACCGCGACGGTCCTGATGTGCGGCGGGAGATTGCTGGTGACCGAGTAACCGCAGCCGGCAGTGAGGAGGCACGCGACGGCGGCCGCCAGCCCCCGCTGCGTACCCCGCATCCGAGCGCTGTCAGGTCGCACTGGTCACGATGTTCACGAGCCGGCCGGGGACCACGACCACGCGCGAGACCCGGCGCGAGGTGAGCCACGGCTTCACCCGGGCATCCGCGAGCGCGAGCGCCTTCACGCGATCGTCCCGGGCACCGACCTCGACGGTCAGCCGGCTCCGCACCTTGCCATCGACCTGGATGACGACCGTCACCTCGTCGCGTGCGAGGGCCGCCCGGTCGGGCTCCGGCCAGGGCTGCGCGAAGATGCTCTCCCCGTGACCGAGGACGCTCCACAGCTCTTCGGCGATATGCGGGCAGAAGGGGCAGAGGAGCAGCAGGAGCGTGTCCACGGCCTCGCGGAGGAGTGCCTGGCGCTCGTCCCGCATCCGGGGGGGGGCCGGCGCGGCGTCGAACGCGTGGAGCGCGTTGACCAGCTCCATGATCGCGCTGATCGCCGTGTTGAAGTGGAAGTC
>QHRS01000325.1 GCA_003221435.1 Candidatus Rokuibacteriota bacterium
GTTCGGAACCTCGTCACAGGTCATGAGGAGAAAGTAGTAGGTCATGTTCCAAGCCCCGAGCGCCACCTTCACGGAGTCTGTCGCCCCCGCCAAAGAAGGAACGGGCATGTTCGGCACAGGAAGGGTCGTCGCCGTGGCGTTCCACCAGGCGAGGGTGTCTGTTCCCACGGGAGTCCGGGAATACCGCATCTGGTAGCTCGTGGCCCGCCCCGATTTGGCGTCGTCACCGGGAGCGGTCCAGGCGAGCGATGCGAACTGGGCCCGAGCGGATGGAGTGATGAAAGAGACGAGCGCGACGACGACGGCAGCGAATGCGGTGAGACGGGGTACACAAAGCCGACTGTGGCGATGGCCCATTGAACCTCCTTGGTTGTCGTGCGCATCGGTTGTCGGGATTTCTCCCCCCGGCCGTAGGGGTTTCACTGCCTGTCATGCAGGGGGTGTGCCACGACGCGCTTGTCGGGTCTTCTCCGCCGCGGGCGGTTGCGGGAAGGCAAGTTGCGGCGTCGGACCTTTTTCCCCTACGGGATTGTGTGTACGTCATCGGACTACAGGGTCCCGATAGCGTCCGTTCTCGCTCGCGAACTTCTCGGGTTTGCTCGGGATTCTACGGAGTCCGACAAACGCGACCGGACGATGAGTGGCGAGCTGCCGAAGCGAGCCTTTTCCCTGAGGCGCGATCGATTACCATGCCCCCGTGATCGTTCATCTCATCGACGGCACCTACGAGCTGTTCCGTCACTTCTACGGTCTCCGCCGCTTCAACGAGGGCAAGGACGCGCCGTTCGGCGCCGTCGCCGGGGTGCTCGGGACGGTGTTGCAGACGATCGAGGGGGGCGCCACGCACATCGGCGTGGCGACCGATCACGTCATCGAATCCTTCCGCAATCAGCTCTGGTCCGGCTACAAGACCGGAGAGGGCATCGACCCCGCTCTGTGGGCGCAGTTCCATCCCCTCGAGGAGGCGCTCGCGGCCCTGGGGGTGGCGATCTGGCCCATGACGGACCTCGAGGCCGACGACGGGCTGGCCTCGGCCGCGCACCTAGCATCAAAGAGCAAGCGCGTGGAGAAGATCAGCATCTGGACACCCGACAAGGACCTTGCGCAATGTGTTCGCGGCGGGCGCGTGGTGCAGGTCGATCGCAGAGGAAAGAAGATCCTCGATGAGAAGGGCGTCCGCGAGAAGTACGGCGTGGGTCCTGAATTGATCCCGGATTTGCTGGCGCTCGTGGGAGACGCCGCGGATGGATATCCCGGAGTCTCGGGAATTGGGCGTGTCACCGCGGTGCGGCTCCTGAAGCAGTACGGGCCTATCGAGAGCTTTCCGCCCGAGGTGCTGGGAGCCCGTCGCGAGGAGGCGCTCCTCTTCAAGGATCTCGCGACCTTGCGAACGGATGCGCCGCTCTTTCGCGACGTGGACGAGCTGGAATGGCGCGGGCCCACGAAAGCCTTCGCGTCCTGGCGAGAGCGGCTCGGCGAGAGGCTCATCGAGCGCACTGCGAAGGCAGCGGCTGCGCTGAGCTAGGACACGCCGCGGGAGTCCGAATGAAGAATTTCAAGATACGGCGAGCGACCGCAAGTGACCGCGACGTGGCCCTCATCGCGCCGATGTTCGACCTCTATCGCCAGTTCTACGGCAAGCCGGCCGATCCGAAACTGGCGGAGACGTTCGTCCGCGATCGCCTGAGAGCCAACGAGAGCGTGATCTTCATCGCGGTCGCCGGAGACGGAGACGCGGAAGGGGCCCTGGGATTCGTGCAGCTCTATCCCTCGTT
>QHRS01000007.1 GCA_003221435.1 Candidatus Rokuibacteriota bacterium
GCGCTCACCTGGTCCAAGGGCCACCCGTACGTCGTCCGCGTGCGCCCCAACACCTTCGAGCAGGGCCGCATGCTCGCCGAGCAGGCGGCGAAGGCCAAGCACCTCCGGTGGGCGACCATCGGTCCGAACTACGAGTACGGCAAGCGCGCCTGGGAGACGTTCCGCGACCGTCTCAAGGAGCTCCGGCCCGCCGCGCAGGTGGTCGGCGAGCACTGGCCCCCGCTTGGCAAGCTCGAGGCGGGCCCGTACGTGACGGCGATCCTGAACCAGAATCCGGATGCGCTCTACGTGTCGCTGTTCGGCTCGGACTGGCTCGCGTTCGTTCGCGAGGCGGACAAGCGCGGTCTCTTCCAGAAGATGTGGGTCGTCGGCATCCTGCTCGGCGAGCCGGAGTACATCGATCCGTTGAAGGCGGAGGCGCCCGAGGGGATGCTCGTCACGGGCTATCCCTGGTACGACATCGCCGCGCCCGCGCACAAGCAGTTCGTCGAGCGCTTCATGCGACGGACCGACCGGGAGCCGCGGCTCGGATCGCTCGTCGGCTACATCACGGTGCTCTCCATCGCCGAGGCGCTGCGCCACGCGGGGCCCGAGCCCGACGCCGACAGGCTCTCGGCCGCGTTTCGCGGCCTGAAGGTCGCGACGCCGATCGGGCCGATCACCTTCCGTCCAGTGGACGGCCAGTCCACGATGGGGGCGTGGGTCGGCACCACGAAGCTCGACCCCAAGCGCGGCGTCGGCATCATGGTGAATTACGAGTACGTGCCCGGTGAGAAGGTGCTGCCGTCCGAGGACGAGATCAGGAAGACGCGTTCGGGCGGCGCGGTGGTCCCCGCGCGCTAGCAGGCGTTCGTCGAGCGGGCGGCCGCCTTCAAGCGGAAGCTCGCCGGGCGCCGACACAGCGACAGCGAACCTTCTGAGCGGCGGGACGCCTACAGATACTTCGTCGGCCACATGATCGTGCGCCACATGTGCGCCGACGGACTCGCGTCAAGGCCGAGCCCTTCCTTCGGCTGCTTGAAGTTCCGGCCCACGATGTCCGTGAACTCCTCCAGGGCTACCTGCACCGTGGGATCGAACGCGTAGAGGTCGTTGACGCAGATCAGGCGCGCCGTCATGTACCATTTGTGCTCGCGCGCGTATCGGTAGTCGCGCTCGATGTAAGGCTCGGGCGTGTAGTCCGGGCCGAACAGTTTGATGTACGCCTCCGGGTACCGGTACCCGACCGACTCGTCGGCGAAGAAGCGCAGCGCCTGATGATACCGGATCGCCCAGCTCACCTCCTCGTCCACGTAAGGCGCGACGAGCTGGGCGCCCCAGTACCCGTGGTCGCTCCGGATGAAGCCGGCGATGGCGATGTCGTGCAACAGGCACGCGAGGACCACCTTCTCGCTCGCGCCGTTCTTCTGCGCCAGCCGCGCGCTTTGCAGGAGGTGATTGGCGGGGCCGAAGCGGTACTTGAAGAAGTCGAACAAGGTCGGCTTGTCGGGCATCCGCGGCAAGCGCGGGTCATCGCCCATCATGTAGCGCCTGCCCTGGTCCGGCGGCCGCTGAACCGGCGCCCGCGGATCACGCTCACCCGACGTGTAGATCACCGACTTCACGACGATGCGATCGAGCTCGTCGCTCATCGCCTGCTCGGCGGCCTCGGCCCGCTGGAGGGTGGTCATACGCGGATGATCAGTCTCCCGCCACTGACTGTCAAGGGTGAGGGCGGCACGGCTGGAGGTGGCTCCACGTGGGTCCTCGCATCAGCGGATGGCGATCGGGGCGACGGTCGAGCCTGTGCCGCCTCGGATCTTCAGCGGCTGCATCACAAAGGCGAACTCCCAGGCGCGCTTGGCCACGATCTCATCGAGCTTCAGGTTCTCCAGGATGTGGATGCCGTTCACCACTAGCATGATCTGGTGGACGGGCAGAGAGATCTCCGGATCGGGGTTCGGCGCAACTTCCACGGGCCAGTTGTCCGCCCCGACCAGCATGGGGTCCTGGCGGGCCAGCCATTCGGCCGCCGCGACGCCGATGCCGGGGCAGGTCTTGACGTAGCGCGCGTTGTCGGTGCCCCAGAGCTTGCCCCAGCCGGTATGGAGAATCACGGCATCGCCGGGCTGCAGCGTCATCCCCTGTCGCTGCAGGGCCTGCTGCAGATCCTGCACCGTGATCTCGTAAGTGTCGGGCAGGATGTCCACGCCCTTGAGCGCGGCGACGTCGATCAGCACGCCGCGCGTGATGAGGGCCCCGACTTTCTCGATGCCCAGCTTGGTGAAGCCGGTCCGGGTGGCGATCGCATCGACCTTGAAGCAGTTGTACAGGCTGTCGCCGATTGTCTGGTGAGTGAAGCCGTCGAGCTGGGTCCCCACCTGGCCGAGCTCGGTGATGACAATCTCCTCGTTGCTCCCGCGGCGGTTCGACGGCACGTTCATGAAGGTCCGCTTGATGTGCATGTCGAATCGGCGGGTGCCGAAGACCGGAATCGACCCGTGGAGGATCTGACCGAGTTCGATCACTTCCCCCGTGCGGATCAGGCGGACTCCCCTCAGCACCGATTCGGGCTTCATGTGGTTGCCCGAGCCGCGCTCGTCGCCGGCTCCCCATTTCGAGGGGCAGCGCTGATTGTCGTCCGGTGGCCGCCAGGACTGAGCGTGGGCAGTAACGCTCGCCCAGCCGAACGCTATGACCGTGGCGATGCCGATCACGATGGGTCGCATGGCTCCCTCCCTCTATGCTTCGGACATGGGGCACCCCGCTGGCGCGGAAGTATACTCCAGGACGCAATCGCCCGAACCCCTCGCCGCAGTGAAGGGGGGGAGCCTCCCTTCTCCCGGGGGGCGAGAAGAAGTTATCGAAAAATCCGGACCTTTCGACTATAGTTCGTCTCGCTACGGCTACCTTTCTTCTCTGGATCAGGACAGCGACAGTCGACGTGGTCTCCCGAGGAGGGCGATGACAGGGCGTCTCGAACTCCCGCAGCGCCGACGCTGCTGCATGAGGGCTCGCCGCTGGATGGCACCCGCTGCCACTGTCGCGCTGATGCTACTTCTGGCGCGTGGGGTATGGGCCGAGCCACCGACTGAGACGCTCCGCGATTTTTTCACCAGGGCAAACCAGATTCTCATCGACCCGGTGACGGAGGGGAAGCCGACAGAATGCCTGAACGCGATCCGCAAGATCGTCAACGACATCTTCGACTTCCGGGAGGCGGCGGAACTCGCCCTTGGGCCTGCGTGGCACGTGCGGACGCCGGCAGAACAGGACGAGTTCGTCCGCCTGTTCGCCGATTCGCTCGAGCGGGCCTTCGTCTCACGGGTCGCGTCGCGAGCCCAATTGAATGGCGGCGTGACGATCCGCTTCCGCGGCGAGTCGATCGACGGCACCCTCGCGACCGTCCGGACCACGATCGTCGGGAAGGACCGTCGCGAGATTCCGTTGGAGTATCGGATGAGACAACGGGGCGATCGCTGGGCGGTGCGCGACGTGGTGTTCAACGGCGTGAGTATCGTCGCGAATTACCGGGCGCAGCTTGAAAGCATCATCCGGCGCTCGTCCTATGAAACCCTCGTGATGGCGATGAAGGCCAAAACCGTGAACGTACCGAGCGTGTCGACGGCTGCTGCGGTGGGCGTCGCTCGCGCGACGGTGCAGGAGCCGCCGCGGATCGAGCACACCGTGACGGCCGCTGCGGAGGGCGTGGCCCGCGTGACCGTGCAGGAGCCGCCGCGGATCGAGCACACCGTGACGGCCGCGCCGGGCGAGAAGGCAGTGGACTTCGGAACCGACGACAGCCACACAGTAGCCACTGCCGTCGCCGAGCCTGAGTCGAGAGAGCGCGCGCCGGGGGATACCGCTGAGCGAAGCTCGACGGAGAGGCAGCCGCCGCAGATGCCGAGCGAAACAGGCCCGCTAAAAGAGCAGAGCAAGCCGGTGACTGAAGTCCGCGCGGTCAGCAAAAACCCGGCCCGGGCGAAAACCCCGAGCGCGACCACCACAGTGTATTGGGTCCAGGTGGGCGCCTTCAGACACGCTGAGACGGCGAGGCAGCTGGCGACACGTCTCCGCAACGACAACCTTCCGGTATCGGTCGGCCCGGGGCCCAGAGGCGATCTCCTGTCCCGAGTGCGAGTGGGACCGTTCGTGAACCGTGCGGAGGCAACAGTGACGCTTCGAAAACTCCAAGCGAAGGGCTACAGTCCGTTTATCGCTGCAGAGCGCAACTGACGAATAGTATCGTGTGACCCGCTCCGCACCGCTCGCTGGCGAGACGGCTCACCCCGGCATCCGGTCCAGCGCCAGCCCGCGGACCACGCGGGCTCCCAGCCGGCGGAACACCTCGGGGCTGGTCTTGACCTTCCCGTTCCGCCCGCCCGAGCCGAGGATCACCCAGTCGAGCGCCATCACCCGCTCGTCCACGTAGAGAGGCTGGCCCTCGGGGAGCCCGAAGACGGTCACCCCGCCGATCTCCATCCCGGTCACCGCCTTCGTCTCGTCGGGCGAAGCGAACGAGAGCTTGGACACGCCCATGAGGTCGCGGACCGCGTGGTTTACGTCCAGGCGCGTGGTGGCCAGGACGACGCACGCGGCGTACTGGCGGGGCTCCTTCTTCGAGGCCACGACGATGGTGTTGCCCGCGCGGTCCGCGGGGTAGCCGTAGCGCTCGCAGAAGGCCGCGGTGTCGGCGAACGCCGGGTCGATCGCGATCATCTCGTAGCGGACGCCGAGTCGGTCCAGCGCGCCGATCGTCGCCCGCTCGGCGTCATTCCACTCGGTCATGTCACACCTCGCGAGATGGTGCGCTGGCGAATTGTATCGCGCGCAGCGGCGACGCAGTCTGGTATTCGCCCACGCGGCCGCGTGACCCTTTGCATACCGCGGCGCGGCGCTCTACCTTGAGAGCCAATGTGGCCCCATCCCAAGCCCCACGAGCCGGACGAGCGGCGGGTCACGACGCCGGGCGCGCCGCACCCTGTCCTTCCGGACTACTACCGTCGCGCCGAAGCGCGGCAAGCGTTCGTCACCGCGCTGTTCGATTCGACCGCCACGCAATACGATCGGCTCTGTCGCCTGATGTCGTTGGGCTCGGGCCAGCGGTACCGTGGATGGGTGCTTCGCCGAACAGGCCTTCGCCCGGGGATGAAGCTCCTTGATGTCGCCACCGGCACCGGACTTGTCGCCCGCGCGGCGACGAGCGTTGTGCGGAACTCGCACGCCGTGATCGGCATCGACCCGAGCCGCGGCATGCTGCGCGTGGCACGAACGACCCTCTCGAGTCCGCTCGCGCAGGGATGCGTCGAGCAGCTACCCTTTCGAGCCGATGTGTTCGACGTCCTGACCATGGGCTATGCGCTGCGGCACGCCGCCGATCTCGAGATCGCTTTCTGCGAATGCCTGCGCGTGATGAAGCCCGGCGGCTGGTTGCTGATCCTCGAGATCTCGCGCCCGGCGGCCGTGTGGCTCCGGACCGTGATCCGGGTGTACTTTACGCGGCTCCTGCCGTGGCTCATGCGAGTCGGCTCCGGCCACGGCGACTCGGGCGTCTTAACGCGATACTACTGGGAGACGATCGAAAACTGCGTGCCGCCCGAAACGATTCTGGAAGCCCTACGGCGTAGTGGCTTCGTCGATGTTCGCCTGAATACATTCGGCGGACTGCTCGCCGAGTATGTGGCGGTGAAACCTCGACGGTGAATCAACCTACGGAGTAATTTGGTCCGTCGTGCGCCGCGGGCGCGATCGCGCCGCAGCAGTAGGCGGGGGCCGGCGCGCGATGTCATCGAGGTTGAGAGTCGGCGCGAACCATCGTTCCCGCATCATCAGGATGGTTGCCCACGCTTCCAGGGCCCCGCCAAAAATTCGGCGCCGGCTGGTTGACGGAGCGGGTAGCCTTCTTGTCGTGTCGGCGTCCCTCCTGCTCGTGCAGCTCCTGTCCGGGCTGGCCCACGCGATGGTGCTGTTCCTCATCGCGTCCGGCCTCGCGCTGATCTTCGGCGTCACGCGCATCGTCAACTTCGCCCACGGCTCGTTCTACATGCTCGCCGCGTACCTCACGTACTCGCTCGCCCAGCGCCTCCCGCTCGGCGCCGCGTCCTTCTACGCGGCCGGGCTCCTGGCGGCGCTGCTCGTCGGGCTGCTCGGGCTCTGCGTGGAAGTGGGGCTGCTCCGCCGCGTGTACCAGGCGCCGGAGCTCTACCAGCTCTTGCTGACGTTCGCCCTCGTGCTCGTCATCGCCGACGGCGTGCGCGTCGTCTGGGGGACGGAGAACCTCACGGGTCCGGAGGCCCCTGGGCTCGGGGGGGCGGTGCCGATCGCCGGCCAGCTCTTCCCGACGTACGATCTCGCGCTCATCGTGCTCGGGCCGGCGGTCGCGCTCGCCCTGTGGGCGCTCTTTTACCGGACCCGCTACGGCATCCTGATCCGCGCGGCGACGCTGGATCGGGAGATGGTTGCGGTGCTCGGGGTGGACCAGGCGCGGCTCTTCACGTCCGTCTTCGTTCTGGGGTCGTTTCTGGCCGGGCTCGCCGGCGCGCTCCAGGTGCCGCGCCAGGCCCTGACCAACGTCATGGACACGACGATCATCACCGAAGCATTCGTGGTCGTCGTCGTCGGCGGCATGGGGTCGGTGTTCGGCGCGTTGCTCTCGGCGGCCCTCATCGGCGTCATCGACGCGTTCGGCGTGCTTGCGCTGCCCAGGGCCTCGCTCGTGCTGATCTTCGTCGTGATGGCGGTGGTGCTGATCGTGCGGCCGTGGGGATTGCTCGGACGCCCGGCCGCCCTCGAGGGCGCTGAGAGCGCGGGCCCCGTGACGCCCGAGGGCGCGGCGGTGCCGCGGCCATGGCTCTGGGCGCTGCTCGCCGCGCTGATCGTGATCCCACCGCTCCTGCCGTCGTTCCTGGTCTGGCTGCTGGTGGAAGTCCTCGCGTTCTCCCTCTTCGCGGCGAGCCTTCATCTCCTGATGGGCGCGGGCGGGATGGTCTCTTTCGGCCACGCCGCCGCGTTCGGCCTCGGCGGGTACGGCGCCGCGCTGCTCATGCAGCAGGCCGGGGCGCCGATGCCGCTCGCGTTCGCGGGCGCGCCCATCGTCGCGGCCGCCGGCGCGGCCGTGATCGGCTTCTTCTGCGTCCGGCTCTCGAGCATCTACTTCGCGATGCTGACGCTCGCGTTCGCCCAGATCGCCTACGCGATCGTCCACCAGTGGTATGACCTGACCGGCGGCGACAACGGGCTCCTCGGCGTGTGGCCGCCGCCATGGCTCGCGAGCCCGGTGCGCTTCTTCTACCTGGCGCTCGCCGCGTGCGGCGGCGGGATCGCGCTCCTGTCGCTGATCGAGCGCGCGCCGTTCGGGCTGACGCTCCGGGCCACGCGCGACCACGCGCGGCGCGCCGAGGCGATCGGCGTGAACGTCCGGCGCCATCGGCTCGTGGCCTTCGTCCTCGCGGGATTCTTCGGCGGCCTCGCGGGAGCCACGTTCGTCTACCTCAAGGGCAGCGTGTTCCCCGAGTACCTGACCGCGCCGCTCTCCATCCAGGCGCTGGTGATGGTGCTGCTGGGCGGGGTGCAGTCGGTCGCGGGCGCGCCGCTCGGCGCCGCCGTCTACAAGCTGCTCGACACGCTCGTCACGCGCTACACCGGGTACTGGCAGGCGGTGCTCGGCGGGATCCTGATCATCCTCGTCGTGGCGTTCCCCCGCGGCATCCTGGGCGTCGTTCGGGACCGCCGGTGATCCTGCGGGTTCGCGACCTCCGGAAGGCATTCGGCGGCGTCCACGCCGTAGACGGCGTCAGCCTCGAGCTGCCGCGCGGCGAGATCCGGGCGCTGATCGGCCCGAACGGCGCAGGCAAGACGACACTCTTCAACATCTTGACGGGTCAGCTCGCGGCCGACTCGGGCGAGGTGTGGCTCGGCGCCGCGCGCATCTCCGGCCTCCCGCCGCACGCGATCTGGCGTCGCGGCGTGAGCCGCACGTTCCAGATCACCGCGACGTTCGGGACACTGAGCGTGTTCGAGAACGTCCAGGTCGCGCGGCTCTCGGAGGCGCGACGGAGTCTGACCCTCTGGAGGCAGGCCGGCGGCCTGGAGCGGGACCGCTCTCAGGCGCTGCTCGCATTCGTCGGGCTGACCGATCAGGCGGCACGGCCGGCGGGGACGCTCGCCTACGGCGATCTCAAGAAGCTCGAGCTGGCCATCGCGCTCGCGAACGATCCGGCGCTGCTGCTGCTCGACGAGCCGACGGCGGGGATGGCGCCGGCCGAGCGGAGCGACCTCATGCGGCTCATCGTCTCGATCTCGCGCGAGCGCGGACTGACGGTGCTCTTCACCGAGCACGACATGGACGTCGTGTGGAGCGTCGCCGAGCGCATCCTGGTGCTGCACCAGGGCCGCGTCATCGCCGAGGGCACGCCCGCCGAGGTGCGCGCCAACGCGACCGTGCAGCAGGTGTACCTCGGCGAGGGCGGCTGATGCTCGAGCTGTCGGGCGTCCACGCGTACTACGGGCGGAGCCACGTGCTCCACGGCGTCTCGCTGACGGTGCCTGCGGGCGAAGTGGTCTCCCTGCTCGGCCGCAACGGCGCAGGCAAGAGCACGACGCTCAAGGCGATCGTGAGCCTCGTGCGGGTCGAGCGGGGCGCCGTCCGCCTCGATGGCCGCGACATCACGCGCCTGCCGACGCCACAGGTCAGCCGGCTCGGGATCGGCTTCGTGCCGGAGGA
>QHRS01000008.1 GCA_003221435.1 Candidatus Rokuibacteriota bacterium
TGGAGGACGAAGCACTCATCGACACGGCGGAAAGGAAATGCGGCGCTAGACTAGGGGCGTGGGTGAGGCACCGCCCGATCCCGACGCGTTTCTAGCCCGCGTCAAGGAAGCGGAGGGGCGCCAGCGCCGCGGGAAGCTGAAGGTGTTCTTCGGCGCCGCGGCGGGCGTCGGCAAGGCGTACGTCGTGCCCGTTCGGCGGCGGGAGGTTCCGATCGATTGGCCGGCCTACGGCCGAGCCGTGGCGATCGTGGCCCTCGCGACGGCCGTGGCGTGGCTCATGTTCCCGCTCTTCGAGCTCGCCGACCTCGTCATGGTGTATCTGCTCGGGATCGTCGTGGCCGCGATGCGGCACGGCCGCGGCCCGTCGCTGCTGGCATCCGTTCTCAGTGTCGCGGCCTTCGACTTCTTCTTCGTCCCACCGTATTTCACGTTCGCGGTCACCGACGCGCGGCACCTCTTCACGTTCGCGGTGATGCTGGTGGTCGGGTTCGTGATCAGCGGCCTGACGGTTCGCATCCGTAGCCAGGCGCTCGCCGCTCGCGACCGCGAGCAGCGCACGGCCGCGCTCTACGCCATGAGCCGGGAGCTGGCGAGCACGCGCGGGGTCGACGAGCTGTTGCAGATCGCGGTGCGACACATCAGCGAGGTCTTCCGCAGCGAGGTGGTCGTGCTGCTTCCTGACGCCGGCGGCCGCCTCGCTCCGTGGAACGGGGGCCAGTTCCAGATGGACGCCACCGACCTCGGCGTCAGCCGATGGGTCTACGAGCATCGGGAGCTTGCCGGCCTCGGCACGACAACACTGCCCGGCGCCTCGGCGCTCTACCTGCCTCTGCTCGCGTCGCGAGGAGCGGTGGGTGTGCTCGGGGTGCGGCCCGCCGCCCGTCACTCCCTGGATGCCCCGGAGCAACTCCATCAGTTGGAGACATTCGGCAGTCAGACCGCCCTCGCCATCGAGCGGGCCAGTCTCGCGGCCGAGGCCCAGGACGCCCAGATCCGGGTCGAAAGCGAGCGCCTGCGGAATTCCCTGCTCAGCTCGGTCTCGCACGACCTCAGGACTCCGCTCGCGACGATCACGGGGGCGGTGAGCACCATTCTCGAAAGCGGACCACGGCTCGACGCCCAGACGCGCCATGAGCTCCTGGAATCGGTGCGCGAGGAGGCCGAGCGGCTCAATCGCCTCGTCCAGAACCTCCTCGAGATGACGCGGCTCGAGTCCGGCGCGCTCCAGCTCCGCAAGGAGTGGCATCCGCTCGAGGAGGTGATCGGAGCGGCACTGAGCCGCCTCGGCAAGCGGCTGACGGATCGCCGCGTGACCACGAACATCCCGCCGGATCTGCCGCTGGTCGCGATCGACGACGTGCTTATCGAGCAGGTGCTGGTCAACCTCCTCGACAACGCCCTCAAGTACACCCCGGCGGGAAGCCCGATCACGATTATCGCGACGGCGACCGACCGCGCGGTCACCGTCGAAGTCGCCGACCACGGCCCGGGGTTGCCCCGTGGCGAGGAGGACAAGGTCTTCGAGAAGTTCTACCGCGGCCAGCCTGCCGGCGGCCGGGGCGCCGGGCTCGGCCTCGCGATCTGTCAGGGCATCGTCCGGGCGCACGGTGGGCGCATCTGGGCCCAGAACCTGCCGGAGGGGGGCGTCGCGTTCCTCTTCACGCTGCCGCTCGGCGAGACGCCACCTGCCTCGGTGCCCGCCGATGCCTGACCCCGTCGTCGTCCTCATCGAGGACGAGCCGCAGATCCGACGCTTTCTTCGAGCGACGTTGACGGGCCAGGGGTATCGGCTGTTCGAGGCGACGACGGGCGCGGACGGCCTCGTGGAGGTCGGCTCGCGTCAGCCGGACGTCGTCATCGTGGACCTCGGCTTGCCCGACGTCGACGGGATCGACGTCATCCAACGGCTGCGCGAGTGGAGCGCCGTCCCGATCATCGTCCTGTCGGCGCGGGGCCAGGAGCGCGACAAGGTGACGGCCCTCGACGCCGGCGCCGACGACTACGTGAGCAAGCCCTTCGGCGCGGGCGAGCTCCTCGCGCGGATCCGGGTCGCGCTCCGGCACACCGTCGGCGCGTCACACGAGGCGGACGACGCGGCGTTCACGGTCGGGGAGCTCCGGATGGATCTCCTGCGCCGGCAGGTGTTCGTGGGCGATCGGGAGGTGCGCCTGACGCCGATCGAGTACAAGCTGCTGGCGACGCTCGTCCGGCACGCGGGAAAGGTCGTCACGCACCAGCAGCTGCTTCGCGAGGTGTGGGGGCCGACGCACACCGACCAGGCCCACTACGTCCGCGTGTACATGGCTCACCTGCGCCACAAGCTCGAAGCCGAGCCGGCCCGGCCGCGGTATCTGCTGACGGAGCCGGGCGTCGGCTACCGGCTCGCCGCAGAGTAATAGGCCCTTACCCCCAGACCGTCCATGGGCCTTTTTCGCGCGGCAGCGTCGCGAAAAAGCATCTGTGGGAGCGCTATTTCACGATGTCCAGGAGCTCCACGTCGAAGACGAGAGTTGCTCCCGGCTTGATTCGGGGCGGGGCGCCGCGGTCACCATAGGCGAGGTTGGACGGACAGACGAGCCGGCTCTTGCCCCCGACCTTCATGAGCTGCAGGGCTTCGGTCCAGCAGGGGATCACCTGGTTGAGCGGGAAGGTCGCGGGCTCGCCGCGGTCGACGGAGCTATCGAAGACCGTCCCGTCGGTGAGCGTGCCGTGGTAATGGACCTTCACCTGGCTTGTGGCCTTGGGAGAGGCGCCGGTGCCGGGCTTGACCATGGTGATGACCAGGCCCGAAGCGGTCTTGGTGGCTCCCGTCTCGGCGGCCGCCTTGTCGAGGAAGCCCTGGGCCGCCTTCTTCTCGACAGCCGCCGCGGCGGTGGCCCGAGCCTGTTGCAGCTCCGCGATCTTCGGGCCGTAGGTCTGTATATCGACCTTGGGCTCCTTGTGCTGGATCCCGTCGCTGAGGCCGGCCTTGACCAGCTCCAGATCGGCCTCGCTCAGAGCGAACGAAGACAGGTTGTGGCTAATCGCTAGACCTAGCGCGTAGAGGGTCTTCTGCTCATCGCTCTCCAGCTCCGGCCCGGCGGCGATGGCCCTGGACGCACCGGCCAAGAGGACAACAATCGAGCACACGAGGGCCTTGCGCATAAGGGTCCTTTCTTGGAACAGATATAGGGTTAGGATAACCCGATTCCTCCGTAGGAGGGTGGCATGCCGGAATCGATCCCCGCGGCGCTGATCATCGACACGCTGAAGGACACCTTCCGAGAGGCGCGCGCGGCGCTGGCCGCCGAAGGGTGGGGCGCGCCTCGACAGGAGCACCTCGGCTGGATCGTGAGCGTGCCGGACACGCACCAGAGGACCGTGCTCGCCGCGCTCGACAAGGAACGGGCCATCAGGGTCCTCACGTGCGCCACCGAGGACGAGGCGGTGGCGATCGCCGCCGGTCTCTACATCGGGGGCGAGCCCGTGGTGCTCATGATCCAGCACGCCGGCCTGTACGCCTCCGTGAACACGCTCCGTGGCGTGGCAAAGGACGGGCGCGTGCCGATGTTCTACATGATCGGCCTGCTCAACCGTGAGAAGGACAAGGACCCGCGGGAGTCGCGCCACTCGATGGTGCGGTACTGCGAGCCGCTGCTGGACCTCTTCGGTGTCCCGCACGCGCGGCTCGAGGGCCCGAACGACGTCCACTGGATTCCCGAGTACTACCGGCTGAGCCGCGCGCGGCGCGGCCCGGCGGCGGTGCTCGTTGGCCTGGAGACCAGCTAGTGCCGTTCCAAGTTACGAGCCAGACGAGGCCCGAGAGAGGAGGCGACCGGAGCGTACTCAGTTGTACGTGAGGATCGCCGACGACCGAGAACGAAGTATGGCGAAGTAAATTGGAGCGGCACTAGATGGCGATGAAACCGGAGGACGTGCTGCGCGTCATCGCGGCCGCGCGCGGGGAGGCGGTCTGCGTGCCGACCATGACCACCGCACCCGCCTGGCGGACGATCGCGCCGAACGACCTCTCCGTCGTCTGCGTCGGCTTCATGGGCGGCGCCTCGTCCCTGGGGCTCGGGATCGCGCTCGCGCGGCCGGAGCGACGCGTCATCGTGCTCGACGGCGACGGCTCGCTGCTGATGCAGCTCGGCTCGCTCGCCACGGTGGCGGGCGCCGCGCCCCGCAACTTCGTCCACCTGGTCTTCAAGAACGGTGTGTACCACACGTCGGGCTCGCAGGAAGTGCCGGGCGGCATGGACGTCGACTACGTGATGATGGCGAACGGCGCGGGCTACCGGGACGCCTACGCCATCGGCGACCTCGACGAGTTCCGTCGCCGCTTTCCCGCGATCCTCACCGATGAGGGGCCACTGCTCGTCGAGCTGCACACGACGCTCGCGGCGGAGACGCCGATGACCGCGCCCGGTGGCGTCCCGTTCCACCAGCAGGTCGAGGACCTGAGCGAGAAGCTGCGTCGACCGTAAGCACGCGCGCGGCACCCCTCGTGTAGAATCCTGGGGGGCTCTGGGCGCGCGTCGATCCAAAGCTCCGAGGAGCGCGATGAAGATCACCTCGATCGAGACCGGGCTGTACCGCGTACCGCTGGCCGAGCCTCTCGTGGACTCGACGATTCGCCTGACCGAGTGGGAGCTGGTCATCTCGCGGATCAGAACCGACAACGGAGTCGCGGGCGCCGGCTGGGCCTACACGCTGGGGACCGGTGGGCGCGCGATCCGGGCCCTGATCGAGGACACCCTCGCTCCCTTCGTGCTTGGCCAGGACCCCTTCCACACCGAGCGCATCAACGAGCGGCTCTGGTGGGCGATCTCGCGGATGGGCACCGGGCTCGCTTCGTTCGCGATCGCTCCGCTCGATATCGCGCTCTGGGACGTGGTCGGCAAGGCCGTCGGGCGGCCCCTCTGGGAGTTACTCGGCGGCTGCCGGGAGAGGGTCCCGGTCTACGGAAGCGGCATCAACTTCCACCTCGACATCGACGCGCTCCTCAAGCAGATCCAGGGCTTCCTCGACCGCGGCTACCGCGCCGTGAAGATGAAGGTCGGCAAGCCCGACCCCGAGGAGGATGTGGACCGCGTGCGCGCCGTCCGCCGGCTGATTGGACCGCGCGTCGCGCTCATGGTCGACGCGAACCTCGCATGGACGGCCGCGGAGGCCGTGAAGCGGGCGACGATGCTCCAGCCGCTCAACCTCTACTGGCTCGAGGAGCCGCTCCCGCCGCAGGACATCGGCGGCCACGCCCGGCTTCGCGCCGCCGTGCCGATCCCGATCGCGGTGGGTGAGAGCCTCTACACCAAGCACGAGTTTGCCGAGTACCTGCGGAGCGGCGCCGTGGACATCATCCAGGCCGATGTGTGCCGGGTGGGCGGCATCAGCGAGTGGATGAAGATCGCGCACCTGGCCCACGCGTGGGACATCCAGATGGCGCCCCACGTGGTCTACGAGCTCTCCGTCTCGCTCCTGTGCGCGGTCCAGAACGGCCTGATCGCCGAGATGGTGTCGGGCGGCAGCGTGAGCGAGCTCGGCCTGCTCGTCGAGACGATCCGGCCCGAGGACGGCTGGGGCGTCCCTCCGAAGCGGCCCGGCCACGGCGTGGTCTTCGACGAGCAGGCGCTCGCGCGTTACGCAGTTTAGACGGGGAGGACTGTTCGATGACTCGACGCGTGAAATGGGGTTGCCTGGCCGCGCTCGGGGCCCTCGGTCTCGCGGCTCTGACGCCGCACGCCCGCGGGCTCGCCGCTGCCGAACGCACCGTGCGCGGGGCCGGCCCGGCCGCGTGGGCGGAAGACCTGTCGCCGATCGGGCCGGACGACTGGAGCTATGACCGCGCTGCCCATCTCCTCGAGCGAGCCGGCTTCGGCGGGACGCCGGAGGAGATCGAGCGCCTCGCCGGCATGACGCCGGACGCTGCGGTGCGCCGGCTCGTGGACTATGGGACCGTCGACAACGGCCATCTCGCGCCGTTCGAGCATTCCGGTGTCCATGACGCCGGCCTGGAGCCGTTCCCACCGAGCCGCCCTGCGGCGACGGATCTGGCCCGCAAGACAGGCGAGGCCCTCGGGGTGAAGGTCAAGCCTCAGGGCAACCGGCGGTTGCAGCCCGTCGCCGACAAGTTCTTCTACTGGCTCCGGGCGAGCCGGCTCGAGACGAATCGCGCCGCCTACTGGTGGGCCAACCGGATGCTGGCGACGAACCGGCCGCTGGAAGAGAAGATGGCGCTCTTCTGGCACGGCCACTTCGCGACGAATGAGGACAAGGTGCGCGACTATCGCAAGATGCTGCTGCAGCTCGACCTCTTCTACCGGCACGGGACGGGGAACTTCCGCGATCTCCTGATCGGCGTCGCCCGGGACCCGGCCATGCTGGCGTTCCTCGACGCCGGCGTGAACGTCAAGGGCGCGCCGAACGAGAACTTCGCCCGCGAGATCATGGAGCTGTTCACCATGGGGGTCGGCAACTACAGCGAGGCCGACATCCGCGAGGCCGCGCGCGCCTTCACCGGCTGGAATTTCGTGGACCTGACGTTCGTCGTGAACCGCGAGCAGCACGATGACGGCGAGAAGACCGTGCTCGGCCACACCGGGCGGTTCGACGGCGTCGACATGATCGACATCATCCTGGAGCGACCGGTGACCGCCGACTTCATCGCCGGCAAGATCTACCGCTACTTCGTGCGGCAGGAGCTGCCGCCGGGACTGCGCGCGCGGCTGGGCGGTGTGCTGCGGGACAACCGCTACGCGATCGCCCCGTTGCTCAGGACGCTCTTCCTGTCGAAGGATTTCTACAGCCGGGCCTCCTGGGGCACGCGCATCAAGAGCCCGGTGGAGCTGGCCGTCTCGACCTACCGCAAGCTCGGGCTGCGTGAGATTCCGGGGGTGCCCGACTTCAACGAGGTGACGTCGTCGCTGGGGCAGCAGCTGTTCCGCCCGCCGACTGTGGCCGGCTGGGCGCAGGGTCGGAGCTGGATCACGCCGGGCCTGCTGCTCGAGCGCGGCAACTTCGCGCGCGACGTGCTCTTCCCCGACATCGCCTTCATCCCGCCCGACCGCTATCCGTCGGACGAACGGATCCGCGAGGTCAGCGACAAGATCGCGCAGGGCCTGGACATCACGAGCGCCACGATGGGCGGCCGCGCGGACGGCGAGATGGCCATGTCCAACAAGATGGCGGACCGTGACGAGGACTTCAACACGCGCTACGCGAGTTTTCGCGGCTGGCAGATGGCCATCGAGCGGGTCAAGCCGATCCCGCGCCATACCGCCCAGCTCGCGCTGACGGCGATCGTGAGGTCCGAGGGGCTTCAGACCACCGCGCAGGTCGTCGACTACTTCCTCATGCGGTTCCTCCGGGTCCCGCTGGCCCCGGACGATCGCCAGCGGCTGATCGATTTCCTGGGCGCGGAGCTCGGCACCGATCGGGTGGAAGTCGCGGAGACCTACCTCGAAGAGCCGTTGCGAGTGCTGCTGCATCTGATCATGAGCACGCCCGAATATGAGCTCGGCTGAGGGCCGGGAGGAGCCGATGAGCGCACATGACCTGTTCAAGCGTGAACTGACCCGCCGCCAGGTGTTGCGGACATGCCTGTGCGGGCTCGGCGTGAGCGCCGCCATGCCGGCGTTTTTCGGGAAGGCCGCTCGGGCGCTGGCGGCCGAGGCGGCGGACAACGACCGGATCCTGGTGGTGCTGGAGCTGTCGGGCGGCAATGACGGGCTCAACACCCTCGCGCCCTACGGCGACGACGCGTACTACCGGCACCGGCCCACGATCGGGATCAAGCGAGAGCGACTCCGGAAGATCGACCAGCATTTCGGCTTCAGCGCAGGGATGGCGGGATTCGAGCGCCTGTTCAAGGACGGGCGCCTGGCCATCGTCCACGGCTGCGGCTACGACAACCCCTCGTTCTCGCACTTCACGTCCATGGCCTACTGGCATACCGCCGCGCCGAACAGCGGCGAAGAGTACGGATGGGTCGGCCGGCTGGCGGATGGCCTGAAGCCGGGCGGGACGCCCAGCTTCATCGTCAACATCGATGAGACCCAGTCGCTGGCGGTGCGCAGCCGTGATCACACGCCCGTGGTCTTTGACGACCCCAGCAAGTTCTCGCGCAGGGCCTTCTTCCAGGAGAAACCGGTCTTCGAGCACGTGGCCGACGCCGACGGGGACACCAACCCCTCGCAGAAGTACTTGTTGAACGTCGCCCGCAGCGCCAGGGACACCTCCGCGCTGGTGCGCGACGCCTGGGCCCACTACCGGACGCCGATCGATTACGGCATCGTCCCGCTCGACCTCCCGAAAATAGCGGCGCTGATCGAAGCCAGGATGCCGACCCGGCTCTACTACACCGCGTTCCGCCATAATGCCTTCGACACGCACGTCCACCAGGCCGATCTCCACGGGCGGCTCTTGACCTACTGGCGGGCTTCATGCGCGACATGGAGCGGATCGGGCGCGCCGATCAGGTGGTGCTGATGATCTTCTCCGAGTTCGGGCGGCGCGTGCCGGAGAACACGAGCCTCGGCACCGACCACGGGACGGCCAACCTGATGTTCGTGGTCGGCCGCCACGTGAAGGGCGGGCACTACGGCAATCGGCCCAGTCTCGCCGAGCTCGACGCGGGCGACAACCTGATCC
>QHRS01000009.1:0-7961 GCA_003221435.1 Candidatus Rokuibacteriota bacterium
TGAACTGGAAACCGGGTCAGGACGTCATCATCCCGACGTCGGTCTCCGACGAGGACGCCAAGAAGAAGTATCCGCAAGGCTTCAAGACGCTGAAGCCGTATCTGCGGACTGTGGCGCAGCCGAAGTAGGAGACTGGTACTTCAGCAAGAAGAAACTCTCAACACTCGAGGGGGCAATGAAGAAGACCGCGGTCCTCACTCTCACCCTGTGTCTGCTGGCCGGCTCGGCGTTGGCCGAGGTGTGCATGTCTCCGTACGTGAAGCGGCTCGGCGGCCGCGAGAAGTTCCTCTATGTGTGGTCCGTGGCCGTGGACCCGAGCAGTGAGGACGCGCTCGCGGTCATCGACGTCTCGCTCGCCTCGCCGACCTACGGCACCGTGCTCACCTCGGTGCCGATCGGCGCGTCGGGCAACGAGCCGCATCACATGGGCTTCACTGACGATCGCACGAAGATCTGGGCGGGCACGCTTTTCTCGAACCGGATCTTCATCTTCGACGTGGCCGAGGACCCCGGGAAGCCGCGGGTCGTCCGGACGCTCGACGGTCTCGGGGCGCTGACGGGATTACACGGCCCGCACACCTATTACGCGCTTCCGGGGCGGATGCTCATCACGTTTCTCTCGTCCGCGGACGGCGGGCTCCCCGGAGGCTTCGCCGAGTTCACGAACGCCGGCGACCTGATCCGCGTCTTCAAGAACCCCGCGGAGGCGCCGTACGCGTACGACGCCGCCGTGAAGCCCGACATCAATCGCCTGGTCACGTCGAGCTTCACGCCCTATCGCAACTACAAGAAGCCGCTGCCGCAGTGGGACATGAAGGATGGCGGCAACACGCTGCTCGTCTGGGACTTCGAGAACCGGAAGGTCCTCCAGACGCTCACCACCGACCCGGTGCCGCTCGAGGTGCGCTGGAGCCTCAAGCCCGGCCGGGCGCACGGCTGGACCAACTCGGCGCTCGGCGACTCGATCTGGTGGTTCGGCCAGGGCAAGGACGGCCGCTACTCCGCGCGCAAAGCGGCTGACCTCGGCAAGGGCTGCCTGCCCGCGGACCTTCGCCAGTCTCCCGACGACCGCTTCCTCTACGTGTCGTGCTTCCTCACGAGCCAGGTGCAGGCCTGGGACGTGTCCAACCCGCAGAAGGCGCGGCTCCACGACGTGCTGGAGCCCGGCGTGCAGCCGAACATGCTGCACATCACGGGGGACGGCAGGCGCATCTACATCACCAACTCCCTGCTCTCAACGATGGATTACTCGCCGAACTTTTGGGTGCGCCTGGCGCACGTCGGCCCCGACGGCCGGCTCACGCTCGATCCGTTCTTCAACGTCGATTTCACCAAGGTGCCGGGCGGCCCCTACCGCGCTCACGACATGCTCCTGAACTGAGAGCGCGCGAACGAATCGTAGCGACCGGTGGCCGGTGGGGGGTGTCGGGGAGGAGCGGCGCTCGCTCCCCCCGACGTTGACTTGACCCGCATGGGCGCGCTGCTCCTGGCGGTGCTGCTGGCCGCGGGGCCGGCGGCCGCTCACGACGGCGCGCCGCCGGTCGCCGCCGAGCGGCGGGTGTATCCGGTCGAGGGCCGGCTCCCCGTCATCCGCACCGCGCCCGAGTACACGCTGGCCGCCCTCGACGGCCGGACCGTCCGCTCCGCGGATTTCGCGGGCAAGGTGCGGCTCGAGACGTTCATCTACACGCGGTGCCCCGATTCGTGTCCGCTGGTCAGCGCGAAGCTGGCGCGACTGCAAGGCCTGCTCGGGGCGCGCGGCCTCCTGGGGCGAAGGGCGCTGCTCGCGTCGATCACGCTCGACCCCGAGCACGACACCGGGGCGGTGCTCGCGCGCCACGCGGCGACCTACGGCGCGGACCCGCACGGGTGGCTCTACCTTCGCGGCACGCCCGCGGAGACGCGGCGGCTGCTCGACGCCTATGGGGGCGTCGCACGGCCGGGCCGGATGCTGGCGCACTCCGACTGGATCTTCCTGGTCGACGGCGAGAACCGTGTCCGCGAGATCTACAGCGAGCGGCTGTTCAATCCCGAGCGCGCGCTCGCCGACATCGCCAGCCTCACAGCGACCGCGCGACCGAGGTAGGCGGGCGGCGCTCCCGGCCCTCAGAAGCAGATGACCCGGTCGGCCTCGAGCGCCAGGTTGTTGAACGCTGCCCCCCCGATCATCTCGACGCCCTCGATGAGGTCCCCCATCTTCAAGTTGTTCAGATCAAGGCTCGGCTGGCAGACGTAGAAGCGGACGCCGAGGTCGCGCGCCTGGTCCATGAAGTGGCCGAGTGTGGCCCCGCCTCTCTTGACCTGCAGCGCCTCCGGCACGCCACGCTGCAGCAGCGTGGGACCGAACTGGGTGAAGTAGATCCCGACCTCGATGTCCAGCGCTGCCGCGGAGGCCGCCAGGAAGAACACGGTCGCGCTCCGCTCGGGGCTCTCCGTGCCGGTCGTTTGCACGTAGAGGATGCGCCTGGCGTCGCGGTCCATGGGCCCTCGGGCTACTTGGCGCGCTGGACGAGGAAACGGAACACGCCGTTCGCCTCGGTCCGGTCGAGAACGCGATGACCGGTCTGCTTCTCGAACGCCTCCATGTCCGGCACGGAGCCAGGGTCGGTCGCCAGCATCTCGATGACGGCGCCGACCTCCACTCCCTTGACGGCCTTGGACAGCTTGATGATGGGGATCGGACACAGCAGGCCCCGGCAATCGAGCGTGGACGCGATCTCTGCCTTCGTCATGACACCTCCACAGTGGAGCGCTCGGGGAGGAGCGGCGCTCGCTCCCCCCGACGCTGATCAGATGAAGAGAGAGACGTCCGCGTCGGCGGCATAGCTCAGAAAGGTCGTGGCTCCCGCGCACTTCGCCCCCTGAATGAGCTGCTCCTGCTTGACCCCCATGACTCCCATGGTGGTGGCGCACGCGAAGAGCTGCACGTCGCCCTCGAGGCACATGTCGAGGAGCTCGCGAATGGAGGGCATCTTGGCCTTGCGCATCCAGCTCTTCATCATCGCGGTGGCGATGCCCGTCATCCCCGGCAGGGCCCCCAGGAAGGTGGGCACGCCCAGCGGGACGGCGGCCAGCGGCGGGGGCGCCGCTGGATTCCCGAGGGGAGCGACCTTGAGGCGGTCGAGCTTGTCGCGGTCGAGGATGTTGAGGCCGTAGAAGGTGAAGAAGATCCCGGCCTCCCATCCCATCGCCGCCGCCGTAGAGGCCATGATGAGCGGCGGATAGGCCATGTCGAGCGTTCCTTTGGAGGCGACCAGAGCGAGTCGCTTGGTCTTCTTCTCGTCGTCGATCATCCCCGCACCCTCCTGCCCGGTCCGGCGCCCCGGGTCGCCGGCTCTTCGATTCCGAGTCGCGAAGCGCTACTCGATCGTGAGTGTTTGCCGGCGTTCGCGATGGTATTCGTACAGTTTCGCGTTGGCTCCGGCGATGACCTCGGCCTCGCTCGCGATCCTGGCGAGGTATTTCCCCGGCAGGACAACGTACAGCTCGTCCTCCCCGAGATCGGTGTAGACACGATTGCCGACGCACGCCGTGCTGGCGACGAGTCCGCGCGCCAGCGCGGCGGGAAGCGCCATGCACGTCGGGCGGCCCATCAGCGCCGTCTGCGTGGGCAGACCGGCGCGCAGCGCGGCCTCCTGCAGCAGCATGACCCTGCCGGCGCGCCCACCGAACAGCACGACGTCGGGATCCACCGGCGTGTCGGCGAGCGGGGCGTAGACGACCACGCCGGGCCGCTCCGGCAGGCGCTCGATCTCCGGCACTTCGTCCATCCGGATGTAGCCGATGCCGGTCATGAACGACAGCGTCTGATCGAGTTCCCGAGCCCGCTCCGGCGAGAGCGTGAAGTTGTGGGTGTAGCTGCCGATCGCGCAATTGAAGAGGTCGCTCGGGACGGTGTAGAAGGTCCGGCCCTCGGCCGCGAGGCGCCAGAAGCTGCATCCCGACGGCTCCTTCCCGGCGAACCGCGCGACGCCGTCGGGGGGACTCTCGAGGAACGCGATCCCTACCGGGCGGCGGGTGAAGCCGAGCGTCTTTGCGAGTTGCTCTTCGATGGCGCGATAGTCCTGCATCGTCGTCCCTTCCTTCATATCTGGGGACATTAGACGTACACGCGCTCGGCCGCTCGGATCGCGCGGTAGCGCGTGAAGGCGGCCCGCTCGTCCTCGAGCCGCAGGAGCGATTTGAGCGTGCTGCCGCGGAATGTGTGCGCGATCATCTTCGCGCCGTTGCGGAGCCCGAACCACGGCCGGTGGACGAGCGTCTTCGGCAGATGCCGGAGCTTCATCCACCGCTCGGCGCGCCAGCGGAGGAACTCGATCTCCTCGGCCTCGAGGTGCTCGGTCCGGACCACCGCGGTCGTGCCGTCGTACTCCTCGAGTCGCTCGCTGATGATCAACCCGCGCTCTCGGAACTCCTTCGTCATGGGCGTGCGGGGATACGGGGTGGGATGCTGGATGTACGGATAGTCCACGTAGCGGCGCGCGAACTCGAGGTTCGCCTCGACCGACTCGCGCGTGTCGTCCGGATTGCCGACGATCAGCCCACCGACGACGTACATCCGGTGCCGGTGCAGGGACTCGATCGCCTTGATCGTGGCATTGCCCGCGCTCCGGCCGTTCTCGCGCGCGCGGTTCTTCGCACTCGCGCGCAAGAACTCCAGATCCTCGTCGAGGATGTTCTCGATGCCGAGGAACACGTAGCGGAAGCTCGCCCGGCGCATCAGCGGCCCGAGGGTCTCCCCGTGGTTCGCGATGGCCGAGGTCATCGCCTGCACGAGGTACTCGACGTCGTTGAGGCCGGCGTCGATGATCGCCCCACAGAGCGCCTCGAAGCGCCGGACGTCGAGCGTGATGTTGTCGTCGATGATGAAGATCGACCGCGCTCCGTGCGCGCGCGCGTCACGGATGTCGGCCAGCACCCTATCGAACGAGTACGGGTGGAAGTTTCGCCCGCGCATCTCGATGATGGAGCAGAAGCTGCAGTCGAACGTGCACCCGCGCGATGTCTCGACGACATCGACCTGCCGGCCCACCATCGTGTACCCGCTGAGCACGCGCGCGTCCCGGTTCGGCGGACGGATCTGGTCGCCTTCGAGCCCGGTCACGGGGCGGTCGGGATTGTGCGTGAAGTGGTCGCCGTGACGGAACGAGAGGCCGGCGATCCCCTCGAAGCCGCTCCCCCGCTCGATCGCGCGCAGCAGCTCGCGGAACGTCAGCTCCCCTTCGCCCCGCACGATGAAATCCGCCGCGCCCGCGGACGGCCCGGTGTAGGCGTCGGGCGCGAGGCTCGGGTCGTAACCGCCGGTGGCGACGCGCACGCCGGGGCGGAGCGCCCGCACCAGCTCGATGATCCGCTGCGCGGTCTTCCGCTGAAACGTCATGACCGAGAGCCCGACCAGGTCCGGCGCGCGCTCGCGCACGAGCCGCTCGACGACCTCGCGGACCCGGTGCTGAACCAGGATCAGATCGGCGACGGCGACCTCGTGGTGCGGATCGACGTTGCCGGCCAGCGACGACAGCCCGCCGTTCGGCATGCGGATCGCGACCGCGGGCATGTGCTCGAACGAATCGGGCATCGAGAGCAGGAGGACGTTCATGGGTTCAGCGGGATTGTAACGCCGCGCTCAAGGTGATAGATAGAGGAGCCGGTCGCACCGCCCGGCAGGAGGACACCTGCGTGCGTCTTCTCGGACTGCTTCTCGTCTCGGCCGCTGTCGCCGGCTGTGTCGTGCCACCTCCTGCCGTGCCGGCGGCTCCACCCGAGGGCGGCGCGCGTGGCGAGCTGCCGCCGACGGGCGAGCCGACACTGCTGCCGGGGCAAGCCTCGCCGTTCATTCCAACCGGGCCGGAGGACCAGGTGCTCGTGACCGCGCGCATCGTCGCGGTCGACATCCAGGGCACGATCACGGTCGAGTCGGAGCGCGGCCCCGTCGACGCGTGGGTAACCGACGCGACGCGCTTTCACTTCGGCGATCCCGTCCAGGTCAGGATCATCGTCCGGACCGGACGGTTCGAGAGCAACCCGGGCGGCTCGCGTTCCGCGGAGGCGACCGCGCCTCGATGGGACGAGCCCGGTGACCACGCGATCGTGATCGGCCGCATCCTGAGCGTGGATCAGCGCGGGACCATCGCGGTCGACTCCCCGCGTGGACCGATCCGGGTGTGGGTGACGCAGGAGCTCGGCAGCTATCGGGTCGGCGATGTCGTGGAGGTGCGCACTCGCGTTCTCGCCGCCATCTGACCCGCTCCAGCGAGCCTCCCTCGAATGCGCGCGGCTCGTTTGTTATTCTGGGGGCCGTGCCTGACAACACCTCGCTCCTCGCGGGCGTCACCGTCCTCGACTTCACGCGCGTGCTGGCCGGCCCGTACTGCACCCGGCTCCTCGCCGACCTCGGCGCGCGGATCGTCAAGGTCGAACGGCCCGGCGAGGGCGACGAGATGCGCCGCGCGTTTCTCCAGCTCGAAGCGGGCCGAAACGACCAGAGCACGTACTTCGTCCGCTGCAACGCGGGCAAGCTGAGCGTGGGGATCGACCTCGCGCATCCCGAGGCCCGCGGCCTCGTGCTCGACCTGGCGCGCGCCGCCGATGTCGCGGTCGAGAACTTCATGCCCGGCGTGGCCGCGAAGCTACGCTGCGACTACGCCACGCTGGCCGCCGTGAAGCCCGATCTCGTCTACTGCTCGATCTCCGGCTACGGCCAGACTGGCCCCCTGCGCGAACGGCCGGCGTTCGCCCACATCATTCATGCGATCTCGGGAGTCATGCACCTCGAGCAGGAGGATCAAGCGGTGCCTCGGGTCGCCTACCTCCAGGCGGCGGACGTGCTGGCGGGTACGCACGCGTTCGGCGCCATCTCGGCGGCGCTGGTCCGCCGGGCCCGCACCGGGCAGGGAGCCTATCTCGACGTGTCGATGCTCGAAGCGCTAGTCGGTGCGGAGGACATCTCGTTCGGCAGCGTGCTGAACGGCGGTGGCGAATACCCGGGGCCCCGCCCCGGCATGGTGGTCCAGACGATCGGAGGTCGGCACCTCGCGATGCAGACCGTCGGCGCTCCGCAGCTCTGGCCCCGCCTGGTCGCGGCGCTCGGCCGTCCCCAACTCGAGCACGATCCGCGCTTCGCCACTCCGCTCGACCGCCGCGAGCACTGGCCGGAGATTCGAGCGATCATCGACGAATGGCTCTCCGGCTTCAAAACGGTCGAGGAGACGATGGACGCGCTCATGGCCGCGCGCATCCCGTGCGCTCCAGTGCTCTCGCCGGCCGAGGTCGTGGCGCACCCGCACCTGGCCGCGCGCCGTGCCTTTCCCGCCGTGCCCCATCCCAGCCGCGACGCCGTGCGGGTGACCGGCGCGCCGTTTCACCTCGACGGGCGCCCCGTGGGCCCGACCGCGCCCGCGCCATATCGGGTCGGCGAGCACACCCGCGAAGTTCTCGTCGAGGTTCTCCGCTATCCGATAGCGCGAATCGAAGAGCTGCTAGAGCTGGGAGCGATCAGCAGCCCGAGCTGAGCGGAAGATCGATGCCGGGACCGCTTACCGGCGCCGGACCAGGAAATGCGCCCGGCGGTTCATGGCCCAGCAGCCCTCGCTGTCCTCCGTGCAGAGCGGCCGCTCCTCACCGAAGCTGATCACCGTGATCCGATTCGCCTGCACGCCCTGCGAGACGAGGTATTTCATCGTCGATTCGGCGCGGTGGTGGCCGAGGGCCAGATTGTATTCGTTCGTGCCACGGTCGTCGCAGTGGCCCTCGATCAGGATGAGGTCACGCGGATGAGTCCGCAGCCACTCGGCGTTCGCGGCGAGCATCGTCGAGTCCTCGGGACGGAGGTCGTACTTGTCGAAGTCGAAGTGGATGTCCCTCAGCTCCGCGACCGGCGTGAACTCCCTGGGCTCCGGTCGCGTCGCCGCGAGCTTCGTCCCGGACTGCACGGCGTTTGCGCCCACCGCCGCGCCGTCGGCGTC
>QHRS01000009.1:8132-32426 GCA_003221435.1 Candidatus Rokuibacteriota bacterium
GCTCATACCGTCCTGCCCGGCGCCACCATTCCGCGCGGCACCGCTCGTGTCTCCGATGCCGATCCCCGACGAGCCGACCGATCCGGGGACCATGGCCCTCAGCGTCACAGGCTCCTTGGCACACCCGAGGAAGATGAGAGCCAGCATCGACACCGGTACGACCGCCACGCACACTTGCCATTTTCGCTCGCGCATGTCGTTGCTCCCTGCCCCCTCTGTGTTCACCCGAGCTGTAATTGCGGCGCCCCGTGGTTATCGCAGTACCTGGAACAATCTACGGCACACGGGTGCCGATCCTTAAGTTTTGTGTGCGACACCCAGGCGCCGCCCACCGTCGGACGCATACAGCCCGTCGGAATATCTGCCTTCGAGCGCCGGCTTTGCCGGCGCAATTCGGTACTGGGGGAGGTTTGGAGGGGGTCGTCGAGGCCCCCGCCGATGCTCTACAGCCGGGGTGACTTCGTGTGCCAGCTCGTCGCGCCCTGGTAGGCGTGGCCCAGCCGGAACAGCGTGCCCTCGTCGAACGGCCGGCCGATCACCTGCATCCCGACGGGCAGGCCGTCCGGATCGAAGCCGACCGGGAGCGAGAGCGCGGGCAGACCGGCGAGGCTCGGCACGCCGGTGAACTGCATGATGGCCGAGAGCATGTCCTCCTTCAGGTTGTTCTCGATCACGACCTCGGTGGCTCCGCACGGCGTCGCGGTAAAGGGAAGGGTCGGCGTGACGAAGACGTCGACCTGCCTGAACCCCTCGACGAATTCCCGGCGCAGCACGCTCCGGTAGCGCTGGGCCTGGATGTAGTGGGTCGCGAGGTACATCTCCCCCATCTCGAGCAGCGTGCGGACGTCCTCGCCGTAGTCGCCCGGACGCGTGCGCAGCCACTCCTGATGGTACGCGCTCGGCTCACAGGACTCGATCGTGAGCTGGGCCGAGATGTTGCCGTGGATCGACGGCATCGGGATCTCCTCGGTCCGGGCGCCGAGGTCCTCGAGCGTCTTCAACGCGCTCCGGACCGCGTCGCCGACCGCCTTTTGCACGTGTGTGAGGGAGTAGTCCCGAATGAGGCCGATGCGCAGGCCACGAATGCCGCGCCCCAGCTCCGCCCGGTAGTCCGCGACCGGCACCTGGGCCGAGTGCGGGTCGAGCGGATCCCAGCCCGCGATCACCTCGAACATCGTGACGCAGTCTTCCACGGTGCGGGTCATCGGCGACACGGTGTCCATGGTCCAGGCCAGGGGCACGACGTTGTAGTTGCTCACGCGGCCGATGGTCGGCCGGATGCCGACGATCCCGTTCACCGACGACGGCAGCCGGATCGAACCGCCCGTGTCCGTCCCGAGCGCGCCGAGGCAGGTGCGCGCGGCCACAGCCGCGCCGGAGCCGCCGCTCGATCCCGCGGGGAAACGCTCCGGGTTCCAGGGATTGCGACAGGTGCCGTAATGCGGGTTGTCGGTCGTGCCGCCCCAGGCGAACTCGTGCATGTTGACCTTGCCGAGGATGATGGCGCCGGCGCGCTTGAGCCGGGCGGTGACGCTCGCGTCCTCGTCGGGAACAAAGTCGGCGAGGATCTTCGCCCCCGCCGTCGTCCGGATGCCGCGCGTGTAGATGTTGTCCTTGAGCGCGATCGGGATGCCGTGCAGCGGTCCGAGGTAGTACCCCGCCCGGATCATGCGCTCCGTCGCCTGGGCCACGTCGCGCGCCTGCTGCGCGCAAACGGTGATGTAGGCGTTGAGCTGCGTGTTGACCGCGGCGATGCGCTGGAGCATCGCCTCGGTCAGCTCCACGGGCGACAGCTCTCGCCGCTCGAGCCGTGGCGCGGCCTGGGCGATCGTCAGGTTCAGCAGATCGACCTGTGTCATGCGACGCCTCCTATCGCTCCGGGAACCGGGTGATGGGTGACACGCCTCTGCGGCGGCCCTCCGCCATCTTGCGATTCAGCTCGTTGGCGGCGGCGATGAGCGCCGACGCCATCGGCACGAGCTTGTCGCGCCGCGGCGCCGGCAGGGGCAGGCCGGCCAGCACGCCCAAGCACTCGATGGTCTCTTTCGTGACGGGCTCGTCGATCTTCATCACTCCTCCTTCGGGCGGGGCAGGCCCGCCTCAGACGCCGAGGTATTCGGCGATGATGCGCGGATCGTTCAGGCTCTCGGGCTCGAGCTCTTCGGTGATCTGTCCCTTCAGCATCGTGTACGCGCGCTGGGCGAACTCGCAGGCGAACTCGAGGTTCTGCTCGACGAGGATCATCGTGACGCCGAGCCGCGTATTGATGCCGAGGAGCTGGTTGAGGATCTCGTCCACGATCGACGGCTGGATGCCCTCCGTCGGCTCGTCCAGGAGCAGGAGCTTCGGGTCGCCCATGAGCGCGCGGGCGATCGCGAGGATCTGCTGCTCGCCGCCCGAGAGGCTGCCGCCGCGCTGCTCGAGCCGCTCGCCGAGCCGCGGGAAGATCTCGAGCAGCTCATCGAACCGCGACGGCGGCCCTCCGCCTCCCACCGCTCCCATCTTGAGATTCTCCCGCACCGTGAGCCCGGGAAAGATCTCCCGCCCCTGAGGAACATACCCGATCCCGAGGCGGGCGCGCGCGTACGCCGGCAGGGGTGTGATGTCCCTATCCATCAGCCGGATCCGCCCCCGACGGCAGCGGAGGAAGCCCATGAGCGTCCGCAGCAGCGCCGTCTTGCCGACGCCGTTCCGGCCGATGATGACCACGCGCTCGCGAAACGCCACGCGCAGCGACACGCCGTTCAGCACCGGTACCTGGCCGTACGCCGCGTGAATGCCGTCAGCCTCGAGCACGCCGGCGCTTCCCGAGGTAGATGTCCCGCACGACGGGGTTGTCACGGATCTCGTCCATGCTGCCCTGGGCCAGGATCGCGCCCCGATGGAGCACCGTGACGCCGGCCGCGAGGTGCCGGACGAAGTCCATGTCGTGCTCGACCACGATGACGGTCGCCCGCCGGTTGATCTCGCGCACGAGGTCGGCGGTCCGGCGCGCCTCGGCGTGGGTCATCCCCGCCGTCGGCTCGTCGAGCAGAATCAGCTCGGGCTCGGCCGCCAGCACCATGCCGATCTCGACCCACTGGCGGTCGCCGTGGGAGAGGTGTCCCACCGGCGTGTTCCGGTGCTGGAGGAATCGGATCTCGTCGAGGACACGGTCGGCCACAGTGCCTGCGGCAGCCCGGCCGTGGCGCACGTGAGCCGAGAGCCACAGGTTCTCGGCGACCGGAAGCTGGTCGTACACCCGCGGCACCTGAAACTTGATCCCCATCCCGGCGCGGGCGATCTCGTGCGGCTCGAGCCGTGTGAGGTCCAGGTCCTTGAACCGGATCCCTCCGGCGGTCGGCCTGAGCGTGCCCGCCAGCAGGTGGAAGAAGGTGCTCTTGCCGGCGCCGTTCGGGCCAATCAAGCACCGCAGCTCTCCGCGCCGTAGGACGAAGTCCACGCCGTCGACCGCGCGGAGCCCGCCGAACTCCTTCACGAGCCCCCGCGTCTCGAGCACGATGTCGCTCACGCCGGCCCGGAGTCCTCGGCGGGAGGCGCCTGCGCCAGTCCCAGGGCGAGCCGACGAGCGGCGAGGCCGAGCGACGGCACGAGCCCGCGCGGGAACAGGAGCACGATCAGGACGAGGGCCACACCGAGGAGCACCGTCGTGTAGGTGACCGAGGCGGCGCCGAGATAGTTCGTCAGGAACTGGACGACGAGCGTGCCGGCGACGGCGCCGTAGAGCGTTCCGCGGCCCCCGACCATCACCCAGATAACGACGAGCGCCGACTGGGACAGGCTGAACACCTGCGGGTTGACGAAGTTGCCCCACCCCGCGAAGAGCCCGCCCGCGAGCCCGGCGATACCGCCCGAGATGACGAAGGTCAGGAGCTTGCGCCAGCGGATGTCATAGCCGAGCAGCTCGGTCCGCCGCTCGTCCTCGCGGATGGCGCGGAGCACACGCCCGAACGATGAGCGGACCAGCGCGCGGCAGAGCGCCACGATCAGCAGAAGCGTGGCGCCCACTGCGTAGAAGAGCGGCACGGGCTCGAGCACGATCGACGGGCGCCCCGGCAGCTCGAGGGCGAGCGACGGGATGTTGGTCATGCCGTTGTAGCCGCCGAGCCGCGCGGCGCCGACTGCGTACCGCGGGTCGGCGGTGCTGCCCATCACCTGGTGCAGGATCAGCGTCACGGTGAGCGTGATCACGGCGAAGTACATGGCGCCGACCCGCCCGTAGAACGTGAAGTAGCCGAGCAGGGCGGCGAGCAGGGCGGCCGCGACCACCGCCGCAACGACCGCAAGCGCCGTCCGGCCAGAGTTGATCCCGATGACCCCATACGCGTAGCCGCCTACGCCGAAGAAGGCCGCCTGGCCGAACGAGAGGATACCGCCGAAGCCCCAGATCAGGTCGAGGCTCAACGCGAGCAGGCAGAAGATCATGAACACGGTCAGCTGGACGACCTGGAAGAGCGACAACAGAAACGGCAGCGCCGCGAGCGCCACACCGGCGACCGCCCAGACCGCCAGCGAAGCCGCTACACGCCGCGCCGCCAAAAGCCCGAGATGCCCTGCGGCAGGAGGCGCAACAGGACGATCGCGAAGGCGAGCATCGCCACCTGCCCGTACATCGGCGTCGAGGCGTAGGACACGATGCTCTCGACGAGCCCGAGCACGGCGCCCGAGGTCGTGGTGCCGAGCAGGATCACGGGCCCACCGACGATCACGGTGATGAAAATCTTGGCGATGAACGCGAGCCCGAGCGTCGGCACCACACCCGTGAGGGGCGCCATGATCGCGCCGCCGAGCCCGGCCAGCGCCGAGCCGTAGGCGAACGTGGCCATGTAGACGCGCGCCGGGTTCACCCCGAGCCCGGCGACCATCGTCGCGTTCTGCATGGTCGCCCGTGCCACGAGGCCCCAGCCCGTGTAGTTGAACAGGCCGTAGGTGAGCCCGAGCGCGCCGAGGGCGACCGCGACCACGAAGACGTTGTAGTGGGCGATGCTGTAGCGGCCGATCGTCTGGTACCCGAGCGGCGTCGCGATGCCTTCCGTCGTCGGACCGAATACCAGCGTGACGGTCCCGACGAGGGCGAGGCTCAGTCCCCACGTCGCCAGCATCGTGTCGAGCATGCGCCCGTAGAGGAACTGGATGATCGTCCGCTCGATGACGACGCCGATCAGGCCGACGACCAGCGGCGCCAGGGCGATCCCGGCCCACACGCTGGCGCCGTGCGAGGTGGCCAGCAGGACGGTGTAGGCGCCCAGCATGAGCAGTTCCGCCTGGGCCAGGTTGATGACGCCCATCATGCCGAAGATCACCGCGAGCCCCAGGGCCAGCAGCACGAGCGTGGCGATCGCGTAGACGGTGCCGAACGCCGTGACCGCGAGCAGGTCCATCAGGCCGCCGATAAACGCTCGAAGAGGGCCTCGACGGCCCCCTCCGAGCCTCCCCCAGAACCGCATTGCGCCGGCAAAGCCGGCGCTCGAAGTTGGCAGCGGCCTGCCCGGTTTTTCAATTCCGCTAGAACTTCGGGGTGTACTGGGTCGCCTGATTCGGATTCTTGATCAGGTCGCACACCTGCATCGTGTCCGTCGGCGAAACGTCCGGGAACGTCTTGATGATCGAGAACCCGCGCTTCTTGTTCACCTTCGCGAGGTGCACGGTGTGCACCACGTGGTGACTCTGCGGGTTCAGCGTGATCTCACCCTCGGGCGACTTGAATTTCAAACCGCTCTCGAGCGCCTTGATCACCGCCTCGCGCTCGAGCGAGCCCGCCTTGTTGACCGCCATCGCCCACAGGTGCCAGCCGTTCCAGACGGTGCATGCGGAGTCCGTGACATAGGCGTACGTCTGTTCGTCGCGTTCTCGAGCTCCTGGAAGTAGGGGTAGATGACGACAAGGCCCTCGACCTCCTCCGGCGCCAGGACGACCTGCTCGTTGCCGAGGCCGAAGGTCGCCGACACGATCGGGATCTTACCCTTGAGGCCGGTCGCGGCGAACTGGTGGTAGAACGCGATGTGGTTGCCGCCGACGAGCAGCGACATCACGACGTCGGGCTTCGCCCCCTCGATCCGCTTGATCACCGAGTCGAAATTGACGACGTCCAGCGGAATGAACTCCTGGTTGAGCAGCGTTCCGCCCGCCTTCTGGAGGAACACCTTCACCCAATCCGCGGAGATGTGGCCGTAGTTGTAGTCGGCCGCGAGCGTGTAGACCTTCTTGCCGTACTGCTTCACCGCCCAGGGGATCAGCGTGCCGAGCTGCTGGGCCGGGGTGACCCCGGTGCAGAACACGAGCTTGTCGCAGACCCCGCCCTCGTACTGCTCGTTGTAGAAGTAGACCTGCTTGTATTTGTCGACGACCGGCCGGACCGCCTCCCGCGACGCGCTGGTGATGCCGCCCATGAGGACGGCGACCTTGTCTTCCACGAGGAGCTTGGTCGCGTACTGCGCGTAGAGCTGATTGTCCGACTGCGCGTCGAGCTGGATCAGCCGGAGCTTCTTGCCGAGGACACCGCCGCTCGCGTTGATGTCGTCGATGACGAACTTCGTGCTGTCGATCATCGGCAGGCCGTAGATGTTGATCGGCCCGGTGCCGTCCAGGAGGCTACCGACGGAGATCTCCCCGCCCTGCGCCGCGCCTCGCCCCGGGGAAAGCGCCGCCGCGAACGTCGCTCCCGCCGCCACGCCGAGTGCCTTCAACGCGTCCCGTCGGTTCATGTCCATCGCTGGCCTCCTGGTGCCGCTGGGTTTGTCCGGGAATCAGCCGTCCGGCGATGACCTCCTGAACGAGCTCGGGGGCCTGGATCGGGGGTGATCGTCGCCGCTTTTGGCGAATGCGCCAACTTGTAAGATCGCGTCGCGCGCGGTGTCAAGCGGATTTTTGGCGACCGCTCCCCATTCCCGACCGGCTTCGTGATCGTGCGCCCGGAGACGGTCTCTCTCGCGGAACGCTATCTCAAATTGTTCGACCCGGGCGCGACGCGGCGCGCGGCCTCCCGCTCGGCACTCAGATCGTCGGAGACTCGTGGCAGGGGGCCGGGATTCTCAGGATCGCGCACGCGTACGAGCAGGCCGCGCATGACGGGAGACCGGCGAGGCTCCCGCCGAAGAAACGGTCCCCAGCGCGCGCTCGAGGACCTTCAGGCCCTGCTCCAGCTCGTCGTCGGTGATGCTGAGCGGGCCGAGGAAGCGGACGACGTTCTTGTGCGCGCCCGCCTTGACGAGCACGAGGCCGGCGCGGAGCGCCTCGGCTATGACGGCGCTGGTCGCATCGGCGGCCGGCGTCTTCGTCTGGCGGTCCGTGACCAGTTCCATCGCGACCATCGCGCCGAGCCCGCGCACGTCGCCGATCAGCTCCCACGACGCCTGCCACGCCTTGAAGGCGCGGGCCCCGTAGTCCTCGCGCTCGAGTATCTCGATGACCTTGAGAGCGGCGGCGCACGCGACCGGATTGCCGCCGTAGGTCGTGCCGAGCCCGCCGGGCGGGATCGCGTCCATCACGTCCCGCCGCCCGATCACCGCCGAGAGCGGCAGCCCGTCCGCGATCGACTTCGCCACCGCCATGAGGTCGGGCACGACGTCGAAGTGCTCGATGCCGAAGCGGCGGCCGGTGCGGTAAAACCCCGTCTGGATCTCGTCGGCGATGAACAGGATGTTCCGCGTCCGGCAATAGGCTGAAACCCCCTGGACGAAGGCCGCGGGTGGGACCACGAAGCCGCCCTCCCCCTGGACCGGCTCCATGATCGTCGCCGCGACGCGGTCCGCGCCGACCTTGTCGACCAGCCGCCGGAACGCCTGGACACAGGACGCCGCGGTCTTCGCCTCTGACCCGGAGCTCGAGCGATAGACGTACGGGAACGGACTGCGATAGACCTCGGGCGCGAGCGGCCCGAAACCCTCGCTGCGCGCCCGGCTCGTGAGCGAGAGCGCCACGAGGGTTCGCCCGTGGAAGGCGTTCTCGAAGGTGATGACGGCGGGCCGGCCTGTCGCGTAGCGCGCGATCTTCACCGCATTCTCGACCGCCTCCGCGCCGGAGTTGATCAGCATCACCTTCTTGTCGACTGCTCCGGGCGTGATTTCGCAGAGGCGCTCGGCCAGGCGCACGTACGGCTCGTACATCAGCACGTGGAAGGAGGCATGAAGCATCCGGCCCGCCTGCTCGCTGACCGCCTCCACCACCTCGGGATGGTTGGCGCCCGCGTTGAGCGCGCCGATGCCGCCGGCGAAATCGATGTACCGGTTGCCGTCGACGTCGGTAACGGTGGCGCCCGTCGTCGAAGCGGCGAAGACCGGATGCTGCTGATCGAGGCCGCGGGCGACATATTGCTTGCGCAACTTCATCAGCTCTCGGGATCGCGGGCCGGGGATCGCTGACATCGCATCACGCTCCCACGGCGAGCCGGTCACCATATCCGAACCCGCGCATTGCCAAGCTCCTCACCCTCCTTCAGTGTACGCGTCCCCAGGGACATCTCCTCGTTTCTTTAGTCGGCAAGAGTGTTCCACCCGATCCTCCCCAGACCACGTGCACGTTCGTCAGCACGAGGCCAGATCGGGAGACGACGAAGCCGCTCCACTCGGCCCGCGGCGCCATCTGCGTGCCGCTCCAGCCAGGCCAGCCAGGACGCTCGCGACAGACCTGACCATGCGCAGGCGCCATTCTATCTGGATCACCTGAACTGTGATGTTGTCCGGGCCGCCCCGCCGGTTCGCGAGCGACACGAGTCGCTCGCACGCCCGATGCGGCGACGCAGCTTGGGCGAGTCGTCGGATCTCGTTCGGCGTCACGAGCCGGCTGAGACCGTCCGTACAGAGCACCAGGGTATCTCCGGTGATCAATGGCAACGGCCCATGGACATCTACCGTCACTTCACGGGAAGTCCCTAGCGCGCGAAGGATAATGTTGGGCCTTTCTGGACCAGCTCAGACACCAGAGAGTGATCCTCTGTCAGCTGCCGAATCTGCGTTCCTCGGATGAGGTACGCGCGACTGTCTCCGACATGGGCGACGAACGCCTCGTGATCTCGGACGACGAGCATCGTCAAGGTCGTGCCCATGCGGGGCTCACCGACGTCGCGCTGACCCTCGCGATAGACAACCGTGTTCGCCGTCTGCACGCTCAGGTGGAGAGCGCGAGGAAGCATCTCTGGAAGCGCGTGATCGTAGTAGACATCCCGAATCGTCTCGACCGCGAGGCGACTCGCCACGTCCCCTCGCGCATGGCTGCCCATCCCGTCGGCGACGACGAAGAGCCGTCCACGAGTGCGCAACACCGCGGGGTCGGCGGGTTCGAAGGCGCCAAAGCAATCCTCGTTTCGCGTCCGCACCCTCCCTGGGTCGGTGAGGTTGGCGAACGTGACGAGGGCTGGCCGATCAGGCACCGGCGGAGACCTGTTCGCAGGAGGGCATTGCTGGCAACGTCGCCGCCTGGGGCGAACCGATCACCGGATGCCCTGTTTGGCGCCGGGTGGTTCGTTTGCCTGCACGTCACGGATGAGGACCTGGACGGCCGGTGGAGCCTGCTGCTGGCAGAACCCCACCGAGCCGTCCAAGGCTGCGAGCCGTCGAATTTCCTCGCGGGCCCGTTCCTCCTGATCCAGGGCAAAGTGGGCGAGCACCAGGTAGCACCGAGTCTCTTTCAGGGCCCCCAGTCGTGCCGACGTCGGCGCCACCCTTTCAAGGTCGACCAGCCCCTCGCGAAGGGCGCCCACGGCTTTGCGGAACTTGGCAGCGTGATACGCCGCTTTCGCTTTCGTCAGCGACCTTTCCGGGGGGTTGGCTCGGCCCTCGGGCCGCGCGTCCTCGCCGAGCGCCGCGGCCAGCGCCCGGTGTTCGTTCGCCCATTCGGTCTTCCGGAGATTGCTGTAGACGTCGGCGAGGGCGCGGTACGTCTCTGCGAGTTCCTCCAGGCGGAGCGAGCGCTGCTCGATCCGCTCGACATCCCACAGTGCCCGGCGGAGCGACCGCAGCGCGACCGTGTGCTCGCCCGCCTTGAGCTGGACCAATCCTCGCTCGAGATTCGCCCGCTGAGCCGGATCCACTCCCGCCAACTTGTACTTGACCGACTTGGTCGCGTTGCTGACGTCCCCGGCGATCTCCCGTACCGTCGCACAGCCCGCGACCGTTTCGAGACACGCAACGAGGAGAAGAAGACGCGCGCGCGGCCGCCGCGTCGTCATTCGGCGACGAACCGGCCACTCGTGAAGTCGTAGCTCACACGGATAGGATCGTCCGGGGTGTGTCGTGACGTGACATTGATCAGGCGTTCCGGGCTGCGCTGGCCTTTCGTCCTGAAATGGACCCGATGGTCGCCCAACGAAATTCGAAGGCACGCCTTCGGGGTGTGCCCGGCGAACCGCCCATCCACGTACACGGTCGCGAATGGAGTCGCGTTCACGCTCATGCACGCCGACTCGCGTGACGCCGACGACTCTACGGTACGACCCAGAGCCGGCAAACGGCTCCAGCCAGCCCAAGCGCCCACGCTCAGAACGAGGACGCCCACTGCGCCAGCTGCCACCAGGCGCGGGCGCGTTGCCAGGGCCGCCCTTGGCCACCCACTCGCATGCCCCGGCGCTTCGAGCGGGGCGGTCGGCGATGCCAAGGCCTGCGCGAGCGCATTCGCGAGTGCCTTGGCGCTCGGGTACCGTGCCGCCGGCTCCTTTGCCAATGCCCGGGCGGCCACCGCCTCAAGGGCGGGCGAGAGCGACGGATCCTGCTGACGGAGGGGCACGGGCTCCACGTGAACGATCTGGTACAGCACGGCAGCGAGTTCATCGGCCTTGAATGGACTTACCCCGGTCAGCGCCTCGTAGAGGACGACGCCGAGCGCAAACTCGTCGCTTCGGGCATCGGCCACCTCACCCTTGACCTGCTCCGGAGACATGTAGGCGGGCGTCCCGAGCATCGCACCCGTTTGTGTGTGATGGGCCCCCGCGATCCGGGCAATGCCAAAGTCGGTGACTTTCACGGCTCCGTCCGCACCGACGAGGATGTTGCTGGGCTTGATATCCCTGTGCACGACGTGCTGTCCGTGCGCGTACTCGATGGCCTCGCACACCTGCATCACCAGCCGCACGGCTTCCTCTGACGGAAGCGGACCGTTGGCGGCGATGACGTCCGCCAACGTCCGCCCTTCGACGTACTCCATGACGATGTAGGGCTTGGCGTCGAGTTCCCCGACATCGTGAACCGTCACGATCGATGGATGGGTGAGCCGCCCGGCGGCGACGGCCTCCTGAAGGAACCGCCGCTTCAGTGCCGCGTCCGACTCGTGCGCGCTGATGGGGTCCAGGCGGAGAATCTTCACGGCGACCATGCGACCGAGCTCGTAGTCCCAGGCCTTGTAGACGACGCCCGCGGTTCCCCGGCCCAGCTCGGCGAGGATCTCGTAGAGACCGAGCTTCAGATCGAGCGAATCAGCCACTTCGGCGTCCCGGACGCGGTGCGCGGGCGCTCCACACGAAGCGCGTGGCGGGGAAGAAAGACCGCACCGTAGGGGGACGAGGCTGAACGAGGCGCGCTCTTCAGCGCATCTCGTCCAAGAAGGTCAGCCGAAGCCCGCCAACGTCGATCCGATCTCCGCTCTGCAGCGTGGCACGGCGACTCGATTCTCCATTCACCTTCATCCCGTACCACCACGAGAGGTTGCGCACTTCGCAGTTGGATCCGTCGCGGACGATGAGAATGTGCTGCTTCGGACCACGGATCGGTACCTGAAGATCGCAGAGTTCAGTTCGGCCCACCACCGTCGAACCGTTCGTCAGATAGTAAACCCCCTTCTTCCCCGATGCTTCCCATTGCAGCTGTGCCTGACGTTTCTGCGCCATCGCTTGTCGCAGCTTCGCCATTTCTTCAGGCTGCAACAGCAGCGTGCCCGTGGATTGAGCGTTCGCGGCCGGAGCGGTTCGGACTTCGACGACCGGCTCCGCGGGGACGTGGTCGAAGAAGAGCGAGAATTTGCCGAACGAGAGCTCGTCGCCAGGCTTGAGCGCCCGATCTCCTTCCACGCGCTCTCCGTTGAGGAACGTGCCATTGCCCGTGCCGAGGTCTCGGACGACCCAGTGATCGCCTTCGAGGCGGATCTCGGCCTGCCGACGCGACACCGAGACATTGTCGATGACGACGTCCATGCCTTCTCCGCGACCGATCCGCATCACCGGCCCGTTGAGATCGTAGACTTTGAGCGGCCTTCGCTCTGCAACAAGCGTCAGTTTCGGCATCTCGCCCTCCGCTCTGTGAGGTCGACGGACAGACTCCTGCCGGGTGCCTATGCGCAGAGGCTCGGCCACGGGCGCCAGAGCGCGACAGGCGGGCCATCAATGAATCAAGCCCTCATTCCAGCTTTAGCAGATTGGACACCGTGATGTCGAGTAAGGCCGTTGGGTGTCCCGAGACCGGTGTTGCTCGGGAAGGCGCAGGGGGGGATGCGTGGTGTCTCCTTGTCCCGGCGCACGCTCCGGGTTCGCGGTTGCCGAACTGAAGGCTACACCGCCCTGCGGCGCTTACAGATCTTCTGACCTTACCTGGACATCTCGAGCCTGACGAGTCTGGGGACCGGGACTCGTTCGAGTAGACCGTCCAGATAGCTCCGTCGAACGCCTCCAGCTCCCTGATGAAAAACCCCGAGGTCGGGACCCGATAGGTCACGAATGCTTCCCTCTCGGGATCGAACGCGACGATGGAATCCGAATCGGTGCCACTGATGTAGACGGTGTCGCGCTTGCCCGCGTTGCCGGTCCTGTCCACGAAGAGGTTGTAGTGGTAGGCGGTGCTGCCAGGCGGCGACTGTCTCTTCGGGCCGGGCGTCGCCCAGAACCTGAACCGCTCCGTCTTCGGCTCGAAGACGCCGACGTGCCCACTCACCAGCGGCAGCCAGACATTCCCCTTCGAATCGGTCCTCAGACGGCGCGGGCCGTAGCCCGGCGCGGGGACCTCCCACTGCTTGATGGTGTCGGTCGCGGGATCGTACCGGCCGATGGAGTTGCCGAAGGGCTGACTGAACCAGACCGTCCCGTCAGGGGCCACGTCGATTCCGTACAGGAAGCCCCCGATCGATTTGAACGCTACCGGCAGATCCCACTGTCGCTCGGTCTTGGTCTTGGGGTCATACATGCAGAGAAGATCGATGTTGCCACTCAGCCAGTAGCGCCCCTGTTGGTCGATTCGGAGCGTATGAGTGTCGCACTTCGTCACGATGGGAATCCAACCCTCGGTCCGTGGGTCAAAGATAACGATGTCCCTGTTGCCCACAGGGAAAGCGCCGGCCCCGTCCTCGTCGGAGATGTCGGCCAAGATGACCAGCCGGCCGTCCTTGTCGACCTCCAAGGTGTGGGGGTTCGATTTCCAGGGGTAGACACTCCAGCTTTGAAAGGCCCACCGTTGGGCCGGCACGAATGGAATCTCCCAGACTTTCACCTGGCCGGACTCGATGTTCACGCCGTAGATCGTGCCCCAGCCGATGTCGCCGGTGTAGACCCATTTCCCCGTGGCGCCTCTGGGCGGGGCCGCTCCGATCGCGGGGTCCCACACGTACGCAGCGGCCAGGTCGTGCTGGTAGGAGAAGGGCGTCCCAACCTCCCACTCGCTCAGCACGTACTCCGCAGCCTTCCCCGCGGGCCGGGGAGGGGCTTCGGGTGGAGTAGCTCCGCCTTTGATCTTCTCCGACCACGCGGCCAACGTGTCCAGGAGCAAGTCTCGATTCAGGAGGTTCGCGAAGCCGTCCATGTTACCGGCGAGCTTGAGGACCGCATCCCACTCGTCTCGGGTCTTCGGCCGCCGAGTGGCCGCTGTTCCCAGCTGATGGCAGAGCTGACAGACCATGTTGAACTGGCCCATCCAATGCCGTCGATCCTGAAAGCCGGCCGCCTTCACCTTCGACTCGGATGGGACGTCGACCAGCGAGAGCCAATACTGGGCCGGATATTGGGCAGCCGTCTCCTTGGTACCCAACCTGTCCTGGGCCAGGTACTCGATGTTGACCACGGTTCCCGCCGAAACGTTTTTGATCCAGCGGTCAGCGTATCCGTAGACTCGTGCCCGAACCTGATAGGGGTTCGGGCCCGGAAGATCGCGGATCACGTAACGGCCGTTCTCGTCTGTCACGGCGGTCTTTCGAGGGTGGCTGGCGGTCGTTGAATTCACCGCGGTGACCCAGACCCCAGCCAGTGGGCGACCCCCCTCGGCTTTTACGATTCCCGCGATCCCCCGAGCCGGCGCATCCACGTCGGCTGCGAGCAGGGGTCTTGCCCACTGATAGAGCAGTGCCGCCAGGACGATGGCCAGAACAGGGACCGAGAGCTTTGCGCATGTTCTCATCTGCGTCCTCCTGCCTTCCCGCTCTTGCGGTGCGATGGACGCCGGATCCCCGCCGTCCGTGTTCCGCGCTCGCGGTGTTGCCCATGAATTCTGCATACTCGTCACGGAATGGAGGCCAGGCTATTGAAGGAGACTCGGTCTGTCAAGCGGCCGTGCGGAACCGCCTCGACCCAACGAGCTGAGCCCCTGGTGCCGTTCCAAGTTACGAGCCAGACGAGGCCCGAGCGAGGACGCGACCCCCGCGTGCGCAGTCTCGCGCGTCGTCTCACCCATCGTCAACATGCCATGCGGCGCCTGTCGGAGAACCCGAGTTCGAGCGCCGGCTTCGCCGGCGCCATCCGTCCCTTGGGGGAGGCTCGGAGGGGGCCGCCGAGGCCCCCTTCGATGGGCAACGAAGTATGGCGAAGTAAATTGGAACGGTACTAGACGTCGATCTGGGCGCGCTGGAGGCGGCCCGAATAGTCGATGTAGACCGTCTTCCACTCGGTCATGATGTCGAGCACGGTCCACCCGCCCTCGCGGTGGCCGTTGCCCGTCTGGCGGACGCCGCCGAACGGGAACTGGACTTCCGCCCCGATCGTCGAGGCGTTGACGTACGTGATACCGGTGGCGAGCGCCTCGATCGCGCGGAAGGCGCGATCGATGTCGCGCGTGTAGATCGCCGAGGAGAGACCGTAGTTGGTGGCGTTGGCGATCTCGATCGCCTCGTCGAGGTTCTTCGCCCGCAGCACCGCGACCGAGGGCCCGAAGATCTCCTCACGCGCGATGCGCATCTTCGGCTCGACGTCGGCGAACACGGTCGGCCGGTAGAAGTGGCCCCGGGCGAGGGCGCCCTCGGTCGCGGGCTCGCCGCCCGTGAGGACGCGCGCGCCCTCGCTCCGCCCGATCTGCGTGTACTCGTGGATGCGCTGGAGCTGCCGGGCATTGATGACGGGGCCCACGTCCGTGGTCGGCTCGAGCCCCCCGCCGAGGCGCAGGCGGCGCGCGCGCTCGACGAAGCGGTCGAGGAACGCGCTCGCGACGCCTTCGTGGACGATCACCCGGCTCGCTGCGGTGCAGCGCTGGCCGGACGTGCCGAAGCCGCCCCAGACCGCGCCGTCCACGGCGAGGTCGAGCCGGGCGTCGTCCATCACGAGGATCACGTTCTTCCCGCCCATCTCGAGCGACACTTTCTTGCCCTCGGCCGCGCAGATCGTCGCGACCTTGCGCCCGACCTCGGTCGAGCCCGTGAACGAGACGAGGTGCACGCCAGGGTGGCGCACGAGGGCGTCCCCGGCCTCCTCGCCGAATCCCTGGACGAGGTTCAGCACCCCGCCCGGAAGCCCCGCCTCGGCGAGGATCTCGACGAGGAGCGTGGCGAGGAGCGGCGTGTCCTCTGCCGGCTTGAAGACCACGGCGTTGCCGCAGACGAGCGCCGGGAAGATCTTCCAGGTCGGGATCGCCAGCGGGAAATTCCACGGCGTGATCGCGGCCACCACGCCGACCGGCACGCGGATCGCGACGCCGAACTTCTGCGGCAGCTCGCAGGGCGCCTGGACGCCGAAGAGCCGGCGGCCTTCGCCGAACATGTACTCGGCGGTGTCGATTCCCTCCTGCACGTCGCCGAGCGCCTCCGTCAGCACCTTGCCCATCTCGCGCGTCATGAGCCGGCCGAGCTCGTCCTTCCGCCGCCTCAGGGTCTCCCCGGCCTTGCGCACGACCTCGGCCCGGCGGGGCGCCGGCACCCGCGCCCAGCGCGCAAAGCCCTCCTGCGCGGCCTGCACCGCCCGGTCGACGTCGCGAGCATCCGAGCGGGGGAACCGGCCGATCAGATCGTCGCGGTCGGCCGGATTCAGATCATCGAAGGTCTGCCCCGACGCCGCGGGGACCCACTCGCCGCCGATGTAGTTCTGATAGCCGTGTGCCATGACGTGCCTCCCGTGCGCGCGCGTCTCCCGTGGGTCGGGACGAGCGATGCCATCGGCTCGACGATACCATCCCGCCGGGCACCGGGTGATATCCTCAAGCGTCGTGACGATCGCCACCTGGAACGTGAACTCGATCCGCACGCGCCTGCCCCGGCTGCTCGCGTGGCTCGAGCGCCGGCGGCCCGACATCGTCTGCCTTCAAGAGACCAAGGTCGAGGACGAACGCTTCCCCGTGGCCGAGCTGGGGGGGCTCGGGTACCGGACGCTCGCGTGCGGCGAGAAGACCTACAATGGCGTCGCGATCCTGTCGAGGTCGCCGGGGACGGATATCGTCCGATGCCTGCCCGACGATGGCGCGGACGCGCAGCGCCGGATTCTCGTCACGACGATCGACGGCGTGCGCATCGTCGACGTCTACGCCCCGAACGGCGGCGAGCTGGGCTCGCCCAGGTATGCCTACAAGCTCGAGTGGTACCGCCGCCTCCGCGCGTTCCTCGCCGCGGCCTTCGACCCCGGCCAGGACCTCGTGCTCTGCGGTGATCTCAACATCGCTCCCGACGAGCGCGACGTGTGGGATCCCGAGCAATGGCGTGGCCAGGTCATGTGCAGCGAGCCCGAGCGGGAGTGCTTCCGCGCGCTGGTCGGCTGGGGACTGACCGACGCCCTCCGGATGCACCAGCCCGAGGCCGGCGGGCTCTACACCTGGTGGGACTACCGCGCGGGGGCGTTCCGCCGCAACCGGGGGCTCCGGATCGATCACATCCTCCTGAGCCCCTCTCTCGCCAAGCGCTGCTCCGCGGTTCTGATCGACCGCGAGGAGCGGAAGGGCGCAAGGCCGTCGGATCACGCGCCCGTCATCGCCGCGATCCCGTAGCGACCGGAGGCCGCGCATGGCCCACCATCCGGACTCATGATCACGCCCAGAAGGAAGCGTTCGATACGACGGGTCATCCTGCTCGCGCCGCTCGCCGCCGCCCTGCTCGTGCTCCCGGTCGCCGCCGACGCGAATGACCGGACGCACGCCATCACGGCCGTGACCGTGGACGATCTGTTCCCGACCCGCATCCTCGAGGTCCTGGCGGGGACCGAGGTCGTCTTCTCGGATCCACGCTTCCTCCGGGTGGAGATCGTGCCGGACGATGGGGCAAGACGCCGGGAACGTTTCGCTTCCTGTCCACCGTCGTCGGCGTCGAGCGCGCCGGAATCGTGCCGTGCGAGATCATCGTGCGGCCCCGCCCGGGAGTCCCGTCGCTCTACGATTTCTCCCAGGCCAAGCCCGGCGTGAGCGAGGCCGAGTTCCAGCGCGCCCAGGAGGACTGCCTCCGCGATCCGCGGACCGCCGGGTCGGCCCAGCTCTACCTCATGTGCATGCGGGCACGCGGCATTCAGCCGTTCCAGTAGCCCGCCGCGGCATGGCGCGAGGGCGCGCTCGCGGGCACGGCGAAGCGGCTCGGCGTGGACTTCTCGCCGACCGGTCCCTCGGCTCAGGCTGGGTGAGCCGGGCGGGCGCTCAGCGGGTCGGGCGGCCGCCCCCGCCGCGCAGGCGCGGATCCAGCACGTCGCGCAGCGCGTCGCCCAGCATGTTGAACCCGTAGACCGCGAGCGAGATCGCGGCGCCCGGCCAGAGCGCCATCCACGGCGCCTGGTACATGTAGGACCGGCCGGAGCCCGAGAGCATCGCGCCCCACGACGGGTACGGCGGCGGAACGCCGAAGCCGAGGAACGACAGCGCCGACTCGGCGAGGATCGCGCCGCCGAGCCCGATCGTCGCGAGGATGATGACCGTCGCCGCGACGTTGGGCAGGACGTAGCGGACGAGGATCCGCAGGTGGCCGCAGCCGAGCGCGCGCGCGGCCTCCACGTAGGGGTTGTGGGCCACGCCGATCGTCGCGCCGCGAATCACGCGCGAGGCGCCCGCGGCGCCGACCACGCCGAGCGCCAGGATCACGTTCAGCTGCCCCGGCCCGAGCACGGCCATGAGCGAGAGGGTGATCACCAGGAACGGGAAGGACTGCCACGCGTCCACCACCCGCTGCACGACGATGTCGTACCGGCCCGCGAAGTAGCCGCTCGTCACGCCGATGATCGTCGCCAGGAAGATGCCGAGCAGCACCGCGCCGAAGCCGACCGTCACCGACACGCGCGCGCCGTAGACGACGCGGCTCCACATGTCGCGCCCGAGGTTGTCCGTGCCCATCCAGAACTGCGCGCTCGGCGGCCTGAGCCGAGCGCCGGCGATCGGCTCGTCATACGGGTACGGCGCGATCCCGCCCGCGAAGAGCGCCAGCACGATCAGCGCGAGCACGATCAGCCCGCCGATCGCGCCGAGCGGCTTGCGGCGACAGAAGCGTCCGAGCCCCGCCACCGCCGCCACGGCTAGTAGGCCTCCAACGAATTCGGACTAAAAGTCATGCTCGGCTCCCTGTGCCGGGCCAAATAACGAGCCAGACAAGGCCCGAGGGAGGAGCCGACCGGAGCGTACGCAGCCACGCGCGCTGTCTCGCCCACGGTCACCATGCCGCATGGCGCCTGTCGGAGAACCCGAGTTCGAGCGCCGGCTTCGCCGGCGCCATCGGTCCCTTGGGGGAGGCTCGGAGGGGGCCGCCGAGGCCCCCTTCGATGGGCAACGAAGTATGGCGAAGTAAATTGGAACGGCACGAGGGTCAGGTCGGGTTCTGGGAATGAGAGACGCCGGCGCTCACGTTTTCGCACCGAGCGCGAAGCGGGCGGCCTGCGCAGCTTCCACCACGAGGCGCAGCTTGTCGATCGTCTCGGGCACCGTGCGGGTCTTGAGGCCGCAGTCCGGATCGAGCCACACCTGGTCCGCTGGCATCACGGACAGCGCGCGCGCCACCCGCTCCTTCACGACGTCGATATCCTCGAGCACGTGCGTGTGGACGTCCACGATACCGAACGAGAGGTCCTTCGTGAACGGGTGCGCCTTGAACAACTCCACGAGATCGAGCCCGCTGTTGGACATTTCGAGGTCCCAGTTGTCAACCGGCAGGGCGAGCATGGCCGGATAGATGAACTCGAACGCCCCGTAACAGACGTGCGTCAGGAAGTACGCGGGGAGCCCCTCGGTGACGACGTGCATCGCCTCGATCGCGACCTGCAGCTCTTCGGCCCGAACCGAAAGCGCGGGCTCGTCGATCTGGATGATCTTGCAGCCCGCCTCGACGAGCGCCTCCACTTCCTTGCGGATCTCGCGCGCGAGGGCCCGCGCAGCGGCGCGGCGATCCGGGTAATAGTCGTTGAACGACCAGTCCATGACCGTGTAGGGGCCCGTCAGCATGCCCTTCACCGGTCGGCGCGTCATCGCCTGCGCCTTCTTCCACCACCCGACCGTCATCGGGCCCGGCCACTTCACCTCACCGCCGATGATCGGCTTGTGGTAGTAGCGGTTGCCGTAGGAGCGCACGAGCCCGCCGAGCGTGAACCCGCCCATGAGCCCGGCGAAGTACGCGACCATGTCGCCGCGGTACATCTCGCCGTCGACGAGCACGTCGAGGCCGATCTCCTCCTGCTGGCGGATCCAGAACTCGGTGGCTTGCTCCTCGAGGCGTTCGAGCTCGGCCTGCGTGATCTCGTTGCGCGCATGCCTGGCGCGCGCGGCCAGCAGGTCGTCGGGTTTGGTGAGGCTGCCCACGCTGGTGGTGGGGAGCAGGGGCAGGTCGAATCCCAGGCTCTTGAGCTTGGCACGGCTCATCGGCGTTCTCCCACGTACGCATCGCGAAGCCGGCGCATCGCCTCCAGCTTCGCGCGTGCGCGGTCGCGAGGCAGGTACTCGAGGCCGGCCGACGGCGCGAGGTGCGCCGGCGTCCGCAGGCGGCGCCCGATCAGGTCGAGCAGCGGAAACACCGTCTCCCGGGTTTCCATCTTGGTGTTGCGGGCATCCAGCAGCCCGAGCGACAGGGCCTTGGTCGAGCCCCGGTCCGCAATCACGCGCCCGAGCGCGGGCGAATACGTGAGGTCCACGTGTAACACGTCGACTGTCAGGTCCTGCAGGTCATCGTAGATCGGCGCCGCATCGCCGAAGTACGTGGCGAGCGACAGCCGGGCGGCACCCTTGCCCCGGGCGAGCACGACCAGCGCCTCGGCGAGAATCGCCAGATCGGACGGATGGCGGAGAATGGCGGGCTCGTCCACCTGGATCACGGGCGCGCCCTGGCCGGCCAGCTCCGAGACCTCCTGCGCGAGGACGGCCCCGTACGCCACCGTGAGCGCATGGACGGAGCGGTAGCCGCTCTCGAGGATGCTGCCGCGGGCCATCGTGTACGGCCCCGGCACGACCGCCTTCACGGGGCGCCCCGCGGCTTTCACGGCCTGGCGGTAGTCCCGCGCGAACAGCGGCCCCTTCCGGGAGAGCCGTCCCGTCACCACCGGCTGGCGGAAGTACGTGTTCGTGTCGAAGAAGCGCAGCAGGCCGTTCATCGAGACGCCGTTCAGGTTCGCCGCGAAATACGAGAGGCCGTCGCCCCAGCGCACTTGTCCGTCGGTCGGCAGCTCGACCCCCGCGGCGATCTGCTCACGCACGACTTCCGCGGTCACCGCGTCCTGCACCTTCGCAAGGCTCTCGGCGCTGATCTCACCCCGCTCCCGCTGGCCGTGGGCGCGCCGCAGCTGCTGCAGCTCGGCGGTGTCGCCAATCCGCGGATAACTTCCCGTGTTCGTCAGGATGAGTTCCATGCGTGACTCGTTTCAGAGCGGCTTGCGCCCGCCGTAGCCCTCGTCGAGCCCGTGCCAGAAGCCGACCTCGGATTCGCCATGACGCCAGCACAGGTTCACTTCCCTATTATTGTCGAGCAGATACGGAAAATCCACGAGTCCGAGGCTCAGGTCCTTCGGGGCGCCGCCCAGCTCCAGAATCTGCTCGAGGCCCCGCTGCACCTCCCCGGTGCGTTCCACGATCGCCGCGGCCTTCTGCTGCCACGCTTCACGGTCGATCGTGCCGCCGCCCGAGAGCGAGATTCGCTGCTGCTCCCGCTCCAGCTCGGCCCTGAGGGCCGTCGCGGCGGCGTGCCCTTCCATGACGGCGCCCATGATCCGCGTCAACTCGGGGATCAGCGCATCCACCTCCTTCGGGGTGAAGTACCGCTTGGTCAAGACCGTGCCGGCTGTGCCACCGCACCGCGCATCATTCGATGAAGATCGCGTGAACTTCCCGGGGCCCGTGGACACCGCGGGTCAGCGTCAGCTCGATGTCGGCCGTGCGGCTCGGACCGGTGATGAAGGTGATCGCGCCGCCAGACATCGACCGCGCGGGCTCAGCGTGCCACGCTTCCAGCACGACTCCCGCCTGCTCGACGGTCTCCACTAGCACCCGGCGATCGAAGACCGCGACGTGGTACTCCGGCAGCAGCGAGGTCGAGCGCGGGCGGCCCCGGCCTGATATGAGCGCGAGCGTGCCCGTCTCGGCGATCGCGAGATCGGCGCCGGTCACCCCGATCTCGGCGGCCGCGCTGAGCTCGCGCAGTCGCCGCGCCTCGGGCTCGCCGACGATGCCGTCGGGCATCGGGACCGCGTCCAGTCCCTCCTGCCGGAGGCCCTCCCCGAGGTCGGCGCCGAGCGCCGCCGCGCTCCAGCAAATGACCCGGCGCACGCTGCGCTCGCGCGCGATTCGCCCGACCACGGCCGGCACCTGGTCCATGCGCGGCACGACGTGAAACACGCCCGCGAGCCGCTCGAACTCCTCCTGGAAGCGTCTGATGGCCTGCGGCCAGCGCTCGGCGAGCTGCCGCCGCACCCGCTCGACGGCCGCGGCCGGGTCGGCCGGACGCTCGGCCACAGTCGCAGGGAACAACCCCGGGGTCTTGCTCGTCTCGCGGCGGATCCGCCCGATGAACTCGGCGCGCGCGGTCATCGCTCGCGCTCCAGCTCTCCCCACCGTTCGCGGAACGTCCGCGGCGCGACCGGCGGGAGGTCGCGGGTGGCGGTCCACTTTCGGAACAGGAGCGGCAGCGACCGGATGCGTCCCTGGCGGACGAAGGGCCGCTGCATGAGCCGCGACACCGGCCCCGCGAGCCGGTACAGCGCCGGCCGGCCCAGCAGCCGCGCGTAGGTCTTGAAGATCACGCGCTCGGGCCACGGCGCGATTTTCTCCCGGTCCAGGTGCTCCCTGAGCTCGATGAGCATGCGCGGGATGTCGATCCGCACCGGGCAGACCTCCGCGCACGCGCCGCAGAGCGACGACGCGTGGGCGAGATCCTTCACCGCCCCGTTCCCGCGGAGCATCGCGGTCATCAGGATGCCGATCGGGCCCGGATAGGTGTCCCCGTAAGCGTGTCCGCCGATCTGCCGGTACACGGGGCAGACGTTGAGGCAGGCGCCGCAGCGGAGGCAGTAGAGCGCCTCACGCAGCGGTCCTGCGAGCTGCTTGACCCGGCCGTTGTCCATCAGGACCAGATGAAACTCCTGCGGCCCGTCCAGCTCGGCGGCCTGCCGCGGGCCGCGCACGAGCGTCGTGTAGGCCGAGAGCTTCTGTCCGGTCGCGCTCCTGGCGAGGATCTGGAGAAAGACCACCAGGTCGGTCATGGACGGAATCACCTTCTCCACGCCCATGAGCGCCACGTGGACCCGCGGCAGCGAGGTCACCATGCGCCCGTTGCCCTCGTTGGTGACGAGCACCACGGTCCCGGTGCTCGCCACCGCGAAGTTGGCGCCGCTGATCCCCATATCGGCCTGGAGGAACTTGTCGCGCAGCGCGCCGCGCGCGAGCCGCGTGATGACTTCGGGATCGGCCGCGACCTGGTGCCGCAGCTCCTTCGCGAACACGTCGGCGATCTGGGCCTTGGTCTTGTGGATCGCGGGGGCGATGATGTGCGAGGGCTTTTCGTGCGCGAGCTGGATGATGTACTCGCCGAGGTCCGTTTCCGCCACCCGGATGCCGGCGTGCTCGAGCGCCTCGTTGAGGTCGATCTCCTCCGCCGCCATTGACTTGCCCTTCACGACCAGCTCGACCCGGTTCTCGCGGGCGATGCTGAGGATGATCCCGCGGGCTTCCTCGGCCGTGGTCGCGAAGTGCACGTGGCCGCCGAGGCGCTCGACGTTGTCCGTGAGCTGCTCGAGGTAGTGATCGAGCCGCTGCAGGACCGCCTCCTTGATCTGCCGGGCGCGGTCGCGGAGCGCCTCGCCCTGCGGGAAGGCCTGGAACACCTCGTTGCGCGAGTTGACGAAGCGCGTCGTCGCGATCGCGAGGGCCTGCTGCAGAAACTCGTCCTTGATGGCTCGCGCCGCCCGCTGCGGAAAGGACGTGCTGGCCGACTCGCTCACGCGGTCATCGCCTGGGCCATCCGCGCGACTCAGCCCGTTCGCCCATTCTCTAGCAGCTTGTCGGCGCATCCGGCTTCGAGCGCCGGCTCTGCCGGCGCAACCAGACGCTGGGGGAGGCTCGGAGGGGGCCACCGAGGCCCCCTTCGATGATCTAGCAGCTCGGCGAGGTGCAGGGCGCTGACGCGGGAGCCGCGGCGCGTCAGTCCCCCGCTCATCTGCATGAGACAGCCGGCGTCGCACGCGACGAGGCAGTCCGCCCCCGTCGCCTCGACGCTGGCGAGCTTCCTGTCGAGGATCGCGGACGACACCTCCGGGAGGCGAATCGAGAACGATCCGCCGAAGCCGCAGCACTGGTCGGCCCCGGGCAGCTCCACCAGCTCGACGCCGGGGAGGTTCCGGAGCAGCGTGCGCGGAGCCTCGGACTCCCCGAGGCCCCGCAGCAGATGGCACGAGTCGTGATACGCCACGCGTCCCCTGAGCGTGGACGCGAGCGTGGTGACGCCCAGCTTCCTCACGAGGAACTGTGACAGCTCGTACGTCCGCGCGGCGAGCGACTGCGCCTCCCGGAACGCCGCCGGGTCGTCCTTGAGGAGACTCGGATACTCCTTTTTGATCATCCAGGCGCACGAGCCGGACGGCACGATGACGTCCCCGGAGTGCTTGAACAGCGGCACGGTGCGTCGGGCGACCCGCGCCGCGTCGCGACGGTAGCCAGAGTTGAGCAGCGGCAGCCCGCAGCAGGTCTGGCCGGCGGGAAAGTCGACGGACACGCCGAGACGGCGGAGCAGCCGCACGATCGCCACGCCGACCGC